>JAXFPK010000043.1:0-23139 GCA_034179845.1 Rothia sp. (in: high G+C Gram-positive bacteria) | reverse complement strand
CCCGCCAGTCGGGCAGAGGCCTCATGCACCCCCTTAAAGCCGGGGGTGTCCTCAGTGCCTAGCCCGCAGCTGGCGATGGTCAGTTGTGGGTTGGCGCTGATTTTTTGCACCGCATCAATATAGGGGTAATCGTGGGCCAGCATGAGCTGCTGCAAGGTAGCAATTTCAGGCTCTTCCAGCTGCACCTGGGGGAGGTCAAAAATTCCGAGGTCACGGGCCAGGGATGCTGTGGCGTCTAAGCGTGAAGGGTGCATGGGGTGGTAGTCGCCAAAATAGTAGTTAGCCATAATAGGGGACCAGAGCACCCGAACGTCGGTGGGTCTGAGACGGTCAATCGTAGCCACCCACACCACCTCCCCTGGTAAGTTGGGTCACACTTACCATTAAACACATAAAACTCTGTAGGCACTATACCCCACACACATAGCAGGCAGACTACGCTAGAAACGGCAGCAGAAAGCGAGGTGAAAAAGATGAGCAAACTTGTGCGCAAAGCCCAGGATCGCAAGCAAACTCCCCCAGCAACCACAGAGGAGCACCTGGAATACCACCAGCTACTTCACATCGTGAAGCTCTCAGCAGCCATCCAGGCCCGCATCACTCACTTTCGCGATGTCATAGACCGTCTTTTTGGCTCCTCGTCCTCCCGCATTGCCATCGCAGCCTTCTTACTGGTCATCATTTTCTTCTCCTTCATGCTCTACACTCCCTGGGCTTCACGCAACGGGCAGCAGGTGGACTTCCACCATGCAGTATTTACAGCAACCAGCGCAGTAACCGTCACCGGCCTGACCACGGTATCCACCGCCGAACAATGGACCTTCTTCGGTCAGCTCATGATTCTCTTAGGCTCCCAAATCGGTGGACTAGGCACACTCACCCTCACCTCCATTCTGGCCCTAGCCGTGGGCCGCAAACTGGGCCTACGCTCCAAAATCATCGCCCAAGAATCCCTAAACATCGGGCGCCTGGGTGAAGTTGGCTCCGTGTTACGCACCGTAGCTTTCACCTCCATCTCCATTGAAGCCCTCATCGCCCTCACCCTCATTCCCCGCTTTCTCATACTGGGTGAACCCCTCTGGCAGGCCATCTGGCACGGCACCTTCTACGCAGTCTCATCCTTCAACAATGCAGGCTTCACCCCCCATACAGACGGCATCGTCCCCTACGGCCACGACCTCTGGATCCTTTTCCCCATAGCACTAGGGGTCATGGTCGGCTCCTTAGGGTTCCCTGTAATTCTGGTCTTACGCAACAACCTGCGCTTTAGCAAGTGGAACCTCAACGCCAAGCTCACCATTATCGGCACTCTGGTTCTCTTTGCCCTAGGCTCCTTGGCCTGGGGGGCCCTAGAGTGGGGCAACGAGCACACCGTCGGCAGTATGAGCGTGGGCGATAAAATGCTCAACGCCGCCTTTGCCTCCATCATGACCCGCTCTGGTGGCTTCAACATGGTCAATATGGCAGATATTCACCCCGTCACCATGCTGCTGACCGATGTGCTCATGTTTATCGGTGGCGGTTCAGCTTCCACCGCTGGCGGCATCAAAATCACCACCATCACCGTGGTCTTTCTGGCCATCTTGGCCGAAGCTCGCGGCGACCAATTCGTGGTGGCTTTCAACCGCACCATTCCCGACGCCGTCCTGCGCATCGCCATCTCCGTCATTATGATGAGTGCCATGTTCGTACTGGTAGGCACCACAGCCATCATGCTCATTGGCAATGTAGGTTTAGACAGGGCCCTTTTTGAGGTCATCTCAGCCTATGCCACCTGCGGCCTCTCCACCGGCCTATCAGCCCAGTTGCCGCCCTCTGGTACCTACATTCTTTCTGTGCTCATGCTCGTTGGCCGTATCGGTACTATCACCGTAGCCACTGGGTTAGCCATGCGCTCGCGCCGCCGCCTCTACAAGTTCCCCGAAGAAAGGCCCATCATTGGCTAGAAATGACTTCCGCCCAGCCCATAGTGCCCCCGTGCTGGTGATTGGCCTAGGACGCTTTGGCTCGGCTACCGCAGCCCAGCTAGTTCGCCAGAATAAGGAAGTGCTGGCGGTTGAAAAAGACCCCGTGCTGGTACAGAAATGGTCAGGCGACCTCACCCACGTGGTTGAGGCTGACGCTACCGATATGAACGCCTTACGCCAGCTAGGGGCACAGGATTTTACGTCCGCCGTGGTGGGTGTAGGCACCTCTGTTGAGGCCTCGGTCCTTATCACCGCTAATCTGGTGGATCTGGGTATCGAGCGGATCTGGGCTAAAGCAATCACCCCTTCACATGGCAAGATTCTCTCCCGTATTGGAGCACACCAGGTTGTTTACCCTGAGTCAGATGCGGGAGTGCGGGCAGCCCACTTGGTTTCGGGCCGTCTACTGGATTTCATCGAGTTCGATGATGACTTCGCCATCGTAAAGATGTTTCCGCCTAAAGAGACTCACGGTTTCACTTTGGCTGAATCGGATGTGCGCTCTAAGTACGGGGTAACCATTGTGGGGGTGAAGTCTCCGGGTGAAGAAATCACCTATGCAAGGCCCGATACGCGGGTGTCTTCACGGGATTTGCTGATTGTCTCAGGCCAGGTAGACCTGATAGAAAGATTCGCCGCCCGACCCTGATGTTTTTTCGCCTACAAGAGATGTTTGACTACGCCCTATTCCACCCTGCGCATAGAAAATATTCAGGTGGCTTGTGAAATAGTTCGTCTTTTTTCAGGTTTCAAGGTGCACAAACCCAAAAACTCGCATATAGTTATAACTACCTCTAAAGGTGCGAGTGATTACTGAACGGTCCGCGAACCCGTTCAAGTAACTCAAAACCTGAAGACACCCCGATGGTTCCCCCCTAATCCCATCACCTTCAGGTTGCGAGTGTTCTCATAAGGCCGGATCCCTACCGGTCAATGAGAAAGCTAAAGGCCAGTCCGATTCCCTACGGACTGGCCTTTAGAGTATCCAACAAGAATCTTCACCCACCGCACAAAGCAGGCTGCACCCCTACCCCACACCAGGTTTTTAGTGGCACAGCCTGCTCTTATCACAATCTGATCGTCACATATTCTCTAGCCCTATTGTTCAGAGCTGAATTCTTCTGTCATTTCATCATTTCGCGTCAAGCAGGCCCGCATAGCTGTCTCCGTCAGATCAAAAAGGCCCCCCTCAATATAGGCCGTAATTGCCCGATCAGTAGTGCCATTAGGGCTAGTCACAGCCTTACGGAGAGCCTCAGGGTCAGCCTCAACATCCAAGAGATAACCGGCCCCTGCAAGAGTAGCAGCAGCCAACTCGGTAGCAGTCTTTTCATCAAGCCCCAGCTTCACACCCGCAGCGGCCATCGTCTCTGCCAGCAAGAAAGCATAAGCGGGGCCAGAACCAGACACAGCGGTCACCGCCCCCATCTGCTCTTCCTCAACCTCAATCACCTGGCCAGCAGCACCCAGAACCGCCATAGCAGCGTCCTTAAGCTCCTCTGTGACACTCTGCCCCGCAGAAATAGCCAACACACCCTTACCCACCCGGGCAGGAGTATTAGGCATACAACGAATGACAGGCTGCCCAGCAGGCAGGGCCCGCTGCAAAGCCTCTAAGGTAATACCAGCAGCAACCGATACCACCACAGTATGCTCCCCCAGAGCCGGTGAAATCTCACGGGCAAGATCAAGAATGGCATAGGGCTTAACACCCAACAAGACAACCTCAGCGCCCTCAACGGCTTTCAGATTAGCCTTCGCATCATCCTCACCTGCCAGGATAGTAACCTGCTGGGCCCCCTCCCCCAGTTTCTGGCGCAATCTAGCAATGCTGGCGTGAGAACCAACAGTTGCACGCACAGAAGCCGGGTCAGCACCAGCAGCCAGCAGACCGGAGGCGATAGCACCGTTCATAGAGCCAGTTCCAATAAAAGCAACAGTAGTCATGGTCTTATCCTTCACATATGACAGGCAGTTGAATATTTATCTCGCGAGGTGGGTGCGGGCAAACTGCAAGGTCTCATAGAGCATGTCATCACGCGCCCCTGCCCCCTTGGCCTTACGAGTTGAGACTTCAGCACAGACCACACCCTCAAAATCACTGGCAGCAATGTATTGCAAGGTCTCAGCAACGGGCTGAGTACCGTGACCAGGGATGAGATGCTCGTCCATGACCTTATCGCCAGAACCATCAGTCAGGTGCACATGCCCCAGGCGAGAGCCGATACGTTTGACGGCCTCCAAGGAGTCATCGCCTGCGGCAGCTGCATGGGAGAAATCCCAAGTCATCCAGTCATAGTCAAAACGGGAAGGGTCCCAGTGCGGGGCGTACATCTCTACCGCACGGCCCTTAACCGACCAAGGGTACATGTTCTCCACAGCAATCTTGACCTGCTCAAGCTCCGATATTTCACGCACACCGGCCACAAAGTTCTTAGCATAGAGCCGCTGCCAGCGGAAGGGCGGGTGGGCCACGATGACGTCCGCACCCACAGCCTTAGTCATCTTGGCAGCCATCTGCATCTTATTCCAGGCCCTACCCCAGACCTGCTGGGTCAACAACAAGGTAGGAGCGTGAATAGCAGAAATAGGAATCTGATACTTCTGAATTAGGTCAAGAAGGTCATGAGGCTCCTGGGAGAGAGCCGAGTGAGTGATCATGACTTCCACACTGTCATAGCCCAAATCTACTGCGGTAGAGAAGGTTTCAGGCACGCCCAGAGGGAAGAGACAGGAGGTTGAAAGAGCCACCGGTACAGGTGGGCGGGAAGGCTGCTTGCTAGGTTCTGTGGTGCTCATAGCTAGTCCTGCACAAATTCGGAGAGAGAACGGGGGTCAATCATAGCTTCAGGGCCCTGCTGGGAAAGGTAGTTCATGCGCCGTAGCACCAGGCCCTCACGCAGGGCCCAGGGAGAAACACGCAGACGCTCAACACCAAATATCTCCATGGCAGATTCTGCGGCGATAGCCCCAGCCAGCATCTGCTCAGCACGCACAGCTGAAACACCCGGCAGCCCGGCACGCTGGTCAGGGTCCATAGCCTCAAGACGGCGGGTCCAGAGTTTGAGGTCTTCCAGCAGCATTTCACGTTTAATGAAGGGGCCTGCCGAATAGGGCGCAGCCCCACAGATACGAGCCAGCGAACGGAAGGTTTTAGAGGTTCCCACCACCATATGAGGCTGACCATAGGCAAGAAGCTGGTCAGCTACCGGCTGCAGGGTCTCACGCACATACTTGCGGAGCTTCTTAATTTCTTTAGGTGAGGGCACCGGGCCACTCAACCAGTCACCAGTTAAGCGGGTAGCACCCAAGGGTACAGAAAGAGCATCGTCAGGGTAGGCGTCCATACCGGTAGAGAACTCGAAAGAGCCACCACCAATATCGAAATTAAGGATGCGCCCAGCCCCCCAACCCTGCCAGTGGCGTACCGCGTGGTAGGTGATAGCAGCTTCCTGGTCACCGGTAATTTCGGTCAGGTTGACACCGGTCTGATTCTGCACATGTTGCAGCACCTCCGGGCCATTCTTTGACTCACGGATAGCACTGGTAGCAAAGGCCAGCAGGTCCTCTGCACCATGCTTGATAGCGTAGAGCACCGCAGACTTGACAAAGTTCGTCAGACGGTCCCGGCCCTCATCGGTAATATTGCCGCCAGAATCGATGTAGCGCACCAGCTGTAAGGGTTCCTTATGAGAATCGGTGTAAGCCTCAGGGCGGGAACCGAGCTGCCCTTCAATTAGAAGCAGGTGGCCAGTATTTGAGCCAATATCAAGCACGCCAAGACGCATGAGTCCCCCTAGAGTGGTGACAGAAAGTTTCCTGCCTACCAGTCTACAAGGAGGACCCCCACGCTAGAGGCGGCTACTCACCCGATTTCTGAGCAGTACTCTTCTTCGGAGCCGTCTTCTTGGCAGTAGTTTTCTTAGCGGTTGCCTTCTTAGCTGCCGGTTTCTTCGCCGCGGTCTTACGCTTGACCGGGCCCTTAGCCCGCTTTTCAGCCAGCAACTCCACCGCACGGGTATGAGTCAAAGACTCAATAGTCTCACTACGGGGCACCGTAATATTAGTGACCCCATCGGTGATATAGGGGCCAAAGCGGCCGTCCTTGACCACAATCTTCTTTTCAGAGACCGGGTCAACACCAAGCTCCGCCAGCGGGGGCTTAGCCGCCCCGCGTCCGCGCTGCTTAGGCTGAGAATAAATCTCTAGAGCCTGCTCTAAGGTAATAGAGAAAATCTGATCCTCAGTTTCCAGCGAACGAGAGTCAGTACCCTTCTTCAAGTAGGGGCCAAAACGGCCATTCTGGGCGGTAATCTCCGTACCCTCAGCATCAGTACCAACCACCCGCGGCAGGCTCATAATCTTCAGGGCATCATCTAAGGTGACAGTAGCTAAATCCATTGACTTGAAGAGAGAGCCAGTACGGGGCTTTTCAGCCTTAGGCTTCTTCTTAGGCTTAGGCTTACCGTTCTTGTAGTACTCGGTGGGCTGGGCCTCCATCCAAGCGGCGATTTCTTCCTCGCTCATCTCGGGAATCACCTCAGTCACATAAGGGCCAAAACGGCCATCACGAGCCACAATGGTGCGCCCGGTAGCCGGGTCGATACCCAGTTCACGGCCATCGTTCTTACCGGCTTCAAGGAGCTCTGCAACCTTCTCTTCGGTCAGCTCATCAGGGGCCAAATCAGCCGGAACGTTGGCACGAATCGGGTCCTTGATTTCACCGGTCTCGGTATCAACTTCCCCACCAGTTTCAAGGTAGGGGCCGAACTTACCCACCCGCAGGTTCACGCCGGGGGCAACCTCTACCGAGTTAATGGCGCGGGCGTCAATATCGCCCAGGTTATCAACGATAGGTTTGAGACCCCGCTGCTCTGCCCCACCAAAGTAGAAGTTAGAGAGCCACTGGGGGCGGGCCTCTTCACCGCGGGCAATACGGTCAAGGTCTTCTTCCATCTCAGCGGTGAACTCATAATCCACGTACTTAGCGAAATGCTCTTCAAGCAGGCGGACGGCCGAAAAAGCGGTCCATGAGGGCACCAGGGAGCCGGAGCGGTTATTGACATAACCACGGTCCATGATGGTAGAAATAACCGCCGCATAGGTAGAGGGGCGGCCAATCCCCAGCTCGTCCATGGCCTTCACAAGGGAAGCTTCAGTGTAGCGGGGAGGGGGTGAAGTTTCGTGGCGGGCAGCTTCAATATCGCTACCGCTCAAAGAATCGCCTTCAGCCAGGTTAGGCAGGCGCTTATCGCCCTTACCTTCTTTGGCCTCGCCCTTGCCCTCTTCGCCGCGTAGAGCGTCCTTACCTTCTTCATAGGCGGCCAAGAAACCGCGGAAAGTAATCACAGTACCGGAGGCTGCGAACTCAGCATCCCGGCCATCTGCGGCGGTAGCGCCCAAGCGGACGGAGGCAGTGGAACCCTTAGCATCAGCCATCTGGGAGGCAACGGTGCGCTTCCAAATCAGCTCATACAGGCGGAACTCATCAATGCTCAGGGCACTCTTAACCTCAGCAAGGGTGCGGAAGGAATCCCCGGCGGGGCGGATTGCCTCGTGAGCTTCCTGGGCGTTCTTAGACTTGGAGCTATAAACGCGCGGGGAGGCGGGCACAAAATCGGCGCCATAGAGCTCAGAGGCCTGCTTACGGGCGGCCTGAGTCGCCTGGTCAGACAGGGCAACTGAGTCGGTTCGCATATAGGTGATGTAACCGTTTTCGTAAAGACGCTGGGCTACCTGCATAGTGGAGCGGGATGAGAAGCGGAGCTTACGGGCAGCCTCCTGCTGCAGAGTTGAGGTAGTAAAAGGAGCAGCAGGGCGGCGGGTATAAGGCTTCGTTTCAACCGAGCGGACGGCAAAAGCAGCAGAAGCCAGGGCCTCAGCTAGAGTGCTGGCGGCAGTTTCGTCCAGGTGGGCAACCTTGTTACGGGCACTGACCTTGAGGACGCCGTCATCAGCGAAGTCCTTACCGGTAGCCACGCGGGCCCCGTCAACCGCTGAAAGCTTGGCGGTAAAAGATTCAGCAGAGCCGGTGGTGAAGGTTCCGGTCAGATCCCAGTAGGTGGCTGAGCGGAAGGCCATGCGTTCGCGTTCACGCTCTACGACCAGGCGGGTTGCTACTGACTGCACACGACCTGCGGAGAGGCCGCGGGAGACCTTGCGCCAGAGCACTGGTGAGAGTTCGTAACCGTAGATACGGTCAAGCACGCGGCGGGTTTCTTGGGCATCAACCAGGTTGCTATCAATCTCGCGCAGTTCCTTAAAACCGCGCTGGATAGCTTCTTTGGTGATTTCAGGGAAGGTCAGACGATAGACGGGCACCTTGGGTTTGAGCACCTGCAAGAGGTGCCAGGCGATAGCTTCACCTTCACGGTCACCATCGGTTGCCAGGTAGAGGGCATCGGACTCTTTGAGTAGGCGCTTGAGCTCGGTGACCTTCTTTTTCTTATCAGAGTTCACCACGTAGTAGGGCTCAAAGCCCTCTTCCACGTTGACCGCGAACTTACCAACGGGACTCTTTTTGAGTTCATCGGGTAGTTCAGAAGGCTGGGGAAGGTCACGAATATGCCCCATGGAGGATTCAACGATAAAAGCATCGCCCAGGTACCCGCTGATGGTTTTCACCTTCGAGGGGGATTCCACAATCAGCAGTGACTTGCCGTGCTCGGTGGTTGCCTTAGTGGGCACTGAGGGCTCCTTGGGGTCGGTTTTTCGCATGTATGCATAACAATAGCCGACTTACAGGCCATCGTGTCCACTCGGACGGGTGTGACCTACAAGGGCAGCTAAAAGGGCGCAGGAGAACCCTAGCCCCGCAGACTTAGAGCTCGTGGGCAGGTTCTGCCCCGATTTCAAATTCCCGCCCGCTGATATTCACCGGCTCCACCTCAACCCAGTTGGTCTTATAGGTCGGCAAATAGGCGCGCAGCCCCAGGGCCTCAACAGCACCGATATCAGCTTCGCTGGTGAGCCACTGGGCGTTACCGTGCACAACAACAGAGCGGGCGATACCGTCCTTAATCTCATCAATTTCAAAGGCAGCTTTACGGCTAATGACGACCTCTGAGAGCTTCTGGCCGGCGGCAGTGCGGAAATAGATTTTCTTCTCGTGCACCACAAAATTGACGGGGTAGATATCTACCTCCCCGCCTACAGCCAGGGCTAGGCGGCCAAACTCGTGAGTGCCCAGCAGCTCCCAGCAGTGGTCTTCAGACAGGGTTTTAATAGGGTTCTCTACCATGGCCTCAGTCTAGTCTTTCTGGTCAAATCGCAGGAAACTCTTCTCTAGGAGTTCACGCATATTACTGAGTAATACCCGCTGCGGCTCCTCACCCTCCCAGCCCAGCAGGGCAGTCAAAGCCCCCACAATTTGGCCGGCACTCAGTTCCCCATCGCAGGCAGAGACAAAACCTGAGGTTTCAGTAGTTTCTAAGATAGTGCGACGCAACCCGGCACCGGCCCGCAGCAAAATAACAGAAGGGTGCTCAGAACCGGGGGTGAAGTGACGCTCTTCAGTCACGTCCCCCGCTACCACCAGGTGCTGCTCAAGAAGCTGGGCATCACTCAGAGCAGTGACCTGGTCATAGTGCTGCACAGCCTCAGTGATAAAAGGGGCGATAGGCTGCTGAATGGGGTAAGTGATTTCTTCAAAACGGTGCAGACGCTCCCCCGCGGACGCCGGGTCAGGCTGACGCAACCAAATCATGCCAAAGCCGATTGAGCCAACACCACGAGAAGCAAAATCACGCAGATAAGCGGTGTAGGCAGCTTCAAAGTGGGCCGGGTCGCGGTTTTCACTAGCATCGCGTAACCAGGTCTCAGCGTACTGTTCAGGTTCCAGCACCTCACGCTGAATGAACCAGGCCTCGGTCTGCTCGCCCACCCAGGCGCGCGGACGGGCAGCCCAGTCGGCGGGGCCGTCCTGCCCATCAACGGGAATTTCCCAGTTACCCAGCATCTGGGCCCGCCCACCAGGGGCCAGAACGCTAGGCAGCTGTTGCACCAAGGTTGAGACAATACCGTCACCAGCCATACCGCCATCACGGTAAGTAAATTGGTCTTCAGGGGTCTCCTGTTCACTGCGCGGGGTGATGACGAAAGGCGGGTTAGAGACCACCAGGTCAAAGGTCTCACCGGCGACCGGCTCCAAGAGGGAACCCAAACGCAGGCTCACCCGCTCCTCAAGGTGAGCAACATCCAGACCCAGGGCCGAGGCATTCAGCAAAAGGTTAAAACGGGTAAAGGCCAAGGCCCGCTCAGAAATATCGGTAGCAGTCACATGACGAGTGTGGGCCAGCAGGTGAAAGACCTGGATACCGCAGCCAGTACCCAGATCAAGGGCCCGGTCCACAGCGGTACGCTCGGTTAGCTGCGCTAAGGTCAAGGACGCATGACCAATACCCAGAACATGGTCCCTACGCAGCACACCAGGGCGCTGGTGGGCACCCATATCACTGGCCACAAAGAGTTCGGTCCCATCATCGGCCGCATGGGGGCGCAAATCCACAGCCGCCTGCACCAGACCGTTTTCGGCAGGTTCTGCCAGCCCCAAGCTCAGGAGCAATTCTAGGCTCCCTGGCCCCAGGGCGTCCTCAAGTTCCTCACCAGCTAGTGCAGCACCAAACAAGAAGAAACGCACCAGCTGGGCAAGGTTACGCTGGGCCGCAGTGAACGTTTCTGAGGTGGGCTCTTGCCCCAAAATCTGGTTCACCCGGTAGAGACCGGGCACCACCTGATCCCGCGTCATCGCCTCAAAAGCACGAGAACCCAAGAGCTTTTCAACACCGTCATAGGTGTAATTCAGCTCAGTCAAAGCAGCGTGCAGACGGGCCAGGGCAGCAGTATCGGCGCTCACGGGTGCGCCGGGAACACAAGAAAAATCGGAAGTCATCACACCCTCTATTTAACCGTATGCGCACTTTAAGCGTCACCGCGCGGTACGGTAGAGACATGTTATTCGCTTTTTCAGTTGCACCCACCGGCGGCGGCGACCCCTCCGGTTCCGTTCACGACGCCGTAGCAGACGCTGTCCAGATTGTTCGTAATTCAGGGCTACCCCACAAGACCGACTCCATGTTCACCACCATCGAAGGTGACTGGGATGAGTGCATGGCCGTCATCAAAGCAGCCACCGAAGCTGTGGGCAAGTACGGCAACCGGGTTGCCCTGGTACTCAAAGCCGATATTCGCCCCGGCCACGATTCTGGAGAAATCACCGGCAAGGTTCAACGCCTGGAAGAAGCCATCGCCAACAAAACCCAGCCTTAATGCGCATCTGGTCAGTTCACCCCTGTCTGCTCGATGCTAAGGGGCTGGTGGCCTGCTGGCGTGAGACCCTGCTTGCCCAAAAAGTGCTTCAAGGGCTCACCAAGGGCTATACTAATCACCCCCAGCTTGACCGATTCAAAGCCTCCAGTAACCCTCTGGCCTACATCTGCACCTACCTGCACGGCTTGGCCGATGAGGCAGATAGGCGGGGCTATAACTTCAACCGGAGTCTCTTGCTACTACCACCCCAAGAGAGGCTGGACCCGCTGCCTGTCACATCAGATCAGCTCGATTACGAACTAGATTTTTTGGCAGAAAAAGTAAAAGCCCGTTCGCCGCAGTGGTATGACCAGCATTTTGCCAAGCCACCCTTGAAAGTGCCCCACCCGCTTTTCACCGTGGTACCCGGGCCTGTTGAGAGCTGGGAAAAGGTTAAAGGGTAAACAAACTGTTCTCTTTTAGAGGTTTGGGTTATATTTACCTTATGGCAAATGCAGAAAAAATTGCTGAACTGGAAAAGTCCATCGCTGACTGGAAAGAAAAGGCCGCTAACGGTGGCCCCGACTTCATCGCAGAGATTATTGAGAAGCTCGAAGCTGAACTAGCTACAGAGCAAAACTCCTAAAGACTCTTCCCTTCGGTATTACCACATCAGATAACCGTTCATCAGGTGCCCGCAAAGGCACCTACAGTAGAAACACATACCTCCCGCACATCGCACTGCGGGAGGTATTTTCTTACCCAAGCTGCCGGTTACCCTACCTACTGGGCCTGTGGGCTGGTAACTGCCTGCCAGAGATACATACGATAGTTCTCATTGGTCACATCACCCGGCCCATACACCTCAAGGCACACCCCGGTAGGTTCTAACCCCTTCGAAGGGATAAAAGTCTGAGCCAGGTAATCAAAGCCCTCCCTAATATGGGCAGGAGGGACGCCAGGGGTAATAGCCCCCTGCACCAAGACAGTTGCATACATGGCAGCAGGGACCATAACCCCCGTCAAACCCAAAGCCGCAACGTCCTTAATACCGCCTGGCACAATAAAACCTGCCGTGTAGGTAAAGCCGGTGTCCTCCGCATCAGGCATGACCACGCCCACCTTCTGCAACTTTTCAACCGCAGCCAGGCGCTGACTAGCCAGCTCGCTCTCACCCGATTCAAGCTGACTGTACAGACGCTCCCACCAGGAGCCAAAGTCGCTCTCTTCGGTCGCAGAGTCAGTGACACCAGCAACCATGAAAGTGCCGTACTCAATCAAGGCTGTTTCGTAGGCCGGAGTTTTCTGCTCGCTCATACCTAGGCAGTCACTGCCTCACGCTCAGCCTGCACCTTAGCCTGGCAATCAGGGCACAGGAGCACCAGGTCGCGCTTTCCCTCCACATCAAGATTGACAAAGGTATTAGCCTTAGCACCACAGTGCTCACATTCGCCAATAGTGACAGTATCGGGTGAGAAGTTCATGTGCTGGCGCTTATCAAAGATATACAGCGAGCCCTCCCAGAGACCAGAATCGCCGTATTTTTCGCCGTAGCGCACAATACCGCCGTCAATCTGGTAAATCTCTTTAAAGCCCCGATTCTTCATCAAGGCAGAAAGAATTTCACAGCGGATACCACCGGTGCAGTAAGTGATAACGGGCTTGTCTTTGAGATCATCGTACTTACCCGACTCAATTTCTGTAATGAAATCATGGGTGGTGCGAACATCGGGTACAACAGCGTTCTTGAACTTACCGATTTTAGCTTCAAAGGCGTTACGGCCATCGAAGAAAACAACCTCGTCACCGCGTTCTTCAACAAGCTTGTTCACCTCCTCAGGCTTCAGGTGCACACCGCCACCGACAACACCGTTCTCATCGACAACCAGCTCATCAGGGCTACCAAAAGCAACAATCTCATCGCGGGCCTTAACAGAAAGGCGGGGGAAATCGCTGGCCCCACCGTTTGACCATTTAAGCTCCAGCTTTTCAAAACCAGGGTACTGGCGGGTGGTCTTACCGTACTGTTTCAGGGCGTTAATATCGCCACCTAAAGTACCGTTAATACCGTGCTTAGAGATCAGGATGCGGCCGGTCAGCCCCAGCTTCTCGCACAGGGCACGCTGCCAGAGCATCACAGCTTTAGGGTCAGTTACAGGGGCAAAGCAATAATAGAGAATAATTTTTTCTTGAGACACACCCCCATTTTAGACCGTACAGCCCACCAGCAAGACCAGGGGCACAGAGGCTTCTTCCCCACCAAATGACATAATAGATAGGTGCCCACAGAAGCTCTCCCCCCACACGCTCACCCCACAGGAGCACCGGCCACCCGCGCCCCTCACCCCGGCGAACTGGCCCTGGTACTCGACCAGCTGGGGCTGACGTCCTTACCTGAGCAAGTAACCCACGTGCGCACCCTACCGGCCCGCCCAGCAGAAACCTCCCCCTGGCCAACCTGGGCCCACCCCCGCATCATAGAGGCCTACCAGAACCTGGGGGTTCCCGAACCCTACCGGCACCAAGTAGAAGCGGCAACAGCCGCACACAGCTCCCCTGGCAACCGGCACGTCATTCTGGCAACAGGCACAGCCTCAGGAAAATCCCTGGCCTACCAGCTCCCCGCCCTCAACGCCATCTACCGGGGCGAATTTGAAGCCCAAGCCAGGGGCTTCAACTCCGGCAGAGCCACA
This sequence comes from Rothia sp. (in: high G+C Gram-positive bacteria), assembly GCA_034179845.1. Taxonomy (GTDB): domain Bacteria; phylum Actinomycetota; class Actinomycetes; order Actinomycetales; family Micrococcaceae; genus Rothia. The sequence continues at coordinate 9,233 of JAXFPK010000043.1, read as the reverse complement.
GCCCTCTACCTCTCCCCCACCAAAGCCCTGGCAGCAGACCAACTAGCCTCCCTACGCAACCTGGGGGTGCCAGGGGTCATCGCCGAAAGCTACGACGGCGACACCCCGCAAGCTGACCGTCGCTTCATCCGCGAGCGCGCCAACTTCATTCTGGCCAACCCCGATATGCTGCACCATGCCATCTTGCCCAACCACGCCCGCTGGGCAGGTTTTCTGCGCAAGCTCACATATGTGATAGTGGATGAAGCCCACAGTTACCGGGGTGTTTTCGGGGCTCATGTTTCTCTGCTGGTGCGCAGGCTCCGGCGAATCTGCCGCTACTACGGGGCCACCCCGGTCTTTATAGGGGCCTCGGCCACCAGCGCTGAACCGGCTGAATCTTTTGCCCGGCTAATTGGTTCGCGGCCTGAGGCGGTTACTGCGGTGACAGAGAGTACCGCCCCGCGTGGGGCTACCCATGTGCTTTTGTGGGAGCCAGAATTTACTGAGGGTGCGGCTGTCAATGATAAGCTCGCAGCCCACTCTAACGGGGTGAGCCCGCGCCCCGGTGCCCAGGGAAGAGGGGCTGGGGAGAACGGGGCACCAGTGCGTAAATCGGTGATCAGTCAGAGCGCTGAGATGCTCACTGACCTGGTGGTTAACCGCACCCGCACCATTTCTTTCATTAAGTCCCGGCGGGGGGCCGAGGCGATTGCTCAGACCGCTGGGCGGTATCTTGATGAGGTTGAGCCTGGTCTTTCTGAGCGAGTAGCTGCCTATAGGGCCGGCTATCTTCCTGAAGAACGGCGGGTGCTAGAAGCTCGCCTGCGCAGGGGGGAGATACTGGGGGTGGCCTCAACTAACGCCCTAGAGCTGGGTATTGATATTGCCGGGCTTGATGCGGTGCTGGTGGGCGGGTGGCCGGGTACGCGGGCGTCCTTTTATCAGCAGATAGGACGCGCTGGCAGGGCCGGGCAGGATGCCTTTGCTGTGCTTATCGCCAGTGAGGACCCGCTTGATACCTACCTGGTGCATCATCCGGAAGATATTTTTGATCGGCCGGTTGAGAAGACCGTTTTTGACCCTGAGAACCCCTATGTGCTCAGCCCGCACCTATGCGCTGCGGCCGCTGAGATTCCCCTTCGCCCGGAGGAACTCATGGTTTTTGGGCGCACCACTGAAGCCCTGCTAGGGCGCTTGGTTGAGCAGGGGTATTTGCGTCGGCGGGCTACCGGCTGGTTTTGGACTCACCCTGAATCGGCCAGTAATTTTGTGAACCTACGTGGGGGCGGTTCTCCCCTGCAGATTATTGATGGTGAGACAGGTAGCGTCATTGGCAGTATGGACGATGGTCACGCCCACTCCCAGGGGCATCCCGGCGCTATCTACACTCACCAGGGCAAGACCTATGTGGTGGAAGAGCTTGATGAGGATAATAGGGTCATCGTGGTTTCTGCGGTGAGCCCTGATTATTACACTCAGTCGCGTGATATCACTGAGGTTACCGTCTTAGGGGCTGAGGAAACGCAGCAGCAGGGGCAGGTTTCTTTGAGTTATGGCCGGGTGCGGGTGCGCTCTCAGGTGGTGGGTTATCAGCGGAAGTCTTTGGTGGGGCAGCAGGTTTTGGGTGATGAGCCGCTGGATCTTGCCCCGCAGGAGCTGCAAACGAAGGCTATCTGGTGGGCGATGCCTGCCAGTGTGCTTCACGCTGCTGGGATTCATGAGCGTGATGTTCCTGGTGCCTTGCATGCTGCTGAGCATGCGGCTATCGGTTTGCTGCCTCTGGTGGCTACCTGTGACCGGTGGGATATTGGTGGTTTATCGACTGCTTTTCACGTTGATACTGAGCAGCCCACGATTTTTGTTTACGATGGGCACCCTGGCGGGGCGGGTTTTGCTGAGCGGGGTTTTGAGCAGGTGGGCCACTGGTTGCGGGCTACCTTGGATACGATTTTGGCCTGTGAGTGTGAGCTGGGTTGCCCCTCCTGTGTGCAGTCACCTAAGTGTGGTAACCGTAATGAGCCCTTGCATAAGGCCGGTGCGGCCCGGCTTCTAGCAGCCCTGCTGGTGGAATCTGGTGAGCTGACCGTTGAAGAGCGCAGGAGGTTACTTGAACCGTTGGGGCCAGTAGCTGAGGTTCCCACCGCCCAGGACCCTGTGGCTGGGGGCGGTGGGCCGGTGAGTGTGGTGGAGTCTTTGACCGGTAGGCCCCTTACTGATGACCCTTTCTAGACTGGGGCGGCGGCCGGTTCATTCTGCCATAGGCCCTGTCATGGGCGGGTAGGTGGCCCAGCTCGTGAGAGCCCTTCAGCCTGCCCGAGGAAGGCAAAGGGGCCAGAAATATCAACGAAGGTGCGCACATCTACTATCCCACTACTGCCTGCTGGCTGGCCGCAGCCACCGAGCTGGGCCCCGTTGGCCTGGGCTACATGCTCAGCTACCGCGCAGGGCTCACCGGGGGTAAGGCCTCGGGCGGCGTCCGCTGCGGCAAGGGCCGCTAGATCGGCGGCCCCTGCCGCCCGGTGGTTAGCGGTGCTAACCCCTATGAGCCCAGCACAGGTGACTCCTAACACCAGAAGAACGCAGATGATGCCTATAGCAGCTACCGTGCTGCTACCTCTCTCAGGGCTGGGGGTAGGCTTCACGGTGTCTTCTCTTCTGCGGTGGCACCTTGCTCGGTGAGGGCCTGGGCATCAGCTACTAGAGTCCACCCACTGATTTGCCCTACTAGCCCTGGGGCTTGTCTGCTGACTCTCACTACCGTCATATCATCAGTATGTTCCAGACTAACGGCGGCGGTGGGGTCTATCTCTTGGACGATACGGGTGACTGTCTCTGCGGTTTCACCTCTAGCAGCGGCCCGTGCTCCTAAGCGGGCGCCCTCTTCTAATGTGAGCTGTACGATGCCGGTGGCAGCAGCACCCAGCACCAGGGCCAGTATGAAGATGAGGGCAGGGAGTATGACCGCGAACTCGGCGGTACTTGAGCCTCTCTCTGCCTCTCCTCTGACTTGGGTGTGCACGGTATCACCACCTTGGATTGTTGTGAGGGGCCGGGGCCGGTTAGGCACCGGTTGAGAGGGCTGTTTGCACCAGCCCCAGTAGCATCTGCCGCACTTCTTCAGATTTGAGAATGACAAGCAGCAGGCCAGCAAAACCTACGGCTGCCAGCATGACAATGCCGTATTCAGCGGTCGTAGCCCCGGCTTCGGGGTCATCAAGACCAGCCTGGCTAGGCTGAACGGTTGTGCCGCTGGCTCCTTTCGGGTAGGGGCGGTGGGTAGCGTCTTCGGATGACAAAAGGTGATGGGGTAACACGGTGTTCTCCTTGGGGTAGTGCCCCGGCTACTAGGCCGGGGGGTATCTTCTTCTTGTGTCAGTTTCTTGGGTGTAATCTCGGGTGAAGTTAGGGGTAAGGGGCGGGTTGAGTAGGAAGAAAGACGCCGGGGTCTTCACCCGAGATACCTGTAGCCTTCCAGCTACCTCAGACCGTATAAAGAACACTGCTAGTTGTGGATAAACAGAACGCGGGCACTTCCCCGTATTTTCAGGTCATAAAGCTGCTGCCAGGGTCTTAGCTGGTGAAACTGTGACACCTTGATGACGCAACCTTCCCCTCATAGAGCTGCCTGTGAACATCCTGCCTCTACCGGCACTATTTCTCCCTAGAAAAGTGCTGGGAAGAGGGAAATAAGCACAGGAACCACCCCAAGACAGATAAAGGACGGCAGCGAACAAGCTCCCAGGGGCACCACCAGTTTAACGCCCAGGCGGGCGGCCGCTTTCTCGTAGGTGCGTTGCTGATGGCGGCGCTGACGCTGGGCCAGCACCCTCACTAGTTGGGCGCTCGGTGCCCCTGCGCTCAGGCTCAGCCCTAGCGCTTCATAGAGCCCTTCTAGCTCCGAAGGTATTGGCTGCTCCCAGGCGTCCTCCCAGCTCTGCCCCTCATAGAGACCCTGCACCACCGCACCCAGCTCAGCCTGGTATTTACCCTCTTCAAGCTGGCCTAACTGGTGCAGCACAGCAGGTATTGATAGCCCAGAGGAAAGCATGGTTGCCGCCATATCCAGGTAGAGGGCTGCCTCTAGGGCAGGAGCGGAGGCCCCCGGCAGCTTCTTGCCCCCAGCGTTCGCTACTTCTGCACCAGATACGGGCACCCCACGGCGCCTACGAATGAGCAGGAAGATTGCCCCTGCCAAAGAAGCACAGCTTACAGACAGTAGAGCTAGCATCAGCGCCCCTCCTCGGCACGAGAAATCAGGTGGGCCGTCCACCGGTTACCGCACCAGGCCAGTCCCAGGCCTAGCACCCCCACAGCCGCACCGGGGATAGACCCTACTAAGACACCCACCGGGTCAGTGCCCATAAGGATTCCCAGCCCCAGGCCAATGAAGGGCAGCCAGGAGAGAATACGCCCGGTTGCCCGCGGCCCGCTCAGGGCTGTCTCCCGCTGCTGGCGTAAATCAATTTCTGTCTCAAGATAGGAGGCCAGGTGCTCGAAAACCTGGGCTAGGGAGGCCCCGGTGCGCTCCCCTACCTGCCAGCAGGCGGCTACCATGGCAGCGCCCTGGCGTACGCTCTCACGCACCTCATTCTGCTGGGCAACCTGCAGGTAGACCTCTGCCAGGGAGAGGCCCCGGTGGGCGCGGGCACTGGCAGCGGCAAAGAGCTGGCCCATCTGGGCACGGGCCAGTTCAAGGCCCTGGTCTTGACGGGCGGACGTCCGCAGAGCACCCAAAACCGCTAAGCGGCGGGGCTTAGGCTGGGCTGTGCTCTTCTTCTCTGTACTGGCCAGGTAGGTTGCTACCTTGGTGCAAGCCAGCGCCGGGGAGCAGCCCGCGCGGAGCAGGGCCGCTAGGCGCCAGATAGCATCAGGCCACAGTTCTAGTTCTTCTAAACCTACAGAGTCACTTGTGGGTAGATAATTTTTCAGGCTCCTTGCTCTCACACTTGACCTGCCTGCTCGCTGGAAGAGAGCCCGGCTGCGCTCCTCATACCCTCACTGCCGGGGTGCCAGTGCAGGTAGGTTCCCCGGCGGCGCGGCTCCACCGTACAGACCGGTTGCACAACCAGCTCCTGCCCACCCACCAGCCGGTAAATCCCCCGCACGAGCCGGTAGCCAGCCTCACGGTCAAGGTGCACGATATAGTCCAAGGCAGTAGAGGCCTGCAAGGCCACAGCCTGGCTACTCACCCCCGCCAGAGCCCCCATAGCGTAGAGGCGGGCAGGCACCGCCTGGGCCGAATTAGCGTGCACCGTGGTGCCACTACCTGCGTGGCCGGTATTCATAGCCGTGAGCATATCCATCACCTCAGCACCACGGCACTCCCCCACCACCAGCCGGTTAGGCCGCATACGAAGAGCCTGCCGAATCAGCTCAGCTAACCCCACCTCCCCCTGCCCCTCAGCGTTAGCAACCCGGGCTTCTAGGCTCACAGCATGCGGGTGATCTAGGTGCAGCTCAGAGGTATCTTCTACCAGTAGTAGCCGCTCACCGGCGTCCGCCTCCTGCAACAGGGCACCGAGCAGGGTTGTTTTACCGGTGCCGGTTCCCCCGCTCACTAGCAGGTTAGCCCGCGAGCGCACCAGGTGCCGTAGCATCTGCTCTATCTGGCGGCCCATCATGCCGCGCTCTTGAAGTTGCCGTAAGGACGGGCGCTGGGCTGGTTGTAGGCGTAAAGAGAGTAGGGTGCCGCAACGGCTCAGCGGTGGAAGCAGGGCGTGAATGCGGATTCCCTCTGGGGTTTGCACATCGGCGGCGGGGTAGGCGTCATCGAGGCGGCCACCTGCTGCGAGGATCAGCCGGGTGGCGAGGGCTCTGACGGCTTCGTCGTCGGGGAAGGTTATGGGTGCCCGGTGGAGGGTTCCGGCTGCCTCGTACCAGATGTTGTGGGGGCCGTTGACGAAGATGTCGGTCATATCTGGGTGGGCTAAGAGGGGTGTGAGCAGACCCAGGTCTGTTTCTGCTGGGTTGCTTGCAAGCAGGGGTAGGTCTTCAACGCTGGGGGCTGCCTCTAGCGGTGATTCTATAGGCGGTTCTGCTGGCGGTTCTATAGGGAGTGGCTCACAGAAGTGTCGTCGTGAGCGGCGCACTCGTATCTGTGTATCGGGCATGGTGACCTTTCACGGTACACCCCGTACCCCGGTATCTTTCTCTGCCTCTCTTTATGCCACAGAAGACCTGCCCTGTCTAGCCCTGTGAGTAGCTTCAACGGCATAATAGAAAGATGTATATCGTGCTTGGCCCTGCGACCTCACCCGGCGATAGGCCCCTCTGGGAGGCCATAACGCTCAATGGCACCGGCCCAGGCACCCACCGCGCTTTTCCCTTCGCTAAACTGCCGGACTTTGTGCGAGCAGTAGAAGCCCAAAACCCACACCGACTAATCCGCTGGGCCTGGGCGGACGCCCGCAAAATCATGCCCGCCCTACTAGCGGCAGGTGTCTCACCGGCCTCCTGCCATGATCTGCGCCTAGCCCAGCGTATTTTGCTGACGGCAGCCACCCGCGCCCAAAACCATTTGCCCTACACTCCCACCCTAGATTTGGCCGGGGAACCAGATCCCCCAGCCGGGGCTATGCCCGCCCGCCGCCAGATTCAAGGGCAGGCCTCCCTCTTTGATGACCTAGGTGCAGCCCCACCCAAGACGCATGAGACAGCCGGGCCAGCTGCGTCCGCCCTGCTCACCGAACTGCGCGCCCAGCTAGATGCCGTCGCCGCCTGCCCGGCCCCTGCCCGGCTCTCCCTCCTGCTGGCCGCAGAATCGCAAGGGGCCCTCATCGCAGCTGACATCAAACACTACGGTATGCCCTGGAACCGCACCATCCACGAAAAAATCCTCGAACACGCCCTAGGGCCCCGCCCAGCAGGCTACGACCGGCCCTATAAGATGGAGCGCCTAGCAGCGCGCATCCGCCAAGAACTGGGTACCCCAAACCTCAACCCCGATTCGCCCCAAGAAGTGCTCAAAGCCCTGCAAGCAGCCGGGCATTCGGTGGCCTCTACCCGCAAATGGGAGCTGATTGAGTGGGCCAATGCGGTACCCCACCTGCGCGAAGAACGCTGGCAGCTGGTGCGCCCCCTGCTCGAGTACAAGCGTCTGGCCCGCCTTTACACCGCCAACGGCTGGAACTGGCTCGATACCTGGGTCACCAATAACCGCTTCCACCCCACCTATGAGGTAGGGTCCGCCGCCACCGGCCGCTGGGGCGGGCACGGCGGAGGGGCCATGCAAATCCCCAAGGACGTGCGCCCGGCCATCCGCGCAGAAGAGGGCATGATGCTCACCGTGGCAGACGCCGCCCAAATTGAGCCGCGCATCCTGGCTGTTATGAGCGGGGACCGTGCCCTAGCCGTTGCCGGGCGCGGCACCGACCTCTACCTGGGCATCGCCCAGATTGGCGAACGCACCGGCAGCGCACTCAAAGACCGCTCCCACGCCAAGGTTGCCCTCCTGGCGGCCATGTACGGGGCCACCACCGGCGAAGGTGGACAGCTCATGCCCCACCTTAAAAAGATGTTCCCTGCCGCCATTGCCCTCACCGAGCAGGCCGCCAGCATTGGCCTGCGCGGTGGGCAGGTGACCACCTACCTGGGGCGCACGTCCCCTGCGCCCTCTCACGCCTGGTTTCAGGCCCAGCGCAACCAGGTCACAGCAGCGGACGAACGCGCCGCCCGCTCAGCAGCCCGCGCCCACAGCCGTTTTACCCGCAACTTCGTTATCCAAGGAACAGCTGCCGAATGGGCAGTGATCTGGATGGCTCAAATCCGTAAACGGCTACGCACCGAACGCCGCTTTGGCAAACGCATGCAAACCCGCCTGGTCTACTTCCTCCACGACGAAATCATGCTCTACGGGCCTACCAGCGAATCAGCCCGCGCCGCCGACATCGTCCGCGAATCAGCACAAGCAGCCGCCGAACTTATCTTCGGCCCCACCGATGTGGAATTTCCTGTCACCGTGGTGACTACCGACGATTATTCGCAAGCTAAGTAAGTCAGGCGGACGGGCGCGGCTCTAATCCCAGGGTTCTTCCCAGCCCAGCTCTTCAAAGACGCGGGAGAGCAGATACCCGGTGAAACCCCAGATGGTGAAGGGCTCATGGTCACCTGTGACCCTAAAAGCCGGGGACTGGTGCTGGGGTGATCCTCGTCTAACGGTCACAGTCAGCCGGTTAGCCGGGTTCAGCAAATCAGCGACCGGTACGCGCACCACCAGGGTTGATTCATTCTGATCGACAGCCTCTACAGGGGTAGGTGACTCCCACCAGCCCAGCACGGGGGTAACCCGGTAGTTACTCACCGGTACATCAAGGGCAGGGAGCTGGCCCAGCAGGCGCACCCCCTCAGCCTGCAAACCAGTTTCTTCCACCGCCTCACGCAAGGCGGCTACCTGCTCGACTGTCCGGCCGCTGCTTTGGGCTTGGTCATAGTCTTCAGGGTCAATCCGCCCACCGGGCAGGGCAGGCTGACCGGCATGGTGGCGCAGAGTACCCGAACGCACCAGGACCAGTAGGTCAAGGTCCGCAGCTACAGTGGTGCACCTGGCGTTGTGTGCAGGGGCATCATCGAGCACCCCCATCAGCAGCAAAACCGCGGCCTCCTTAGCACTCTCCTGCCCCGCTTGCCCTGCCGGTCCCGTCTGGTCAGCCTGCCCCGCCTGGTCAGCCTGCCTTACGGGCCATAGATCGCCTGGGCGCCCGATGCCCGCAGCCCGGTTAGCTAAAGCCCGCAGAGCCGCCAGAGCCGGGTGCTCCCCTGCGCTATCTTCCCTAGGCGCTAATTCTCTAGGTACTGATTCACTAGGCGTTGATTCACTCGGCCATGCTTCCCTAGGCCTTGAATCCTTAGGCATTGAGGCTCCACCCCTCAGCCCGTAACTGGCGGCGGGTAGCACCCTGCACAAAACGCAGGTGCAGGCGTTCCCGCCCTGGCGCCATCTCGTACTTAAGTAACTTTGCGGCGGCCAGCTCATCGGTTTCACCTGCCCCGTAAGAGGGGCAGAGGTCAGCAATCGGGCAGGCCCCGCAGGCTGGTTTCTGGGCGTGACAGATACGGCGGCCATGATAAACCAGGCGGTGCGAGAGCGGGGTCCAGCTCTTAGGCTCAAAAAGTTCAGCGACGTCGCGCTCGACCTTGGCCGGGTCCTCCTGCTCCGTCCAGCCGAGCCTACGGGCCAGCCGCCCAAAATGGGTATCTACGGTGATACCGGGCTGGCCGAAGGCATTGCCCAGCACCACAAAGGCAGTCTTACG
>JAXFPK010000033.1:0-18447 GCA_034179845.1 Rothia sp. (in: high G+C Gram-positive bacteria) | reverse complement strand
CTCCCTACCAGCACGGCCAGGAGCTGGCCCGTCAGCTGGGTAAGGCTTCCTTCGTAACGCTTGAAGGAGCTGGGCACGGGGCGTCCTTCTCGGGTCGCTCTACCTGCGTCGATAAGCTGGCAACCGCCTACCTAGTGGAGGGCACCGTGCCCAAGGACGGGACAGTGTGCCAGCCCGATGAATTGAGGGCTGAAGGTTTTGAACAAGAGTAAATAGAGCTCTTTAACAGAGGAAGGTACCAGCTAACTCGGTTATACCCACCTAGTTCGTGGGTATAACCGAGTTAGCTGGTACCTACCGCTTTAAGGCCGGTTTAGAAGAGGCCGACCATGGTGCCGTTCTCATCAAAACCGATACGCTCAGCAGCCGGGGACTTAGCCAGACCCGGCATGGTACGCATAGTGCCACAGATAGCATAAACGTAGCCAGCACCAGCAGCCAGGCGCACCTCACGCACAGGCAAGGTCCAGCCGGTGGGGGCCCCCTTCAAGGAAGCATCAGCGGAGATAGACAAGTGGGTCTTGGCGATAACAACCGGCAGGTTACCGTAGCCTAGCTCCTCGTAGCGGGCCAACTGCTTGGCAGCAACCGGGGCAACCTCAATACCATCTGCCCCATAAACCTTGGTGGCAACCTTCTCAATCTTGGTGGTCAGGCTGTCCTCATCCTCGTAGGTGTAGGTCAACTCGCTCACATCATCGCAAGCTGCGGCAACAGCGTCCGCAAGATCAGTAACACCCTTACCGCCTTCAGCTACGCCGCGGTGGATAGCCACACGCGCACCAGCCTGCTCAGCGATACGACGAATAGTCTCATGCTCTGACTCAAAATCGGTGGGGAAAGCGTTAATAGCGACCACCGGCTGCACGCCAAAGGAACGCACAATCTCAATGTGCTTCAGCAGGTTAGCGGCACCAGCCTCAACATCGCCAGTGTTCTCAGCTAGCAGGCCCTCAGGCAGGGGCTTACCCGGCACAATCTTGTAGCGGCCTGAATGAGACTTAAGAGAGCGGACGGTGACGACCAGCACGGCGGCGTCCGGCTTCAGACCAGAGACACGGCACTTGACGTTAAAGAAGCGCTCCGCACCCATATCTGCACCGAAACCAGCCTCAGTAATCACGTAGTCGGCATGCTCTAGGCCAACATAGTCAGCTACCACCGATGAGTTACCGGTGGCGATGTTGCCAAAGGGCCCTGCGTGAATCAAGGCGGGGGTCTTCTCAAGGGTCTGGAGCAGGTTGGGGTTGATAGCGTCAGCCAGAATGACGGCCATGGCGCCATCTGCCTTAAGGTCAGCAGCGGTTACAGGGTCACCATCGACGTTCAGGCCGATAACAACCTTAGCTAGGCGCTCTTGCAGGTCAGCGAAGCTAGTGGCCAGAGAAAGGATGACCATGATTTCACTGGCAGAAGTAATGTCAAAGCCGGTTTCGCGCGGTACACCGTCCATGCGCTCGCCCAGGCCAATGACGACGTTACGCAGGGCGCGGTCGTTCATGTCGATGACACGGCGCCAGGTGATAGCGCGGGTGTCGATGCGCAGCTCGTTGCCGTGGTGCAGGTGGTTATCGATAATGGCAGCTAGGAGGTTGTGGGCTGCGGTGACAGCGTGGAAGTCGCCGGTCAGGTGCAGGTTGAGCTTCTCCATGGGAACGATCTGGGAGTAGCCGCCGCCTGCTGCGCCGCCCTTGATACCGAAGGTGGGGCCCATTGAGGGCTGACGCAAGGTGAGCATGGCCTTGCGGCCAGTTGCTGCCATACCCTGAGCTAGAGAAACTGAGGTGGCGGTCTTACCCTCACCGAGGGGGGTGGGGGTGACGGCGGTGACCACAATGTATTTAGAGCCGCGGCCTAGGGCCTTTTCTGCGGTGGTTTCGTCGGTGAGCTGTACCTTAGCCACATACTTGCCGTAGGGTTCTAGGCGGTCTTGATTGATACCTGATGCTTCGGCAATCTCGCTAATTGGCTGCAGGGTTGCGGCCTGGGCGATTTCAAGATCAGAGGGGAAAGGCTTAGTGCTCATAGAAGCTTTCTTCTGTGGAACGAGTAAGTGACCCTTATATTCTAGTGGGTCAGCTGTGATAAGTGCCAGATGGAAAAATGGCTGACCTAGGCGCGGGCAAAAATCTCTTCCGGGGTGCCCTGGGCCACCAACTCACCGTCCTCTAGGAGAACAGCCCGGTCAGCTAAAGAGGCGATGCGGGCGTCATGAGAGATGATGATGACAGAGCGGCCCTGCATGAGGGCAGCTAGGGACTGGCGGGCGTCCGCCAGTTCAAGTTGAGTGGTGGATTCATCAAGAATTACCGCCTGGGGGTTTGCCAGCACAATACGAGCTAGAGCCAGTTGTTGAATGTGGTCGCGCGTCAGACTCGTGCCATCACCGCCGATCTGACTCTCTAACCCCTCAGGTAGGTCATCGACCCAGTTAGCACCTACCATGCGCAGGGCGGTCAGCATCTGTTCGGCGCTAGCTGTGGGGGCAGCAACGCTCATGTTCTCTGCCAGGGTGCCCACAAAAACGTGGGCTTCTTGGGTGCAGATGAGCAGGGCGGGCCGTCCGCTGGCATCCGCCTGGGTGGGGTAAAGCCCGTTACCCACCAGCTGGCTACCTACCAGCACGGTTCCACTATCTGCGGTCAGGGACCCTGCAATCAGGCGAGCCAGGGTAGTTTTACCCGAACCGGAGCGCCCCACCAGGGCAAGGCTCTCCCCCGCTGCCACCTGTAGGTTAATTCCTTTGATAACAGGGGCCTGTGGGTCGTAACCGTAAGTTACACCCTGTAGGTCAATCATCGGGACGGACGCACCCTGCTCAGGCAGGTGCGCCAGGGCACTTGTCTGCTTGCTGCCGCGGCGGGCCTGCTGCTGGGTGGAGAGGTCAATAACACCAAAGACTCGGCCCATGGTAACGGTCATCTCACGCAGGCGATCAAGCCAGAAGGTGAAAATATCTGAGTTAATACGCATAGTGAAGAGCATGATCGAGGCGGTAGCAACCTCACCCCAGCTCGCCCAGCCCCGCTCCACACAGTAAGCGCCCCACACCATAGCTAGAACCAGGGGCAGGAAAGAGATGAAAGCATCCACAGACCAGAAAATAGAGCGCACCACAACAATACGGTCACTTGCCCTAAAAACCTCCCAGATCCGCTCCTTCTGCACACGGGCTCGCGAGGATTCGATGCCCAGTTCTCGCACAGTACCTGCCCCCCGAATATTCTCGGTGGCTACCACGGTCAGACCGCTCACTGCCTCAGTTTTTTGCCGCGTGGCCAGAGCAATTTTGGGAAGAAAAATTGACAGAGCCAGCAACATCAAAACGAACATAGGCACAGTGACCAGACCAATCACCGGGTTGAGCATAAAAATTGTCACCGCAGTAATCACCATATAGACACTGATATGGGCAAACTCTGGCAGACCGGTAGCCAACACCTGGCGGATGCTATCAACATCATCAGTCAGGCGGGCCACAAGATCACCTGAGCCAGCGTCCTCAACAGTCTGGGCATCAAGGTGCAGGGAGGCCCCTACCAGGTCGATACCCAGATCTCGGTTCAGGCGCACCCCCATCTTCTGGCCTTGGAAGGTCCAGGCGCGGGTCAGTAAGGCGCTGGCTACCACAGCCACACCAATGACGGCCAGCTCCGCCCAGGGGTAGCTCTTCAACTGCCCAAGGGTAGCTCGGTCAATGACCCGCCCCACCATCACAGGGGTAAGCAGGGTCGCCACAGAGCAGACCACAAACAGGGCAATAAGCCAGGAAAACTGCCACGGTGTTCTGAGAATCGACCGGGCCAGTAGCCGCCAGGTTCTCTTACCGTCAGTAATCGGGAGGAGGTTAGCCACAGGTGCCACCTGCTTTCAGTCGTCGCTCAACTTCCACCGTGGTTGAAATCAGATATATGCGGCGGATGTGCGCTAGAGGGCCAGGTTGCCCCGTCTTGGCCTCTAACTGGTTAAGAATGAACTTCTGGCTAGGCTCATCCACCGAGTTCAAGGGTTCAGTTAGCACCAGTATGGACGCTGGCTGGGCCAGTGCCCGTGCCAGGGCCAGACGCTGCCGCTGGCCACCAGAGAGGTTGGTGCCTTCTGAGGCTAGGGTGCTGGCCAGGTAGTTGTCGGGGTCCCGGCTGCCGAGCCGGACGGCAATTTCTTCGGAGTCGGTGAGCTGGAGCAGGTCAATCATGCGCTCGCGGCTCAGCCCCTCGGTACCCATCTGCAGGTGCTCTGCCAGGGTTCCGGCAAAGATCATGGGGTTGGGTTCTGAGAGCAGGACGCGCTCGCCCCCAGTAGGCTCTTTGACCTCCTGGGCGTTGTTTGAGGGGCTGTATCTGAGTCGTAAGGCCTCTGTAAGGGCTTCTGCATAATCTTGGGCAGGCAACCCGGCTTCGCGCGGGTTGATGTAGTGAACCGGGGCGCTGGCCCGGGGAACCTCAACCAGCACCTGCCCTGCTACGGCGCTGGGAACTGGGGCGGGGGCGTCCTTACCTTCAAGCTGAGAGTTCCTCTCAACTTCAGCTGCAAGTTTATCAATGCGTTTGAGGGACACCCGTGCAGTACGCCAGGAAAAGAGCAGCATCTCCACCGACCAGATGGGGCCGCTGAGAGTATTAATCAGGCCAACAACGGTGACTAGCTGGCCAGCGGGGACTTCCGTAATCCAGGCGCCCTCAGGGGCAGCCCCGCGCAGGGCCAAGGCAATCACCACCCAGGTCACGGCCCCTACCAGGAAGTTACGCACCGCATACGACCAGGTTTGCACGCTCTCTAAACGAATCTGAGAGGTGTAGACGTCTTGGGCGGTAGCCCCGTAGCGGTCCATCATGCGCCGCTGGGCGCCCAAACCCAAAATGGTGCGAATCGATGAGGCAATATCAGAAGCCCGCGAGGTAGAAACGCCCACTTTCTCACGGAAAAGATCCGCGTGCTTTTCTAAGATCTTAGAAATCCAGGTGAGGGTCAGCATGGTCAGAATCAGACCCCCCAGAGCCACCACCGCAATGGCCGGGCTAATACGCCACAGCTGCCAGGTGCCCAGGGCGGTCACACCCACCGCAGAGAAAGCTAAAATCATGGGCTGCCACATAGAAGCCAATGATTTTGCGTCCTTGTTCAAAATAGCAATCAGGGCCCCGGTATCACGGTTAGGGCTAGCAGAAATCAGGTGGGAGATATAGAGCCGCCAGTCTCGCTCAATACGGGCTGTCACTCTAAAAGTGATGCCCCAGCCCACACACTCCACAATCGACAGGTATATCACCGCACCCACCAACAGCCAAACCAGCCGCCAGGCAGATGCCTCATCACCAGAAGTATGCAGGTCAATAATGGTGCCCACCAGAACCGGCAGAAAAACAAGGGCCAGAGAGGTGAGAATATCGAGCAGGAAGGGCAGAAAAAAGAGAGGACGCCAGCGGAAGCCCGGCGGGACAATACGGAACTTAACTTTTTCTTCTTTAACTGTGCTATGACTGCTATCTACCACTCTTACCCTCTACTTCTTCCCACCACAATAAAAATCGCATCTCATTGTTTTCTATCACATTTATTGCACCTGTGGGAACTGAACTAGACTAGAAGAACCATGAAGATTCTTCCCTTTCTCTCCCCTTCCCTAGCCGATAACAGCAAACCCTATTTCCGTGGCGACTTTGCCTCTAACCCACTCACAGGCGATGAAGCCTACGAAGCCTTTTTAGCCTGGATTGAAGCCCGGGGAATGGAACTCTACCCCGCCCAAGATGAAGCAGTACTTGAGCTAGCGGCCGGTCACAACGTCATTCTGGCTACCCCCACCGGGTCGGGTAAATCCACGGTGGCCGTTGCCGCCCACTTCATGGGGTTAGCATCTGGCCAACGCTCCTACTACACCGCCCCCATTAAGGCCTTAGTGTCAGAGAAATTCTTTGATCTGTGCGAGATCTTTGGAGCCGAGAACGTGGGGATGGTGACCGGCGATTCTTCTATTAACGCGGACGCCCCTCTTATCTGCTGCACCGCAGAGATTCTTGCCAACATCGTGCTACGCGAGGGTGAAGGCGCTGACCTCACCCAGGTCATTATGGACGAGTTCCATTTCTACTCAGACCCCCAGCGCGGCTGGGCCTGGCAGGCCCCCCTACTTGATTTACCTCAGGCCCAGTTCCTGCTCATGAGTGCAACCCTGGGCGACACCAGTCGTTTTGAACGCGAGCTGACCGAGCTCACCGGCCGCCCAACCTCCCTGGTCACCAGCGAAACCCGCCCTATTCCGCTCAACTACGCCTACTCCCGTGAGCCCCTAGTGGAGAAGGTAGATGAGCTGGTGAGCACCCACCAGGCTCCGGTCTACATTGTGCATTTCTCCCAGCTACAGGCCATTGATACGGCAGCCTCCCTCATGAGCCTGGCTATTGCCACCAAGGAAGATAAGGAGCGTATCAATGAGCTCACCGCTGGTTTCCGCTATTCGGCAGGCTTCGGCAAGCAGCTACAGAAATATATTAAAAACGGTATTGGTATTCACCATGCCGGTATGCTCCCCAAGTACCGCCGCCTGGTAGAACAGCTGGCCCAGGCTGGCCTGCTCAAAGTAATCTGCGGAACAGACACCCTGGGTGTAGGTATCAACGTGCCGATTCGTACTGTGCTCATTACTGCCCTCTCAAAGTTTGATGGGCAGCGCACCCGCCGTCTAAAATCTCGTGAGTTCCACCAGATCGCAGGACGCGCAGGCCGAGCCGGGTTCGATACGGCCGGTTACGTGGTGGTTCAGGCCCCCGAACACGAAATTGAGAACGACCGGCTTGAGGCCAAGGCCCGGGAGAAGTTCCAGGGGGATGAGAAGAAAATAGCCCAGTCGCTACGCGGCAAAAAGAAGAAGCCCCCTCAGGGTTTTGTGGCCTGGAGCGAGAAGACCTTTGAGCAGATTATTGCCGCAGAACCTGAGCCACTGACTTCTTCCTTCCAGCTGACTCACTCCATGATGCTCAATATGCTCCAGCGCGAGGCTGACCCCTTTGAGACCGTCATGCTCTTTTTGACCGCTAACCATGAGCCACCCATCAAGCAGCGGGCTCTCAAGCGCAAGGCCATTGGTATCTACCGGGAGCTGTTGAACGGGGGCGTGGTGGAGCGCCTGCCGGAGCCTGACGAGTTTGGCCGTACCGTGCGCCTAACCGTCTCGCTGCAGGAGAACTTCGCCCTGAACCAGCCGCTCTCCCCCTTCGCCCTGGCGTCCTTATCTCTTCTGAATCAGGAGTCAGAGTCCTACGCTCTCGATGCGGTATCGGTGATTGAGTCCACCCTAGACAAGCCCCGCCAGGTGCTCATTGGCCAAGAGAAGAAGGCCAAGAGTGAGGCCCTGGCCGAGATGAAGGCTGAGGGCATGGATTACAACGAGCGCATGGCTGAGCTCGATAAGATCACCTACCCCCAGCCCCTAGCTGACCTGCTAGAGGCGGCCTTTGAAACCTACTCAGCGGGCGCCCCTTTTATGAAGGAGTTTGAGGTTGAGCCTAAGAGCGTGGTACGCGATATGTACGAGCGGGCCATGGGCTTTGGCGACTACATCCAGTTCTACGGGCTGGAGCGCTCCGAGGGAATTCTGCTGCGCTACCTGTCGGATGCCTATAAGGCCCTGCGCCAGACCGTGCCCCTATCTGCTCTGACCGATGAGCTCATCGACGTGATCGAGTGGCTGGGTGAGGTTATCCGTCAAACCGACTCCTCCCTGGTGGACGAGTGGGAGCGCATGGCCGCCGGTGAGGAGGGCACCCCGGTACAAGATTCTTTGGAGGAACTTGTTGCCGAGTCTGCCCCCAAGGTCACTGATAATGCACGCGCCTTTAAAGTCATGGTGCGTAATGCCCTCTTCCGCCGCGTGGAGCTCTTTGCGGACGAACGCGACCGGCTACTGGGCGAACTTGACGGTGAGCGCTCAGGTTGGGATGCCGATCGTTGGGCTGAGGCCATGGATGATTACTTTGATGAGTACGAGGATATTTATACGGACGCCGAGGCCCGCTCCCCACGCCTGATTGAGATTGATGATGACACCGCTGAGCACCCCGGTTTCTGGAAGGTACGCCAAATCTTTGCCGACCCTGACGACAACCACGACTTCGGTATTACCGCCAAGATCGATCTGGACGCATCCAATGAGGAAGGCGCGCCTGTGGTGCTGATTGAGAGCGTAGGAGCTTTCTAGCCCCTCTATATAAGGGACCAGATTCCTCCCGAAATCCTTCTGGGCAAGACATACTATCGGTAGTTTTCTGGTCCCTACTCCCCCTGCATGTAAAGGAGCCCCATGCCTACTCACCCTCGCTTGCCCCAGCCGTCCCACCGTGTCGGTGCCACCCACACCATCGACTCCCTCAAACTGATAGACCACTGGTTCACTGTGCCCCTGACCCACGGACTCATCTACGGTAAGGGTGAGGCTGCTGCCCTAGAGTCCCGTTTTGCTGACCAGAGCATCACTGTTTTTGCCCGCGAGGTCATTAACACTTCTCACATGCTCACCACCTCAGTCGATGAGCGCCCCTACATGGTCTACCTGCAAGGTGGGCCCGGCGGTAAAAGCCCCCGCCCCGTCGCCCAAGGAGGCTGGGTGAGTGAGCTGACCAAGACTCACCGTCTGGTTCTTCTTGATCAGCGCGGCACCGGTAATTCCACCCCGCTTTCTGCCCGCGTCATCACCGCCCAGGGCTCCCCCGATGTGCAGGCTGAGTTCTGCGAGCTTTTCCGGGCGGACTCTATCATTGCCGATGCCGAGGTTATCCGGGAGTTTCTGTTAGCTGACCGCCAGGACAAGCGCTGGTCGACCATGGGCCAGAGTTTCGGAGGCTTCCTCACCCTCTCCTATCTCTCCTTTGCACCTCAGTCCATCAAGGACGCCCGTATGACGGCAGGCCTTGCCCCCATCCGCTCCCATGTGGACGATGTCTACCGCTCCACCCTGGACCGGATGAAAGAACGCACCGAGGAATACTACGACTGGTACCCCGAAGATAAAGAGCTGGCCGTGCGCATCAGTAAGCACCTAGCCCAGGCTGAAGAGCACCTGCCTACTGGCGAGCGCCTGACCCCGCACCGCTTTCAGATGCTAGGTAATATTTTGGGTGGTAACGGCCGGGCCAGGGGCCTGCACTACCTGCTGGAGTCGGCTTTTGCTGAGTCGGAGATGTGGCTTTCGGGCCAGTTCCTGGCAGCGGTAGGGGCCCAGGTGAGTTTCCAGGCCAGCCCTCTCTACGGTTTGCTCCACGAGACAATTTATGCGGACGGCCCCGCCCAGGAGTTGGGGAGCACCTCGCCTTCTGCCTCACCGACCAACTGGTCTGCGGCCCGCATGTACGCCGAGCGCCCGGATTTTGCCGAGGACGCCTCCCCCCTGCTGCTGACCGGCGAGCACATCTTCCCCTGGTACTACGAGGAGGACCCGGCTTTGCGTCCGCTGGCTGAGGTGGCCCACCTGTTGGCTGAGAAGAAGGACTGGGGGTGTCTTTACGACCATGATCAGCTGGCCCGCAATGAGGTGCCTCTGGCGGCTGCTGCCTATGAGCCTGATGTGTATGTTGATTATGCTCATTCGATGAAGACTGCCGGGTTTGTGGGTACTACCCGGGTGTGGTCCTCCCAGGCTCACCACCACGATGGTCTGGGTACGGATGGGCCTCTGATCTTGGGCCATCTGAAGGATCTGCTGGCTGATATGCGTTAGCCCCATGGCCTAGCAGTGTTAAGAGGACGGCGCCCTCGCCCCAGTATCTGGGGTGAGGGCGCCGGTTCTTTGAGCTAGTTGCTTTACCGTCTAACTTTAGATGGTGCGTTCAGCGTGAGCGGTGCGGGCACGGCGTACCAGGTCCTGGTAGTCGTTCTCTGACTCAATCAGATCGTCACGGTACTTTTGCGGGATTTCGTGGGATTTAGCTACCTCGGCGTCGAGCTTGCGCTGGATCTCGGCGCGTTGAGCCTCAGAAGCATCGGCGGGCAGGTTCAGGTACTCTTCAGAGAGGTTCTGCACCTTCTGGATAGTGGCCAGGGCCTTACCCTTGGGTGAAAGCAGTGAGGCAAGGATGGTAATCACCAGAACACCCACGATGACAGCAAGTGATAGTTCAATGCCGACTTCCATGACGTTTACCGGCTGGCCGTCGTTGATGAAGGGCAGGGTGTTCTCGTGCAGGGCGTGCAGCAGTAGCTTCACACCGATGAAGGCCAGGATGATGGACAGGCCCCAGGAGAGGTAGATGAGGCGGTCAAGTAGACCGTCGATGAGGAAGTAGAGCTGGCGCAGACCCATCAGGGAGAAGGCGGTGGCGGTGAAGACGATGTAGGCTTCCTGGGTTAGACCGAAGATTGCGGGAATGGAGTCCAGGGCGAAGAGGATGTCGGTACCACCGATAGCTACCATAACTAGCAGCATGGGGGTCATGACCTTCTTGCCGTTTTCTACGGTGAAGAGCTTATCGCCGTCGTAGTAGTCAACGGTGTGGAACATTTTCTTAGCTGCACGGACTACGATGTTGTTGGCTTCGTCTTCTTCTTTATCGGTGATTTCGCCCTTGATGAGGTTACCGGCGGTGTAGATGAGGATCAGACCAAAGGCGTAGAAGACCCAGCTCCAGCGCTCAATAGCGGCAGCACCGATCAGGATGAAAACGGTGCGGGCAATCATGGCGAAGACGATACCGAAGAGTAGCACCTTTTGCTGGTCGGCGCGGGGCACGCGGAAGGAGGCCATGATGATGAGGAAGACGAAGAGGTTATCAACGCTCAGGGCTTTTTCGGTGATGTAGCCACCGTAGTATTCTGCGGCGAATTGGGGGCCGTCCCACCAGAGGATGACGAGGCCGAAGAGGAGGGCGATACCGACGTAGAGGGCAGACCAGATGGCTGCCTCTTTGATGGTGGGTTCGTGTGCTTTGCGCACGTGGAAGAAGAAGTCGTAAGCGAGTAGTGCCAGGATGAACGCAATCGTTACACCCCACTGCAACCCAGTGATATGCATTGGGAGCCTTTCTTGTGGTTGGGTTTGCCAAAAATCCACAAGTCTCTCCCACCACCGCTGTGGGTGGTTTCCTGCCCCGGTTGGGCGCCTTTGATCAACGTGCTGACGACACAGGAATTAGTGGGATACTCCCTTGCTCAATCTAAAACTATAACCCATGGCAACACCGCTACACCAGCGCCCAGAAGCTGCACCCCTGCCAGCGGGGGCTCTTCTTTAGGCGTGCCCGGCTTCTTGCATGGCGCGTAGCTCCTTTTTGAGATCGGCAATTTCATCGCGCAGACGCCCTGCCAGTTCGAATTTGAGTTCTTCTGCAGCTTGCATCATCTGGGCGTGCATCTCTTCAATGAGCCCCAGCAGGTCTTCGGCAGGGGCTGCTGCCAGGCCGTCTTTACGTACCTTAGCTTCAGCTTTCTTGAAGAGTTCTTCAGCTTCGGGGCTGGTTGAGGCGTATTTGCTGCCTTTCTTGGTGGGGGCCAGTTTGCCTGAGGCTCCCTTGCGGGTGGCAAGGAGTTCTGCGGTGTCTTCTGATTCACGGGCTAGGACGTCGGTGATATCGGCTATCTTTTTGCGCAGGGGTTGTGGGTCGATGCCGTGCTCACGGTTGTAGGCTTGTTGAATGTCGCGGCGACGGTTGGTTTCGTCGATAGCGGTGCGCATGGAGTCAGTAATTTTATCGGCATACATGTGCACCTGCCCGCCCACGTTACGGGCTGCACGGCCGATGGTCTGAATCAGGGAGGTGGTTGAGCGTAGGAAGCCCTGCTTATCAGCGTCCAAGATGGCAACGAGGGACACTTCGGGGAGGTCCAGGCCCTCACGCAGCAGGTTAATGCCCACTAGCACATCGAAAACGCCCTGGCGCAGTTCGCTCAGTAGCTCAACACGGCGTAGGGTATCAACATCGGAGTGCAGGTACTGCACCTTAACCCCGTGTTCTAAGAGGTAGTCGGTCAGATCCTCAGCCATGCGCTTAGTCAGGGTGGTCACTAGCACACGCTCGTCGCGCTCTACGCGCAGGCGGATCTCTTCTAACAAATCGTCGATCTGCCCCTGGGTCGGTTTGACCACAATTTCAGGGTCCACTAGGCCGGTGGGTCGAATAATCTGTTCCACTACCCCATCGGCTTGGGCCAGCTCATATTTGCCGGGGGTCGCTGAGAGGTAGACGGTCTGCCCGATACGGTCTAAGAATTCTTCCCATTTGAGCGGGCGGTTGTCCATGGCTGAGGGCAGGCGGAAACCGTGCTCGACCAGGGTGCGTTTGCGGCTCATATCGCCCTCAAACATGGCACCAATCTGGGGGATGGTTACGTGGGACTCATCAACGATGAGCAAGAAGTCATCGGGGAAGTAGTCCAAGAGGCAGTGGGGGGCGGTGCCGCGAGCGCGCCCGTCAATGTGGCTTGAGTAGTTTTCGATGCCGTTGCAGAATCCCATTTGTTCCATCATTTCTAGGTCGTATTGGGTGCGCATGCGTAGGCGTTGGGCTTCGACCAGTTTGTTCTGGGATTCGAGTTCTTGGAGGCGGTCGCGTAGTTCGTCTTCGATGGAGGCGATGGCTCGGGCCATGCGTTCTGCACCGGCTACGTAGTGGGAGGCGGGGAAGACGTACATTTCGGTTTCTTCGCGGATGACTTCGCCGGTGAGGGGGTGCAGGGTGTAGATCGCTTCAATTTCGTCGCCGAAGAATTCGATGCGGATGGCGTTTTCTTCGTACATGGGGATGATTTCGACGGTGTCGCCGCGCACGCGGAAGGTGCCGCGGTGGAAGTCTAGGTCGTTGCGGGCGTATTGCATGGCAACGAAGCGTCGCAGTAGTTCGTCGCGGTCAATTTCTTGGCCTTGGCGTAGGGTGACCATCTGGGCGACGTATTCTTCGGGGGTTCCTAAGCCGTAGATGCAGGAGACGGTGGCGACCACAACGACGTCGCGGCGGGTGAGTAGGGAGTTGGTGGCCGAGTGGCGTAGGCGTTCGACTTCTTCGTTGATGGAGGAGTCTTTTTCGATGAAGGTGTCGGTTTGCGGTACGTAGGCTTCTGGCTGGTAGTAGTCGTAGTAGGAGACGAAGTATTCGACGGCGTTGTTGGGTAGTAGTTCGCGCAGTTCGTTGGCTAGCTGGGCGGCCAGGGTCTTATTTTGTACCATGACCAGGGTGGGCCGTTGTACTGCTTCGATGAGCCAAGCGGAGGTTGCGGATTTGCCGGTGCCGGTGGCGCCCATGAGTACGATGTCTTTTTCACCGTTGCGGACGCGTTCGGTCAGCTCTGCGATTGCTTTGGGCTGGTCGCCGGCTGGCTGGTATTCAGAGATCACTGTGAAGGGTGCGACGACGCGGTTTATTTCTTGGGCAAGGCTCATGCCCTCTACCCTACCGAAAAACCCCCGACAAAACTAGAACACATGTACTAGTTTCATCGGGGGCTAAGGAGCAAGAGGAATCTCTACTGCTTCTGGGGGTTAATGTCGGTGGCAGGTAACTTTCCGGTGATGACAGGGGTGTGGGTGCCTTGTTCTTCAGCAGGCTTTGTAGCTACCTTCTGGGCGGCGGCATCCTGGGCAAGATCTTCAGCAGTTACCACAGGAATCTGGCCTGTCTTGGGTATCAGGCCCTCAAATTCGGGTTCGGTGCCCAGCTTATATTCGGGGCGGATTGTTACCTCTTTAATCGAAGAGCTGTCTTCTTGGGCTCGGCGGTGGTATTCCTCGATGGGTACAACCTGCTTCCACTGGCGGGTTCGCATGGGAGGTAGTTCACCGGCGTCCTCGCGTAGGGCGCGCACTAGCATCCACATCTCCATGAACCCCATAATCCACATGGGAAAGCCGATAACGATGATGACGTTCTGTAATGCGGTTAGCCCGTCGTCACCTGCTGCAACCAGGATTGATGCAGAGACCAGGCCGATGGAGGCACCCCAGAAAATGCCCTGCTTCTTGGGTGCAGGTTT
The DNA here is from genome assembly GCA_034179845.1 of Rothia sp. (in: high G+C Gram-positive bacteria). Taxonomy (GTDB): domain Bacteria; phylum Actinomycetota; class Actinomycetes; order Actinomycetales; family Micrococcaceae; genus Rothia. The sequence goes on along the minus strand of JAXFPK010000033.1, from coordinate 4,494 downwards.
CTCATGGCCGTTGGCGATGGCATCCATCACCAGGGCGGCTGAGTCAATGGAGGTGACGAAGAAGATGGTGATAACTAGCAGGGTGAGGGCAGCGATGACCGGGAAGAGGGGGAAGTGGCTGAGGAATTCAAAGAGGGCGGCTGGGATGTCTTTCTTTTCAACGACGGTCTCTACCAGGGTGCCGTTTTCTTTGCGTTCGATGTGGAAGGCACTCATACCGAAGACGCCCACCCAGATCATGGTGAAAAGGGTGGGGGTAGCTAGCACACCCAGAATGAGCTGGCGCACGGTGCGGCCCTGGGAGATGCGGGCAATGAAAAGCCCTACGAAGGGTGCCCAGGTGACGGTCCAGGCCCAGTAGAAGACAGTCCAGCTGCCTACCCAGCCAGTATCGGCAAAGGTGTCGTTAAAGAGCATCATGACCGGCAGCTTTTGGATAAAGTAGCCGATACCTTCGATGGTGCCCAGGGTGACAAAGCGGGAGGCACCTGTCATCAGGACGAAGACTAGCAGGGCGATAGCCATGAGAATGTTGATGTAGGAAAGACGTTTCACGCCCTTGTCCATGCCCATGAGTACAGAGGTGATACCAGCGGCGGTAATGAGAGCGACGATAGCAGCCTGGATCCAGCCGCCCAGAGGAATACCGTACATGATGCCCAAACCAGAGTTAATCTGTAGGGCACCTAGACCAACGGAAACAGCGATACCAAAAACGGTGGAGACGATGGCAATAATATCGATGGTTTTACCGATAGGGCCGTGGATGCGCTCACCAAGGAGGGGCTGGAAGATGGAGGAGATGCGGGGAGGGAGCTTGCGTTTATAGGTGAAGTAACCAAAGGCTAGGGCGGGGACGGTAAAGATAATCCACATGCCCAGGCCAATGTGCCAGTTGCCGATGGCCAAAGCTTCTAGGGCTGCGTGGTCTGACTGGGGTTCTACCCCAGCATAGGGCGGGTTGGCGTAGTGGGTGATAGGTTCTGCTGCGCCCCAGAAAAGCAGCACAGCACCCACACCGGCGGCAAAGAGCATGCCGAACCAGGCCACCCCGGAATATTCAGGCACTGCATCGTCATTACCGATTTTGATGCGGCCAAAACGGCTCATTGCCATATAAATCAAGAAGGCAAAGAAGACGGCGTTGCCTAGAACATAGATCCAGCCTAGGTAGGTGATGATAAACCCTGAGATGTGCCCAATACCGTTAGACATAGCTGAGGGGAAGAGAACCATCAGCAGGGTAAAAACTAGAATGAACAGGGCAGATGAGAAGAAAATGACGGGGTTGGTGCGTAGCCCCAGCCGGTCGTGTAGCTTGTTCAGCACAGAATTATCCTGGTGGAAGTAAGGGTCTGACTGCACAGGCCCCTTGTAAACCACCGCCTGCGCAGGTGTTGCCCGGTTACTGGGCAACGTATCAATAATAAGCTGGCTTGGGGTTTATTTCCATTCCCCTAGGCCATTATTCACCCACCGAGAGAGCGGACACCTCAGCAAAAACCGCGCGCACCTGCGCAGCAGTGCGCTCCATGCCACCCGAATTATCAATAACCCAGGTAGCAACCGCTCGGCGCTGCGCATCACTAGCCTGAGCCTGCATGCGGGCACGAGCGTCCGCCTCACTCATCCCCCGCCCCTGAACCAGGCGACGCAAACGCTCCTGCGGATCCACCTGCACCACCATCACCCCATCAAACTCAGAAGCCTGCCCAGTCTCAACCAGCAAAGGGATATCCTCAACAATCACAACCCCCGGGCCGTGCTCCTGCACCGCAAGCTGCCGCTGACGCTGCGCCTCAGCCCGCACCGCCGGGTGCACAATAGCATTCAGCTGGGCACGAGCCTGCTCATCAGAAAACACCAAGGACGCTAACGCCGCCCGGTCAAGCTCCCCAGTCGGCAGTAAGATACCCTCACCAAAAGCGCGGACGGTCGCAGCCAGCACCGGCTGGCCAGGCTCCATGAGCTGACGAGAGATAGCATCAGCATCAATCAGCACAGCCCCGCACTCCACCAGCATCTTCGCCACCGTCGACTTACCCGACCCAATACCACCGGTCAAACCAATACGCACAACCACAGCACCTATCCCCTTTATCTTCAAGGCCCAGAAGCAACCATACTGCCCCACTAGCCTACGCCCACTGAGCACCACACACTAGAATAGACACCATGACTGATGAAACCCGCGCCAACCGCTACACCGTGCTCGCCACCCCAGAAGAAACCCGGCACCTACTAGAAATCAAGCGCAGCGAATTCATCGGCTATGCACAACGGGTCGAGTCAGAAGAAGAAGCCCGCGCCTTCATCGAATCGAAACGCAAAATCTACCACGACGCCCGCCACGTCTGCTCAGCCTTCATCATCGGGGCAGACCGCCAGATTCAACGCTCCAGCGACGACGGAGAACCAGCCGGCACAGCAGGCATCCCCATGCTCCAGGCCTTACTGGCTCGCCGCACCCAAGGGCGTGAAGGGCAAGAAGCTACAGACCTCTCCGATATTTGCACTGTTGTTGTGCGCTACTTCGGGGGCATCAAACTCGGGGCAGGAGGTCTGGTGCGCGCCTACACAGACGCAGTCGTTGCCACCTTAGACGCCGCCAATCTCACTGCCCGAGAACGCCTGCGTCTTGGCACCATCACGGCCTCTCACTGTGAGGCAGGGCGTTTCGAAAACGATCTTAGGGCCCTGGGTTATACGGTGCTGGGCACCGAATACACCGCCACCGGCGCTGATATCACCTTAGGGGTTTTTGACGACCAGGCCACCTGCGCCCACACAGAAAAAGCTCTCGCTGAGCTAACCGCTGGCTCAGGGCATATTGTATGGGGTAGCACCCAGTGGGTCGATCTACCCTAGTGACAGGCAACAGGGTTTGTCTTTCTGCATTTTCATAGAGTAAGGGCCCCTCACACTGTTCTAGTGTGAGGGGCCCTTACCTATCAGCTCACTCATTCAGTGAATGAGTTACCGGGATTAGTTGCCGGTCAGCTTCTTGCGCAGCTCAGCCAGTGCCTCGTCAGAAGCCAGGGTGCCGGTCTCGGCAGGCTTGTCTGAAGAGTATGAGGTGGGTGCAGCTTCAGCAGGAGCGGATGCGGGAGCAGCGGCGGCTGCTTCTGCGTCAGCTTCCAGAGCCTTAGCGACCTGTACCTTGTGAGCTTCCCAGCGAGCCTGGGCGTCAGCGTACTGCTGCTCCCATGCTGCACGCTGGGTTTCGAAGCCTTCGAGCCATTCGTTGGTCTCGGGGTCGAAGCCCTCGGGGTACTTGTAGTTACCCTCTTCATCGTATTCTGCGGCCATGCCGTAGAGAGCGGGGTCAAACTCGGTGGACTCAGGGTCTACACCTTCGTTGGCCTGCTTCAGTGACAGGGAGATGCGGCGGCGGTCCAGGTCGATGTCGATGACCTTGACGAACAGTTCGTCACCAACGGAGACAACCTGCTCTGCCAGATCCACGTGGCGAACAGCGAGTTCGGAGATGTGAACCAGGCCCTCGATGCCGTCTTCAACGCGAACGAATGCGCCGAAGGGTACAAGCTTGGTGACCTTACCGGGTACAACCTGACCCAGTGCGTGGGTGCGAGCGAATGCCTGCCAGGGGTCTTCCTGGGTAGCCTTCAGTGACAGTGAGACGCGCTCACGGTCGTGCTCAACGAGAAGAACTTCAACGGTAACTTCGTCGCCAACTTCGACAACCTCTGAGGGGTGGTCGATGTGCTTCCAGGAGAGTTCGGAAACGTGGACGAGACCGTCAACGCCGCCGAGGTCAACGAAGGCACCGAAGTTAACGATGGAGGAGACAACGCCGGTACGAACCTGGCCCTTTTCGAGCTGGTTGAGGAAGGTTGAACGGACCTCAGACTGGGTCTGCTCAAGCCATGCACGGCGGGACAGAACAACGTTGTTGCGGTTCTTGTCCAGCTCGATGATCTTGGCTTCGATTTCCTGGCCAATGTAGGGTGCCAGGTCGCGAACGCGACGCATTTCGACCAGTGAAGCAGGCAGGAAGCCACGCAGGCCGATGTCGAGGATAAGACCACCCTTGACAACCTCGATAACGGTACCGGTAACGACGCCGTCTTCTTCCTTGACCTTCTCGATGTCGCCCCAGGCGCGCTCGTACTGTGCGCGCTTCTTGGAGAGAATCAGGCGGCCTTCCTTGTCTTCCTTGGTGAGGACAAGAGCTTCAACGGTGTCACCAACAGAAACAACTTCGTCGGGATCTACGTCGTGCTTGATGGAAAGTTCACGTGAGGGGATGACGCCTTCGGTCTTGTAACCGATGTCGAGCAGTACCTCGTCGTGGTCAACCTTGACAACTTCGCCTGAAACGAGATCGCCGTCGTTGAAGTACTTGATGGTTGCGTCGACTGCTGCGAGGAATTCTTCTTCGTTGCCGATGTCGTTGATTGCAACCTGGGGAACGTTGGTGCTCATAGAGAGTAGGGCTCCAATATGGATAGTTTTCTAGGTCAATACAGGCAG
>JAXFPK010000006.1:0-2295 GCA_034179845.1 Rothia sp. (in: high G+C Gram-positive bacteria) | reverse complement strand
CCGCCGGTCATGGAGAAAACTGCGATCATCAAAATGACGGCGGTGACGTTTACACCCAGTGACATGAAACGGGCCCGTTGGCGTTTACCGGCACCTTCTGCGGCGATGATGTCCATGACGTCTTGCTGCCAGGCGCGGATTGCTTCAGCAACCTCTTCAGAGAAACCTTCACTCAGTGCGGCTAAATCGTCCCCGGCTAGCAGGGCGCGGCCTGCCCGGTCTTCAAGCCAGCGGCGCTGGGCGGTTTCAGCAGCAGTGGCAGCTTCTTCCATAATGACCGAGTGCAGGCCTACTTCAAGGGCTTCTTCTACTTCGACGGCCTGGGTGGGTGGGGTGCCTTTGAAGAAGCCGGCGATACGGTCGCGCACCTTGCCGATGGTGGTTTCTACCTGGCGGAAGAATTCGCCGGTGCCCACAAAGTCCTGCCAGCGGGTCAGTACTTCTCCGCGGAGCATCTGCCCGTCTTGGGTGGCCTCATTCAGGTTGCTCAGGGCGCGTTCGAAGGCGGTAGTGACGTCTGCTCGGAGGCGGGCCTGGGTTTCTTGCTGTTCGCTGGCAGCCTGGGCAAGGCTTGTCGCTTGTTGTGCCACTGCACGCACGGCACCTTCTAGGGTGCGGCGGGCAATATCAGAGCGGGCATCAGTATTGGTACCTAGACCACGCAGCCAGAGGACGACGGGGGTTAGGGCAGCTAGGGGCAGCAGGCCGTTCTCGTCACGTTCTTGTTCTGTGACTGAGTGGATGAGGGCCGGGGTGATGCCTGCTTCAGTGAGCATGCGGGTTAGGTCGGTTTCGATTTCGTCTTCTGCGCCCTCTGGTACACGGTTGAGGAGTACCGCGATGGTGATGTCTCGGGCTGCGGCTTGGCGCAGGATTTCCCAGGGGACAGCATCAGCGTAGCGGTTGGCGGTGGTGACGAAGAGCCAGAGGTCAGCGGCGCGCAAGAGCTGCTGGGCTAGGCGGCGGTTCTCATCTGATACTGAGTCGAAGTCGGGGGCATCAATCAGGGCGATACCGGCTGGTAGGGAGTCCACAGGCACGGTCACTAGCTCGTCTTGGCCGCTGTGGGGGTTGGCTCCGGGCAGGGCTTGACCTGCGGTTGCTGGCACCCGCACCAGGTGGGGCAAGATGCGTTCTGGGGTGAAGGCTTCGGCGTCTTCTGGCCGGTGCAGTAGGACAGGCTGGCGGGTGGTTGGGCGGATGGCACCGGAGCGGGTGACGGGCTGCCCAATAAGAGTGTTAACCAGGGTGGATTTACCGGCGCCTGTGGAGCCACCGACCACTACGGTGAGTGGGGCGTCCAGGGTGGCCAGCTTGGGCAGAATGTAGTCATCGAGCTGGGTGACGGCGGTTCGCGCTTCTTTGCGCGCTGCCTCGGCTGAACCTGTGACCAGGGGGAAGGACGCCGCAGCTAGAGTTGCGCGGGCTTCTTGGACGGTTGCCAGGGTGGGAGTGATTGATTCGTTGTGCACGTACCCTATTCTTGCATGCTTGGCAGGTTCGCGGAATGAAGCTGGGGGTAAAGAAAAAGCTCCACTTCCTTGGGTGGAAGTGGAGCTTTTAGCCTGTGACCCCAACCGGATTTGAACCGGTGTTGCCGCCGTGAGAGGGCGGAGTACTAGGCCGCTATACGATGGGGCCGAAACTCTTGCGAGCTGCTGCCTTTTTTGGCAACAGATAAAACTATACACGCCTGGTTTACCCGGTGGCAACCTGTATTATAGTTAGCTCCACCACGCACAAGACTGCTATCTGGGTAGATACATAGGCAAGAGGGTGCGGGGCAGATGTTTTAGGGCATAGAAAAATCCCCCGCTCCAGAAGAAGCGAGGGATTTTAGCCTGTGACCCCAACCGGATTTGAACCGGTGTTGCCGCCGTGAGAGGGCGGAGTACTAGGCCGCTATACGATGGGGCCATAACACCTTGAAACAAGATGTTCGCTGGGATACCAGGACTCGAACCTAGAATGACGGTACCAGAAACCGTAGTGTTGCCAATTACACCATATCCCATTATTATTTGCTTCGACTCATTTCCTTTGAGAATTCATCGCCGCAACGAGTAATAACTCTATACGAGCTACCAAGAGCGTGCAACTCGAAATCTGTAGAGCTACCTCACAACCAGCTGATTTACCTGGTGTTTACCCTGATTTTTAGCGGTTTTTGCCCCCAAAATTTTTGTCAAAAAACTTGAAAAATCCACTGCAGGCGTCCGCGCAGGCCTCTTTCTGCCCCTACAGCCAGGTAAAAAGTACCGCCCCGCTCCCCCACACAGGCAAGGAAACAGGGCG
>JAXFPK010000150.1:0-12555 GCA_034179845.1 Rothia sp. (in: high G+C Gram-positive bacteria) | reverse complement strand
GGGTGTTGTTCCCCCCCCCGTTTACCCCCCCACTCGGCGGGGCGCGGGGGTTTTACCTGGGCCTTCAACCCCCCGCGCCTCGTTGTGAGTTCTGATAAGGCTCAGAACCTGTTACTTCATCTTGCGTCCGCGAACGAGCTTCTCGTTGGTGAATTCAAGCAGACCCCACTGAGTGAGTTCACGGCCGTAGCCTGACTTGTTGATACCACCGAAGGGCAGGTCAGCCTGGGTAACCAGGTGCTCGTTGACCAGGGTCATACCGGTAACGATCTGGTCAGCAACCTCCAGGCCGTGCTCCAGATCGGAGGTCCAGACGGAGGCCTGCAGGCCGTATTCGCTGGCGTTAGCGAACTTGATGGCTGCTGCTTCGTCCTTAACCTTGTAGACAACCAGGGCGGGGCCGAAGAGTTCGTTGCAGGAGAGGTCGGCGTCGAAGTCGACGTCGGTGAGCAGGGCGGGGCTCATGAACCAGCCGGGGCGGTCGAGCTTCTTACCGCCAGCGTGCAGGGTTGCGCCTTCTGCTACAGCCTTCTCGATGCGTGCTACTGCTTCATCGCGTGCTGCTTCTGAGGAGAGGGGGCCCATCTGGGTGTCGGGGGCGTCTGCGTCGCCGACCTTGACGTTTTCAACGGCGGTCTTAGCTGCTGCGACGAATTCGTCGTAGATGTCTTCTACAACGATGACGCGCTTGGGTGAGACACAGACCTGACCGGCGTTGAGGAAGCGGATGTTGGCCAGGGTCTGAGCAACTTTGCTGACGCTTTCAACATCTGCAAGGACGATGGCGGGGTCGTTGCCGCCCAGTTCCATCATGGACTTCTTGAGGTGCTTACCGGCCAGTTCAGCAACGGAGGAACCTGCGCGCTCTGAACCGGTCAGGGAGACACCCTTGACGCGGAAGTCCTTGAGGACCAGTTCGATGTCGCTGGTGTCCAGGTAGAGGTTCTGGTAGGCACCTTCGGGCAAGCCAGCGTCGATGAGCAGCTTTTCAAAGGCGGCTGAGGAGACGGGGCAGATGGAGGCCTGCTTCATGAGCATGGTGTTACCGACCAGCAGGTTGGGTGCTGCAAAGCGGGCCAGCTGGTAGTAGGGGAAGTTCCAGGGCATAACACCGAGCAGAACACCGAGGGGTTCGTGGCGAACAAGGTTGACCTCTGCACCCTTGGCATCCAGGGGGGTGTCTTCAAGGTGCTTGGGGCCTTCGGTGGCGTACCAGTTGAAGATGTCAACGACGAGCTGGATTTCGCCCAGAGCCTCACCACGGGGCTTACCCATTTCGCGGCCGATGATTTCTGCCAGTTCTTCCTTGCGCTCTTCAAAGAGCTTGGCAGCGGAGGTGAGAACGGAGATACGTTCTTCCATGCTGCTGTCCTTCCACTTGAGGAAGGCCTGGTGGCCGGTTTCGATAACGGCAGGAATCTCGCTAGCAGGCAGTGACTCGAAGGTCTGCTCTACTTCGCCGGTGTTGGTGTTGGTGAGAGCGTAGTTGCTCATATCTCTCCTTTTAAAAACGTTGCACACTTTATTGGTAGGTAAGCGTCCTTGCTCACAGAAGTGTGTCAAAGGGCTACTCTACTCTGAATATGTGGGCCAATGTCAACCCATCTCATCATAAGGAGTGTTCTGGGTACAGTAATAGTGAAATATTTACTGAACTCGGTGGCCGATAGAATAAGGTAAGTGACTTCCTCTGTCTGTAGAGCTTTAGAATTTGATTGCGACCCAGCCCTAGCTTTCTCTGTGATTGCTGGTTGCTGCCCCTATGGTTTTTGGCTTGATTCTGCCCGCGCTGAGTCGCCCATGTCTCGTTTCTCCTATATAGGTGCGCCCTTGTGTGGGGGAGTGTTGCGCTATGAGCGGCCCGGCCAGGTGGACCTTGTGGATGCTCAAGGGCGTCCCACTCGCACCCTGCCGGGATCTATCTGGCAGGCGCTGCCCAACTTTTTAGAGGCCGCCCCGCACCCTGCGGCAGCTGAGGGTAAGGACGCCCCACCGGCCGACGTCCTGCTCGGTGGCTATGTGGGATTTATGGGCTATGAGGCCCATGCTGATTTAGAGGTGACAGCCTTTCATCAGACGCACCCGCAGCGGCTGGCACGCACCCCCGATGCCCTCTGGATGCCTGCTAGCCACTACCTGATGTATGAGCACGGTACAGGCCGTTCCTGGCTGGTAGGCCCTGAGCCCTGGGTTGAAGCGACCGCCCGCCAGCTGCAAGAGGCAGCTGTAGCAGGGCACCTGCCCCAGGAAAAAGAGGTGAAAGTACCTGACCTCCCTGATTTTCCCTTGCCAGATAGGGAGCACTACCTCAGCCAGGTGCGCCAGTGCCAGCGCGAAATTTTTGAGGGCAACAGCTACGAAATCTGCCTGACCGCCGAAACGTCCCTGCGCTTACCTACCCCGCTCAGTGCTGAAGAGCTCTTGGGCCTTTACCGGCGTCAGCGCGCAGTAAATGCCGCCCCCTACGCGGCTTTCTTGCGGTGCGATGATTTTACGGTGCTTTCCTCTTCCCCAGAGAAGTTCCTTACTATCTCTGCTAGTGGCCAGGCTGAGGCCAAACCTATTAAGGGCACGGTGGCCCGGGCAGCTAGTGCCGAGCAGGATCAGCAGGCAGCTAACTGGTTAGCCTCTGACCCTAAAACCCGGGCAGAGAACCTGATGATTGTGGACTTACTCCGCAATGACCTCTCCATGGTTTCTTACCCTGAGAGTGTGCGCGTGCCGGTGCTCATGGGCGTAGAAACCTATTCGACGGTGCACCAGCTCGTCTCAACTATCACCGCCCAGCTACGCCCAGGCGTCACCGCCTTGGACGCGGTGGGAGCTTGCTTCCCTGGTGGGTCCATGACCGGCGCCCCCAAGGCTGCCACGATGGCTATTATTGACCGGCTGGAGGGCCGGGCACGCGGAATCTATTCGGGGGCCCTGGGCTATTTGGGTGCGGACGGTTCGGCTGCCCTCTCTATTGTGATTAGGACGCTGGTAGCCCACCATGATGGCCTGCTCACCCTGGCCGCTGGTGGGGCTATTGTGGCTGACTCCGACCCGGTAGCCGAGTATGAGGAGATGGTCACTAAGCTCAGGGCCGCCACCCCCTAAAAAGTGAAGGTACCCTGTGAAAAGTGGCAGGCACTTGCACTTTTCGCAGGGTAAATATCTCTTGGTCTACTAGACTAAAAGCATGACTAACCTCTCTGCTAAACTCCCCATTGAAGAAGCCCGCGAACGTCTGCGTGAGCTCATCTCCGAACTGGCCGTTGTGCGCGGCAAGGTAACCTTGGCCTCCGGTAAAGAAGCCGATTACTACGTTGATCTGCGCCGTATTACCCTGCACCATGAGGCCTCCCGCCTGGTGGGTCAGGTCATGCTTGATTTGATTGACTCTGCTGGTATCGAATTTGATGCCGCTGGTGGCCTGACCATGGGCGCTGACCCGGTTGGCCACGCCATTATGCGCACCGCAGGCGACCAGGACCGCGCCATTGACACCTTTGTTGTCCGCAAGGCCCAGAAGTCTTACGGTATGGGCCGTCAGGTTGAAGGCCCCTCAGTTGAAGGACGCCGCGTCGTAGCCGTTGAAGACACCTCCACCACCGGTGGTTCTGCCCTCACCGCCGTTGAGGCCCTGCGCAAGGCAGGTGCTGAGGTGGTCGCTGTTGCCGTTATTGTTGACCGTGCTACTGGCGCTAAGGAGCACATTGAAGAGGTTGCCGGTGTGCCCTGCCTTTACGCCTACTCCAAGAGTGACCTGGGCCTGGACTAAGTGGCAGACCAAGAAATAACCGAACCCGAGCGGGAAGTTGGTGTTGGCCCCTGGGAGGGCGAATGGCCAGAAGGTGACCACTGGGACCCTGAGCTTTTGCGTGAGGGCGACCGCCGCAACGTCCTGGATCACTACCGTTACTGGAGTATGGACGCCATCATCGCCGACCTGGATACCCGCCGCCACTCCTTCCATGTGGCTATCGAAAACTGGCAGCACGACCTCAATATCGGCACCGTAGTGCGCACCGCTAACGCCTTTTTGGCTCAAGAAGTGCACATTATCGGTAAGAAACGCTGGAACCGGCGCGGGGCCATGGTTACCGACCGCTACCAGCATGTGCGCCACCACCCCACCGTTGAGGACTTTGTCACCTGGGCGCGGGCAGAGGGGCTAGCCATTATCGGTATCGATATTTTCCCTGACTCCAAACAGCTAGAAACCTATGACCTGCCCAAGGACTGCGTGCTGGTCTTTGGGCAGGAGGGCCCTGGTTTGTCGGAGGAAATTCATGCCGCCGCTGAGGCGACTCTCTCTATTGAGCAGTACGGCTCTACCCGGTCTATGAACGCTGCAACTGCCGCTGGTATTGCCATGCACGCCTGGATCCGCCGCCACGAGTTCGGCCAGCAGGTCAGCTAGTGGCGCCGGCTGGCGTCCGCTGCTGCTAAGTGTCCATGAAAGTCGCTCAGGGTCTACGAAAAGTGTGGGCTTTGCGCGACTCTCGTGGGCCTTTGCATTTCTGCAAAAACTTTCTACCAGAAGTATTTTATTCATGTAGCACCAGGTCTAGACTAGCTACATAAGCCCCCAAGAAAACACAGAAACAAGCAGCATGAACACCAGGCCACACCCCCACAACAAACCTAACCCGGGCCCACCAGAACCCCACCTCCCAGCCAGTAGCAGCCCCCGCAAACTCCTCATAGCACTACTAACCCCACTCTTCATGGCCCTCATGGCCATCTCCGTAGTTAACGTCGCCCTCACCCCCATAAGACACTCCCTCGACGCAAGCTCCAGCCAAGCCCAATGGGTCGTCTCCGGCTACGCTCTAGCCTTTGGCGTACCCCTCGTAGCCTCCGGACGCATAGGGGACGCCACCGGCCGCCGCCGCATGTTCATAATCGGCGTATCCCTCTTCACCCTAGGCTCCCTTATCAGCGCCCTGGCCCCCACCATCGAAATCCTCATCGCCGCCCGCGTCCTCCAAGGCCTCGGCGCAGGATTCTTCAACCCCCAAACCACCGGCATCATCCAAGCCAACTTCACCGGCCAAGCCCGCGCCCGCGCCTACGGCATGTTCGGCACAGTAGTAGCACTAGCTGTTATCGTCGGCCCGGTACTCGGAGGCTTCCTCATCCAAATCTTCGGCGACGCCCTCGGCTGGCGCATGATGTTCCTCGTCAACGTGCCTATCGGCATCAGCGGGCTGCTCCTAGCCCGGCTCTGGGTGCCCAATGACACCGCGCTCGCACCCGGCCACCGGCGCGCCCACTTGGATCTAGACCCTATCGGCATGACAGCCCTAGCCCTCGCAATTTTTGCCCTGCTCTTCCCCTTCGTAGAACGCAGCGGCAACCTACTCATCTGGGCCTGCCTGCCCCTGGGTCTGGCCCTAATCGCCTTCTTCGTCGCCTGGGAAAACCGCTATAAGAGGGCCGGGCGCCCACCCATGCTGGATATGGACATGGTCACTCAACCAGCCTTCCGCAACGGCATCATGATTGTGACCCTCTACTTCCTGGGCAACACCAGCGTCTGGCTAGTTATCCCCATCTACCTACAAAACCACCTGGGCCAAAGCGCGCTCATGGCCGCCCTGATTACCATTCCCTCATCCCTGCTCTCTGCCTTCGCATCTCCCTGGGCAGGACGCCGCGTCCTGGCCAGGGGCCGCCGCATAGTCATGCTGGGCTTTGGGCTCTCCCTCACCTCAACCCTGGCCACCATGCTCACCGTCACCCCCGTAGAACAAGGCCAACTACCAGTCTGGGCCCTAGCTGTGCCCCTGATCCTGCTCGGTGCAGGCGGTGGCCTGGTCATCTCACCCAACCAGACCCTAACCCTGGCATCCGTACCCGTAGCTATTAGTGGCGTGGCTGGCGGTGTGCTCTCCCTGGGTCAGCGCATGGGCACCGCTATTGGCACCGCCATCATTCCCTCCATCCTCTACGGCCTGGTAGAAGCTGACGCCCACTGGAACATTGGACTCATCGCCTCCTTTAGCGCTATTGTCCTGACTCTCTCCCTCGGTCTTGCCTTTACCATCGCCGACCGCCGCCGCGAAATCCGCGAAAGTAACACACCCGGTCAGCTTGCTTCATAAAAGTGCCTATCAGGTACAGTAAAGACATTCCTGTACACATACACCGCCCAGGCCTACTGTTTCTCCCCGAGAACAAAAAACTGCGGCATCAGCACACAATGGAGTGAGGTTGAGATGAACAAGCCCCACATCACCGGTGACCACCTGCAAAAATACAGTGCAGCACCCACCCAGTCGATAGACCAAATTCACCGCTCTAGCGGCTCCCAAGCACCAGAAGTAGAACCAGGCGAACGCACAAAACGCCTTCTAGGTTTCTTCGGCGGCCTACTAGCAGCCCTCCTCATCTACTTCATCATGCCCAATGAGGCCCCCGAAGCTGCCCGCCTCACCGCAGCCACCGCCGTCCTCATGGGCGCCTGGTGGATGACCGAAGCCCTCCCCATCCCTGCCACCGCCCTACTGCCGCTCGTCATTTTTCCCGTCTTCAACGACGACGTAAAAATCAACGACATCGGCGCCAGCTACGGCAACAACATCATCTTCCTCTTCATGGGCGGCTTCCTATTAGCCCTAGCCATGCAACGCTGGAACCTCCACCGCCGCATCGCCCTCCTGACCCTCAAAGTCATGGGCACCAAACCCTCCATGATGGTCGCAGGCTTCATGCTCGCCACCGGCTTCCTCTCCATGTGGGTCTCCAACACCGCCACCGCCGTCATGATGATCCCCATCGGCGTCTCCGTGCTCATGCTCATCGCCCAAGCCAGCGACAACCCCGACCTAGACATCAAGGACGGCGCCGCCCCCACCGACAGCTCCGTCAAAGACGTAGTCACTAAGTCCAACTTCGGAACCGCCCTCATGCTCGGTATCGCCTACGCCGCCTCCATCGGCTCCCTGGGCACCCTCATTGGCACCCCGCCCAACACCCTACTAGCTGGCTACATGGCAGATACCCACGGCGTACACATCGGTTTCGGCCAGTGGATGATCGTCGGTGTGCCCCTCTCCGTAGTCGTACTCATCTTCTGCTGGTTCCTGCTTACCAAAGTGCTCTTCAAGCCCGAAATTAAAGAAATCCCCGGCGGTAAGAAGCTCATCGCCAACGAATACGCCAAACTAGGTGCCATGAGCTCAGGTGAGCTGCGCGTACTCATCATCTTCATCGCCGCAGCCCTGGCCTGGATCTTCGTGCCCGTCATCTGGGCCGAATCACCCCCTATGACCGACGCCGGTATCGCCGTCACCGTCGGCCTACTTCTCTTCGCCCTGCCCGCCGGTGGTGCCGCCAAGAAAGGCGTGCGCCTCATCGACTGGGACACCGCAACCAAGCTACCCTGGGGCGTCCTGCTCCTCTTCGGTGGCGGCCTGGCCCTCTCCGGCCAGTTCACTAGCTCCGGTTTGACCCAATGGATCGGCGACTCCATCGGCGCCCTGGGCACCCTGCCCCTGCTGGCGATCGTGCTTCTGGTGACCACCGGCGTCATCTTCCTCACCGAACTCACCAGTAACACCGCCACCGCAGCAACCTTCCTGCCTGTGGCCGGCGGTATCGCCATGGGTATGGGCTATGATCCCATGCTGCTCGCTATCCCCGTCGCCCTGGCCGCAACCTGCGCCTTCATGCTGCCGGTAGCAACCCCGCCCAACGCCATCGCCTACGGCTCGGGGTATGTGACCATCGGGCAAATGGTCAAAGGTGGCCTCTGGCTCAATATCTTCTGCATCGTAGCTATCGTTGCGGCAACCATGACCCTGGCCATGTGGATTTTCGCCCTCTAAGTGCGAGAAAGTAACCCTCACCTAAACCCATAGAAAACCAAACATCTCACCCCGGTCAATACGAGAAACCGGGGTGAGAGTCTTTAAAAATCCCGCCAACACCATGGTTTCATGTGGGATTATGTGAGAAATTAATGTGGGATACCTACCCCCTCACACCCAGCCCCTTGATAGACTAAACAACAGGCAGGCGCTCGCCCCACCACGTCCTAACACGCACCCGGCGCAGCGCCAACCCCCACCAGGCCACCAACCGGGTGGGCCCACCGACAACCAAGGAATCAGCATGCCTATCGCAACCCCAGACGTCTACGCAGAAATGCTCGAAAACGCCCGCACCAAGGGCTTCGCATACCCCGCAGTAAACGTCACCTCCTCACAGACCCTCAACGCAGCTATCCGCGGCTTCGCAGAAGCAGGCTCAGACGGCATCATCCAGGCCTCCACCGGCGGCGCCGCCTACTGGTCAGGCGCCAGCAAAAAAGACATGGTCGTTGGCTCCCTCGCCTTCGCCGCCTACGCCCGCGAAGTCGCCAAACAATACGACGTCAACATCGCCCTCCACACCGACCACTGCCCCAAAGACAAGCTCGAAGGCTTCGTCCTGCCCCTCCTGGAAGAATCAGAGAAAGCCGTAGCCCGCGGCGAAGACCCCATCTTCAACTCCCACATGTGGGACGGCTCCGCCATCTCCCTGGAAGAAAACCTCAACATCGCCCAAGAACTCATTGAACGCACCTCTAAAGCCAAGCAGGTACTGGAAGTTGAAATCGGTGCTGTCGGCGGTGAAGAAGACGGCGTTGAAGGCGCTATCGACGACTCTCTCTACACCACCGTTGAAGACGCCATCAAAACCGTTGAAGCCATCGGCCTCGGCGAAAAAGGCACCTACATGGCAGCCCTAACCTTCGGCAACGTCCACGGTGTCTACAAGCCCGGCAACGTGCACCTGCGCCCCGAACTGCTCAAAGAAATCCAGACCGAAGTTGGCGCCAAGTACGGCAAGGGCGACAAGCCCTTCTACCTGGTCTTCCACGGCGGATCAGGCTCCACCGAACAAGAAATCGCCGATGCCGTCTCTTACGGCGTCATCAAGATGAACATCGACACTGACACCCAGTACGCCTTCACCCGCCCCGTCGCCGACCACATGTTCCGCAACTACGACGGAGTGCTCAAGGTAGACGGCGAAGTCGGCAACAAGAAGACCTACGATCCCCGCGTCTGGGGCGCCGCCGCCGAAGCTGGCATGGCCGCTCGCATTGTTGAAGCTGCCCAGCAGCTCGGCTCTGCTGGTACCTCCGGCAAATAAGGCCCTGTAGCTAGGCGCACTAGCCTAGACCAGAGGCGCCGGACGCTCCCGCTTGTGCGGGGTGCGTCCGGCGCCTTTACTTTCTGTGAAGTGGCATGTGTTTGAGGCGTATTACAATGCGGGAAATAAGAAAACAAGATACAATAGAAACAACATTCATCCCCGTAGCGCATGGCCTTGTATAAAGGTGGATTTGATTCGTCAATCGCGTGTGCTACGGGGTATTTATATAAAATGAGAGCATGGCTCTACCCTCCGATCTTCCTCCCCGCACGCTAACGAACGGCAAACCCTGGCTCAGCCTTGAAGACCAGGTCTCTAAATTTGAACAACGCGGGTTAGACCTCACACCAGATGAGCGTAAACAACTGGAGGGATTTTTAGCTACACAGAACTACTACAGGTTCAGCGGCTACTTCAAACAACTCATTGATACGGCATTACCCGATACATTTCGCCAAGGCACGACTTTGGAGCAACTTCTGGCTGTCTACCGAATAGATAGTCAGATTCGTTTACTCATCTTTCAAGGGGTGCAAGTTCTCGAACCAATTATTAGGACTCGGGTAGCCTACCGTCTTGCTGATGGCGGTGTTGAAGGCCCTACCTATTATCTTAAGAAAAAGGCTTACGAGCCCTCACGGCCGAGCAACAACCCACCTCAGGGCATGGGCAGTAAAGAGTGGGCCCGTAAGCACACAGGTCTTGTACGCACACGAGATTCTCTCCTGCACAGTATCCAAGAAACCTTAGGTCGCGAGGAGCTATACCTCAGGCATTTTCAGCAAAGAGAGCAAGACGTCCCACTGTGGGCAATGGTAGAAGCTCTTTCCCTGGGCGATCTTTCAAAGATGGTAAGTACCTGGAAAAATACCAATCAGATTGAGCGGTTGATGAAAGACCTAGGGTTTAGAAGCGCCCCTGAATTGCGCCGTGCGGTGGGTAACGTGAACTTCTTCCGTAACCTATCTGCTCATCACAATCGGCTCTGGGGCAGACGTTTGACTAGGACGGTTGCGCTCTCACCGTGGAAAGGTAACTCCCTATTTCCTTATGAAGGCGCTCCTACTGAATCACCCTTGCACATTTTGCGTCTACTTGTTGATTGGGTGGATTTCGTGCAAGGAAATAATGATTACTCGAAACGACTGTGGGCGACAGTGCAGGAAGAACCAATCTATGAAGAAGGAATGAAGAACCCCCGCCTGTAAGAAAGATACCTCGCCAGACTATGCTAGGCCTCGATACCGATCTTGCCGCCATCCTCACGCCAAACAACCACGGCAGCCGGGCGGGGCGCGGTACCAGGGCCATCAGGCCACGAAGAAGTGGTGTTCTCAACAGTGGCGTCATCACCCTCACCAGGGTGCTGAACATTGACCATAACTCGCTCATCAGTCACGATAGGGCCACACGTCTCAGCATCAACCGGCACAGTCAGGAAGCACTTAACCTGGCCACGGTTCTCACCCTGAGTTTCCACACCGTAGAGACCATCGTGAGTGCCCAGGGCATTGCCATCAGTAGAAATCCACAAGTTACCGTGGGAATCAAACGCCAGGTTATCGGGGCAGGAGATAGGGGAAACCTTGGACTTATCGAAGCCACCAAAATAGGAGTAAGCCTCCGCCGGGTCGCCACAAACCAGCAGAATGTTCCAGGTGAAGCTGGTGCCGGCATGGTCGTCATCTAGCTCCATGAGCATACCGTTCTTGTTCTCACGGATGGGGGCGTACTCGGTGGGCTCTTCCTTTGACTTGGCGGCGTTATCGCCGGTGGCCCCGCGGTACTTATTGTTAGTCAGCGCCACATAGGTGAGGCCAGTGACCGGGTTGGTCTGGAAGTCCTCAGGGCGGTCCATCTTCGTTGCCCCCACAGTATCTGCTGCTAGGCGGGTGTAGACGCAGACCTCCTCAGGGGTGAAACCCTCAACATGGGAGGTGGCGCTGCCGTCCTCTTCCACAGTGACCAGGGGGTGCCAGGTGCCGGTGCCGTCAAAGGCGCCATCCTTGGGGAGGGTACCTTCCCCATCAATTTCGGCGGCGGGGGAGTTACCCTGCAAGGACGCCACATAGAGAGTACCTGCGTCCAGGATAGTCATGTTGTGGGCAGTGTCGCCTTCTTTGACCTTGCGGCTTGAGACGAACTTGTAAAGGTACTCGAAGCGTTCGTCATCACCGGAGTAGCAGACCACGGTGCCGTCATCGGTGATGTGCACGTTGCCAGCCTCATGCTTGAAACGGCCTAGGGCAGTGTGCTTAACGGGGGTGGAGTTAGGGTCAAAAGGGTCAATTTCGACAATGTAGCCGAAGCGGTTGACCTCGTTAGGTTCCACGCTCAAGTCAAAACGGGGGTGGAACTTCTCCCACTGACGCTCGGTGGCTCCTTCCTTGATGCCCATGCGCTTAGTCGCCTCTAACTGGCGGCCTTCCAAAGCTTCAAGGTGGGCGAAGTACTGGTCCACATTTTCTTCACCAGAGAGGTAAGTACCCCAGGGGGTGACGCCACCAGAACAGTTGTTGAGGGTACCTAGCACGGTGGTACCTTCGGGGTCTTCCGTGGTTTTGAGCAGGTCAGACCCTGCCGCTGGGCCAGTGAAAGTGAAGGGAGTGGTGCCGGTGATACGACGGTTCAAGGGAGCCCCTACCAGGGCTTTGAGATCACCAGAGTTAGCGACCTTCTCTACCTCTAGGATGGTCTGACCGTGGGCTGCCAGACCAATATTGACCTGCTCCTCGCTGGGGTTCTCGGCATCGTAGTGGGGGTGCATCTGCGGTTCGGTGGTGTACTCGTGGGAGCAGACATAAACCAGGCGGTTACTGTCGGTGGGGTGCTCAAAGAGACCAGCGAAGTCGTTGTTGAAACCAAACTGGCGTTCCTGGGCGGCGGCAGTCTGCTTATTGACGTCGAACTCGGGTGCATCTGCAAAGATAGGGTCACCCCAGCGGATCAGCACATTGGAGGTGTACCCTGCGGGCACAACCACGGCGTCCTCAGTGTTGGGCTCAACGGGGGTGAACTGCAGGCCGGCACTGTTAAGAATCTCGGTCAGCGAAGGAGAAGCAGCAGCAGAAGTGGTAGCTGAACCGCTTGCCCCGGTCGCCCCAGTGGTATTGGGGGAGCAGGCAGTGACGCCCACAGCCAGGGTGAAGAGGCCACCTGCGCGCAAGGCTGAGCGGCGGGTGACATCACCAAAATACTCATTATTTGAGGTGTTGCTACATGCGCCCAAGCAGGCGTTACCGCACTTATAGGTGCAGGTAAGGAGGCTTATTCAAAAGTAGACACGCACCCCACACCCACCAACTAGACAACGGCCCCACCCGCGGCAAAAATATGAGCGTTAAATCTCTACAAATAACCTCAAGCCATACCGGACAAGACCGTTGCTACACCAGCGTACAACCGGCCTCACAGCCACGCAAT
>JAXFPK010000047.1:0-20877 GCA_034179845.1 Rothia sp. (in: high G+C Gram-positive bacteria) | reverse complement strand
AGCTTGCGGTAGGCCTTCTTGATATCTGCCTCGGAGGAATCCTCGGCTACGCCTAGTACCTTATAAAAATCTTGATGGAGCCAGTTTTCGCTCGCCATATGCCTCTCCTTCCGAGGTAGATCGTGTCTCTTTTAGGGGTGATGGTGATAGAAGGGGCGGGCACCTAGCCTGACGTATCAGGCCGGGTGCCCGCCCGCGTCCCTTATTCTGCTACCGCTACGGCTACCTGGGCGGTGCGGACCACGCGGTCCTTCACCTTGTAGCCGTTGCGCAGGACCATGGAGACTGAGTCAGGCTCAACCTCGCTGGTGGGCTGCTGCAGTACAGCCTCGTGCACCTGGGGGTTGAAGGGTTCGCCGACCTCGCCGAATCGCTCAAGGCCCTGCTTGGTCAGGGTCTCTTCGAGCTTGTTAGCGATGGCGGCGAAGGGGCCTTCTTCAAGGTCGCCGTGCTTGCGGGCGGCATCGATATCGTCGATGACGGGCAGCAGGGCAGCAACCAGATCGGCGATCACGAAGTCGCGCAGCTGGTCTTTTTCCTTGGCGGTGCGGTTCTTGTAGTTGGTGAACTCGGCCTGAAGGCGGCGCAGATCTTCGAGACGTTCGGCGGCCAGGGCCGCGTCAGCGCTCTCAGCTGCCTCTGCACTTTCGCCAGCCTCGGCTGCGGCAAATTCTTCATCTGCCGCAGCGTCAGCAGCTACACCTTCGGGCTCGGGGTGACCTTCGGCTGCCGGGGCGGCGAAGGCGTCCTCCAGAGGGTCGGTGCCCTCGGGCTGGTTGTCTACGGGCTCGTTGGTGTTCTCAGCCATGATTAGTTCTTCTTCTCGTCTTCTTCATCGATTACTTCGGCGTCAACGACGTCGTCGTCCTCAGCCTTGGCGCCTTCACCGGCTGCGGCATCTGCCTGAGCCTGGGCGTAGAGAGCCTCGCCCAGCTTGGTCTGAGATGCCTGCAGCTTCTCGAAAGCGGTCTTGACGGCCTCATCATCTTCACCTTCAAGGGCAGCCTTCAGGGCGTCAATGTCGGCCTGGACCTCGGTCTTGACGTCCTCGGGTAGCTTCTCGCCGTTTTCCTTGATGAGCTTCTCGATGGAGTAGGCGGTGTTCTCAGCCTGGTTGCGGGTCTCGGCGGCCTCGCGGCGGGCCTTGTCCTGCTCGGCGTGAGCTTCGGCGTCCTTAACCATGCGGTCGATGTCTTCCTTGGAGAGGGAGGTACCACCGGTGATGGTCATGGACTGCTCGGTGCCGGTGCCCTTGTCCTTAGCTGAGACGTGCACGATGCCGTTAGCGTCGATGTCGAAGGTAACTTCAATCTGGGGCACGCCGCGGGGGGCCGGGGCGATACCGGTCAGTTCGAAGGTGCCCAGGTTCTTGTTGTCGCGGGTGAATTCGCGTTCACCCTGGAAAACCTGAATCGATACTGAGGGCTGGTTGTCTTCAGCGGTGGTGAAGGTCTCTGATCGCTTGGTGGGGATTGCGGTGTTGCGCTCGATCAGCTTGGTCATCACACCGCCCTTGGTTTCGATACCGAGGGAGAGGGGGGTGACGTCGATGAGCAGAACGTCCTTGCGCTCACCCTTCAAAACGCCTGCCTGCAGGGCTGCACCCATGGCAACGACCTCATCGGGGTTGACGCCCTTGTTGGGTTCGCGGCCACCAGAGAGTTCCTTGACGACCTCGGTGACGGCGGGCATACGGGTGGAGCCACCGACCAGAACGATGTGGGCGATGTCTGAGACCTTGACGCCTGCTTCAGCGATGACGTCGTTGAAGGGCTTCTTGGTGCGCTCAATCAGGTCTGCGGTCATGTCCTGGAACTTGGCGCGGGTCAGCTTCTCATCCAGGTGGATGGGGCCCTCGGGGGTAACGGAGAGGTACTGCAGGGAGATGTTGGTGGAGGTTGCTGAAGACAGTTCCTTCTTAGCCTGCTCCGCTGCTTCGCGCAGACGCTGCAGGGCAATCTTGTCCTTGGAGAGGTCAGCGCCGGTCTTGGACTTGACCTGCTCTAGCAGGAAGTCAACGATGCGCTGGTCCCAGTCGTCACCACCGAGGCGGTTGTCACCGGAGGTTGCGCGTACCTGGATGGTGGAGAAGCCGTCGTCGTCCTTACCAACTTCAAGAAGGGAGACGTCGAAAGTACCGCCACCGAGGTCGAAGACCAGAATCAGTTCGTCTTCGTTGCCCTTGTCCAGGCCGTAGGCCAGGGCTGCTGCGGTGGGTTCGTTGACGATACGCAGGACGTTCAGGCCAGCGATTTCGCCAGCTTCTTTGGTGGCCTGACGCTCAGCGTCGTTGAAGTAGGCGGGGACGGTGATAACAGCGTCGGTGACTTTGTCGTTCAGGTAGGCTTCAGCATCGCCCTTGAGCTTCATGAGGGTACGGGCTGAGATTTCCTGGGCGGTGTACTTCTTGCCGTCGATGTCGGTAGTCCAGTTGGTGCCCATGTGACGCTTGACGGAAGCGATGGTGCGGTCAACGTTGGTGACTGCCTGGCGCTTGGCGACGTCGCCTACTAGAACTTCGCCGTCCTTTGAGAATGCTACGACGGAGGGGGTGGTGCGGGCGCCTTCCGCGTTGGCAATAACGGTGGGCTCGCCACCTTCGAGCACTGATACAACTGAGTTGGTGGTACCGAGGTCAATACCTACTGCACGTGACATTTTTTCTCCTGAGAGGTTGGTTATCTGTAAATCTTTCAAACAAGTTGAGCCGCGCAGGCTCAACTCGCTTGTCTTGATATCTAGTTTGCCACGTTTCAGAGAGAAGTCAACAGAGTTGAGTTAAAAAGACTCAACTTTTTTGCGCAGCTAAAGTTTAGGTTAATCAGAGCTGACGTCAGACTTACCCTGCCTTTACAAGACCAAGGCAGGCACGGGCGTCCGCACCTGTTAAAACCCTGAAAGTGCCTACAAAAAAGTCGGCACCCTGCATGCAGCAGGGCACCGACTCTAGTCAGAAGATAGGAGCTTCTTATTTACTCGGTACAGATTCTGTACCGTTGAACTCATCAAGAAGCTTAGCCTTGACACTTTCTTCGGTGTTCATACCAACAATCGCCCAGTTTTCACCGTAAACAGCCCAACCATTCTCACTGTCAGCTTCAGAGAAATCAGATAGTTCCTCATCAATTGTAGGGTTACCCTCGGCGTAGATGCCCATGACTAAAGGTGTAGAGTCATCAGCTTCCAACATGCTCATCATGTTGCTCAAGTCAACCGAGGAGCACATGAAAATACCAATGTCTTCAGGGTTTACATTCAAGTTAGGAGCTTCTTCTTCCTTAATATCCTCCATCTCTGACTTTATGACAGTATCAGCGCTATCTAGACACTTAGAGGCGGCAGAACCAGCAGTAGCTTCCTGCATGCCACCCTTGAATTTGTCGTAGCTAGAAACCTTGCTTGACCCGCCAAAGACACCGGTCAGGAAAAGAAGAGCGATAATAATAATCGCGATAGCAACAGCAATCAAACCACCAATAAGCAGGCCCGTGTTCTTCTTCTGAGGGTTCACGGGAGGCTGCCCTACAGGGGCACCTACAAAAGTATCGGGTGCCTGAGTACCGGGAACAGGCTGAGCAGCACCGCCCATGGGAGCAGGCTGGCTAGCAGCAGGCTGATGAGCATTAGGGGTGGTGGGCTGGTTGGGGTTGGGGGTATTGGGCTGGTCGGTCATGGAGAATCTCAATTCTTCAGATGTACAGTGTATTCGCAATAACTTTACCCAAAATGAGCAGTCTTCTCCTCTTTCGCGGGTGTATATGCAGCTTTATTTATTTTTCTATAGGCGGTACGCAAAAGCCCCACAGGTGTGTGGCCTGTGGGGCTTTCGTCATCTCGAAAGAACTCAAGAAACTGAGTGTCTGGTGCTACTCATCTTCAGTTCACTGCTGTATGAACCGGGCAAGCAATGCCTGAGAGTAGCACCATCAAGTGTGTGTACCTGTAAGACTATACATAGATTGCCCCTAGTTTTCCGCCTGAGAGCGAACTTTTTCTCACTTTTTATTCAGGTTCTCCCTAAACCCAGCTCTGACCGAAGGCATCATGCGAACATGGTGACTATGTATCGAATTATGACTGTATGCACCGGAAATATCTGCCGCTCCCCTATGGGCGAGTACCTCATTAAGCAGGCCGCTACCCAAGCTGGGCTCACTGTAGAGGTAGCTTCTAGCGGCATTTCGAACGAAGAAAAGGGCAACCCCATTGACCGGCGCGCCAAAAAAGTGCTGGACGAACTCAACATCAATACTGGCTCGCACAAAGCCAAGCAGTTTACCCGCGCTGATTTTGACCGCTACGACCTGCTACTAGCCATGGACACCAACCACTACCGGGAGCTCAAGCGCCTAGCGCCCAACGATGAGGCAGCGAGCAAGGTCCGCCTGATGCGCGAGTTCGACCCGGCTCTAACAGATAAGCCCCTAGACCAGCTAGGTATCTACGACCCCTGGTACGGTAATATGAGCGATTTCTATGAAACCTTCCAGATGATTCAGAACGCTGTCCCCGGAGTGATTGAGCACGCCCAAACCCACCATAACTAGCTAGCGCCGAATAATGAGCAGTGCGGTAGCCTGAGGGCAGAAGGTATAGCGAGGTGAAGGAGAATAGAGTGCTTGAGCTAAGGGAGTTAGCCGCCGTAGGTGAGGTGGTAGTGCAGGCCCGCCACCGGTTACACGGTGAGAGGCCACTGCTAGTAGCTCTTGATGGGCGCAGCGGGTCAGGTAAAACCACCCTGTCGGCTGAGCTGGCTGCCTGGGTCAAAGAGCAAAACATCCCCGCCCAGGTCTTTCACCTGGAGGACCTCTACCAGGGGTGGGGCGGGTTAGCGCAGGCCGCCCTAGCCTGGCAGCAGCTTGCCCAAACGGTAGTGAGCGGACGCGCCAACACCACAGACCAAACCCCCCACTGGTTTGGCTGGGATTGGGGCACCTCCCAGCCCACCGGCCCCCACCCTTTTACCGCCGCCTGGCAGGCAGCAGGTGGCGTGCTCATCGCTGAGGGGGTAGGGGCTCTCACCGGGGCCCACGATGTAGGCATTTTCGTAGAACTCGATGCTACCCGCCGCAGGCAGCGGGCCCTAGCTAGAGATGGGGAAATCTACCTCCCCTACTGGGAGATGTGGGCGGAACAAGAAGCCGAGCTACTCACAGCCTACGCCAGCGCCTATGCGGGCGCGGACGTCCGCTATCTTCCCGCCCAAGAGCACTAGCACTGGCCCGGAGGGGTTTGCGGCTACAGGTAAGTTTCCCGGTTATCTATATCTACCCCCCGCGCCAGGTAGCCCAGCAGCTCTTCGGTGAGCTGCGGGCTAGTGGCCAGGGGTGTGCCGTTGAGGTGGGTGACGGGGGCAAGAAGCCGCACGGAGGAGGCCAGCCAGAGAGCATCTGCCTCTAGTAGGTCTTGGGGGTAGAGGGGCCCGTAGCCCAGTTCCCACCCGGCTGCGCGGGCACCAGCAAAAATGGCGCCCTGAGTAGTGCCAGGCAGAATACCGTGGGAGGGTTCGGGGGTGTAGAGCACCTTCTTCTGGCCTTCAGTTTTGGCGAGGATGACAGATGAGGTTGCCCCCTCAAGAATACGGCGGTCCTCGGTGACCCAGATGGCATCATCTGCGCCGTGTTTGCGCACATAGCGTAGCACCGACATGTTGATGGCGTAGGAGAGAGTCTTGGCACCGGCTAAGAGCCAGGGGTAGGCGGAGTCTTCTGCTGGGTCGTGGCCGCGCGGTAGGAGCATGGCCCGCACCCCTTGCTGGCGCTGGCGCAAAATGGTGGGTGAGGACGGGGCCACAGTAACCCAGGTGTGGGGGCCTTCTTCAACGGTGCCGCGCGAGATGATGATTTTGACGGTGTGTTCTTCACCTAGCACGGTCTGGGGGCCTTGGGCTGCTGCATCGAGAGCTAGTTGCACGGCGGCGCGTAGGCCTTCTTCGGCAGGTAGGGGCAAATCGAGCAGGCGGGCGGAGCTTGCTAGCCGGGCCAGGTGAGCCTCAAATTTGCGGACGCGGCGGTTGGCAGCCAGCATAGTTTCGAAGACGCCGTCGCCTCGGGTGAGCCCCTGATCTTCAATGTTGATGAGGGGGGTGGTGGCGTCAACCAGTTCACCAGCGGGATTTTCTGGGGTTAGCATCACAACGGTTGTAGTCATACTTCTAAGATTAGCCCTTAACTCTGATGCTCCCGCGGCAACCTGGCTTGCAGGTTATCGGCGGGAGCATCTGATGCGAGCACCATACGCGGTGCGAGCGTGCTTCACGTCGTTTGGGCTAGAGACTGAGAAGCATGAAGGCCGGCTCTTCCAACCGTGGGGTTTGGTGACCGGCTATATATTTTTACTCTAACGCGATGGCCTGTCTTTTCTCAAAGGGATGGACGCGTTACATCCTATTGTTACTGCCACACCCAGGTCAGGGTCCCGGCAGCTGCCGATAGCAGGTACCCGGTCATGAGAATTGCTAGGGAGCACAGCAGGAAGGTCGCGTCATCGCGCTGGTAGACAGGCACGCGGGCCCAGGTGCGGGGCCCTGCACCGAAGCCTCGGGCTTCCATGGTGGTAGCTAGGCGGGTTCCGCGGCGGATGGCTTGGACCAGCAGGGCAAAGGTTTGCCCGGCCAGGGTGCGGACGCGGCGGGGCAGGGAGTCGCTGGCGCCTAGTCCGCGGGCTCGCCTGGCTTGGCCCAGGGTGTGCCATTCGCTGAACATGAGACCCAGTAGGCGTAGGGCCGCTAGGGCAGCGAGTACGAAACGGGCGGGAAGTTTGGCTGTTTGGGCGAGGGAGTCGCCCAGGTGGGTGGGGTCGGTGGTGGTAATCAGTAGGAGGCTGGGCAGGATGAGGGCCAGGCCTCGGGTCATGAGGGAGATACCCATGGCCAGGGAGTCGGTGGTGATCCAGATGAATCCTACCTGTAGGACTGTTTCTCCTGTTTTTTCGGCGATGAGCGAGGTGGACCAGCCTGTGAGCAGGGCGCCTACCAGTAGGGGCCAGAAGCGGGCCAGCAGGGCGAGGGGCTGGATGCCCCAGGCTTTGAACAGGGCCAGTTCCAGGGCGAAGACGGCTAGGGCTGTGCCCCAGTCTTTGATGAGGAGCAGCCCTATAGATAGGAGGAAGGTGGCCAGTAGTTTGGTGCCGGCGTTGAGTTTTCCGGCACGGCTACGGTGGGCGGGCCCGAGTGCGAAGAGGTCAAGCGCCATGGGTGGTTTCCGCTTTCTGCAGGGTGAGGTGCTGGCCGCCGAGGGCAGCTACGTAGTCCTTATCGTGGGTTACGGAGATGACCGCAAGACCCCGGTCAAGTAGTTCCCTCATCAGGGTGACAAGTTCGGCCCAGGTAGTGGCGTCCTGGCCGAAGGTGGGTTCATCGAGTACCAGCACCCTTGGTTCAGTAGCCAGAGCTGTAGCCACCGAAAGTCGTCTTTTCTCCCCTCCTGAGAGGGTGAAGGGGTTAGCCTCTGCTAGGTGAGTAAGGCGCAGGCGGGTCAGAAGTTCATCGGTGCGGACTGCCAGGCGGGTCTCATCTATTTTTTCTTTGCGTACACGGGCTAGGTGCCGGGGTCCAAATTCTAGTTCTGCCCGCACGGTGGGGGCAAGGAACTGTTGTTCTGGCTCCTGGAAGACCAGGCCGATACGGTCGGCTAGTTCGGCTGCGGGCCAGCTGGCCGGGTCGGTGCTGCGGTAGCGGGCAGGCAGGCTTGCTGTGAGCCCCTGGTGGGCGTAGACCTGCCCAGCAGCTGGGTAGATGAGCCCGGCTAAGGTTAGGGCCAGGGTGGTTTTCCCTGCCCCGTTAGACCCTAGAAGAGCCAGGTGTTCCCCGGCGTGCAGAGTCAGGTTAATTCCGTTTGCCACGGTGGGCAGATCCAGGGTGGGCACCTGCCCGGCGGCGAGCGCGCGGGCGCGCTGCTTACGTTGGCGGCGGGTGGGTAGCTCTCGGGTGATTGCTAGATCGCGGGCCTCAAGCAGCGGGGTGTGCCCCCCAGCGACCTGCCCGGGGCGGACGTCCTCCCCCGTCTGCGCTGCCCGGGGAGGGTGGGGCACATACCCGGGCACCCATACCCCACCGGCAATGAGCTGTTCACGGGCCTGGGTAAGTACCTGCTGGGCTGGCCCGTCATAGCTGATGCCGCCTTGGGCGTTGAGAACTAGCACGCGGTCTACGTGTTCAGCCCAAATACCGACCCGGTGTTCGATAACCACCAGAGTAGCCCCTGAGGCAGCGGTGGCAGCTAGTACGGCGTCGCGTACTTCTAGCACGCCGGCAGGGTCAAGGTTGGCGGTAGGTTCATCTAGTAGCAGGGCGCCGGGGCGCATGGCTAGGATTCCTGCTAGCCCCAGCCGTTGCTTCTGCCCGCCTGAGAGGGCTGAGGTGGAGCGGTCAAGAGGTAAAGAGCCTAACCCGACAGCGTCCAGGGCCCAGGTGACCCGGCCCCAGATTTCTTCACGGGGCACTCCTAGGTTCTCAGGCCCAAAAGCTACGTCATCACCTACTCGCGCTAGCACCACTGAGCTTTCGGGGTCCTGTTGCATGAGGCCACAGGCCCCCCGCGCCTGGGTGGGGGGCTGCCCGTTGACGGTGAGTTCACCGAGCTGGGTTTGGCCGTCCTCATCAACGAGCAGGCCTGCCATGGCGTGCAGCAGGGTTGATTTTCCTGCTCCGGAGGGGCCTACCAGGAGTACTTTCTGCCCCGGCTCAATCTCAAAGTTCAGCCCCGAAAAGGCGGGGGTGGCCCGCCCAGGGTGATGCCAACCAAAATCGCGGGCCACAAAGCGGGCCCCCTGCTGCATGTGCATGGCTGTGTTCTCCGCTCTAAATCTGTGTGCGGGAAGGGTTACTAGCCCGGCGGCGGGCACGGCCAGCAGCCAGAGAATCAAGCGCCCCAGTGCTGGCCAGGGCGTGGGTGAGTAACCAGGAGACCAGGCCAGCGAGCACGGTGCCAGAGATAATTCCGCATACCGCATAGGTCACGGCCTTAGAGCCTTCAAAGACACCTGCAAAGTAGATAAAGAGTTCAGAGATGCCCATGAAGGCACCGGCAGAGGCACCGGCTAGGAGGGCGGTTCCCAGGTTCCAGATTCGATAGGCAAAGAGTAAGAAGATGAGTTCGGTGCCTAGTCCCTGGATCAGGCCAGAGAGAATAATTCCTACAGAGTAGCTACTGCCAAGAAGCATAGAAATTATTGCTGCCAGCAGCTCGGTGTAGAGGGCGGCGCCGGGTTTGCGGATGATATAACCACCGAGGACGCCGGCAATCAGCCAGGTGCCGCCCACCAGTGAGGCGTATTCGGGGGCAAGGGCTAGGGCTGTTTGGGCCAGATTATAGCCGCCGTTGTTCCAGGCCCAGAAGATAACAGCGCAGGCAACTGCCAGCACAGAAGCTATAACGATATCGTTGACGCGCCAGGTCAGCGCAGATTTCTTAGACATAAAGCCTTCCTTTGATGTGGTACAGCAAAGGGGGCATGCACAGGCAAGGCTCATAGCCTGCCGCTTTTTCGACTCCCTAGCGCCGGTACTAACCGGATCAGGTTCGAGGGTCTGCGTGTGCACTCTCAGCGCCCGGTGTGGGCGCTCCCCTGTCGTTTCCGCCGTGGGCGGACGTTCTTTCTGAACGCCTTTGTAGTATAAGCAGGTCATGCCGCCAAAGAAAAGATACAAACTTTTGTGACAGCAGGTATCACTAGCTGCCCACATTTACACAGTACTGATAGTGTTAGTGCCAGTAGCTCTCTGAGAGCCCCCTACCAGCTACCGAAAGGGAACCTCCATGAACCCCCTCATCAAGATTGTAGGAACCGCTGCTTCACTCGGCGGTGTTGCCTTGTCCAACAAAATCCTGAGTGCAACCTGGACTAAAATTACCGGCAATGAGCCACCGGCCAATAACCCCGATGACGATGAGCGCTGGCGCGACATCATCATCTGGTCCCTGATTACCGGCCTGGTGGGCACTATCATCAAGGTCAGTATCACCCGCGCTCAGCGTCAGCTTGAGACTAAGGTCGATTCTGATTCTGGTTCACAGGCTGAAGTCTAAGCTGACCGATAGCCCTCTTTTACGGCTGGCCCCGCTCACTGCTGAGCGGGGCCAGCCTGCATTTAGCATCTCATTAACCGTTTCACTAGCCCATCAAGAAAGCTCAGCCGATACCATATAGCCATGACCACACCAGCAACCGGCAGCCCCGGAGCCACCACCTCCGCGACTCGCTCCACCTTCCTAGCCTGGGCCCTCTGGGACGTAGGTAACGCCAGCTTCAACGCCATCATGACCACCTTCGTCTTTGCGGTCTACATCACCAGTTCCAGCTTTGGCAGCACCGAACACACCTCAGCAGTTCTCTCTACCGGCCTAACCATCGCAGGTTTCTGCATCGCAGCCCTCGCCCCGCTCTCAGGCCAGCGGGCTGATATCACTGGCCGCCGTGGCCTCTGGCTGACTGTCAATAGTCTGCTTCTGGTTCTCATCATGGCCCTCTGCTTCTTCGTGGCACCCAGCCCCGACTATCTCATCTGGGGTGTTGTTCTTCTTGCCCTGGGCAACCTGGTCAACGAGTTTGCGGTAGTGAACTACAACGCTATCTTGCCCACGATCTCCACCCGGCAGACCATCGGCAAGATGAGTGGCATCGGCTGGGCTGCGGGCTACTTTGGCGGCATTATGGCCCTGCTGCTGGTGCTCCTTGGCTTCATATCCCCCGGCCTGCTGGGCATCACCGAGGACGACTCCCTCAACATCCGCGCTGTTGCCCTCTTCTCAGCGGTTTGGGCCCTGGTGTTCTCTCTGCCCCTGATTCTTAAGGTGCGCTCTCTGCCGCAGCCGGTGCGTGCGGACGTCCCCCGTGCAGGTGTTCTGGCCTCCTACCGGCAGCTCTTTGCCACCATCGGCAGACTCTACCGCCAGGCCCCCACCACTCTCTACTTTTTGGTCTCTTCTGCTGTCTTCCGTGATGGTCTCAACGGCATTTTCGCCTTCGGTGGCATACTCGCGGCAGGTTCCTTTGGTTTTAGCACTCATCGGGTCATTATCTTTGCCATCTTCGGCAATATCGTCGCCGGTGCCGGGGCCGTCCTCGGTGGCTTCTTCGATGACCGCTTTGGCCCCAAACGCGTCATCATTTTCTCCCTGGTGGCGCTCATGGCAGCGGCTCTCCCCCTACTGGCGTGGCCGTCAGCCACCATGTTCTGGGTCTGCGGCCTCACCCTCTGCGCCTTTGTGGGCCCTGCCCAGTCAGCAGCCCGCTCCTACCTGGGGCGTCTGGTAGAAGAAGGCCAAGAGGGCGAAATCTACGGGCTGTACTCCACCACCGGCCGCGCCGCCAGCTTCCTAGCCCCTGCCCTCTTTGGCACTTTCGTCACCCTGATGGACAGCCAGGTTTGGGGCATCATGGGCATCGTCATTGTGCTCCTGGCTGGCCTACTGTTGATGATTCCTATTAAGGACCCGCAGCAGGCTACTTTATCGGCACCTGAGCACAAGCAGCTCTAAGAAAAGAAAATAGCTCTAAGAAGAGAAAGAAGGGGGCCCAGCCTCATAGCTGGGCCCCCTTCTTTACCTTCTGACTTACTCACGGTGCGAACTCACTGATGGCGCAGAGGAGTATTCTCCATAAGGCACAATCATCTGAGTCTTCACCATCTCTTCTACCGCCACGCTAAAGCTTTCACGGTCAATGACGCCGTAGAGTTCCTGCATTTTCTCGTACACTTCTTCGTAGCTGCGAGGGGTTTCAAGAAAAGTCCAAATATCAAACGCAGTAATAGAGATTCGAGAAAGAATCCCTTTAGTTGTCAGCAGAAACTTCTCATCAATAGCTAAAACTTCAGTACCCTCAGCCCGGCGGAAATAGGCTGTACCGTCTGCGAGCGCTTCTTGCTCACGCTCGTCCTCGCACCCAGTAACCGGCGCTGCCTGATATAGAAACTCCTGCACCAAAGGAGCAGCTTTTTCTTGCCCAGCAAGAAGTTCTTCAAAGAAAGGAACTGTGTCAGAAATTTCGCTATAGGTCAGTTTGATAGCTCCGCCTACGCGGTTGAGCAGACGAGCTAGTTCCTCTAGCCCCCGCGGCATCTGTTGCACCCCTGAAGACTGTAAAACAATGGCAAACAGGGCCTCATCTAGGGGTAGGCGTTCCCAGCTTACCGGGGCCTGGCCGGTCTTATCCCGGTCGAGGATAACCAGGTGCGAGAGGGTATAGGTACTGCCCGGTTCAGCGACTTTCAGGCCTTGCTGGGCCGGGTCATATTGCACCTTGGGTTCATTCTCATTCTCAATCACCGAAAGAGGCTTAGGGTAGGGCATGATGCTCAAGTCATCGATGTTGATGACAGCCGTCTCATCACTGAGATAGGTCAGGGAGGCCCCAAGCTTTCTGGCTGCTGTTGTCTTGCCTGTACCAGAGGCGGCTACCAGCCCCACAGCTTGTTTGCTCTCAGGATTCCCCAGGGCAGCAGCATGCAGCAGGTGCTTTTTACCAGCGTGCGCTTTAAGGAGGTGCATAGTCACCTGCACTGTCAGGCGCTCTGCAGCCCGCTTCTCATCAGAGCTATCGATGGTGGTGACCTCAAGGCTCTTGGGGTAGGCAGCTACCGTTTCAGTCCCCGGACGCTGGGTTAGCACGACTAGGCGCAGGCCCTCGGTGTCAGCGTCAGTCACAGAATCGATGACCTGCGGGGCCAGGGACCCCCAGGCTCGCAAGGTTTCTTCCCACAACCAGTCTGAGGCGTCCTCAAAGACCACCAGCACCGGAACGTCTGCAGGGTGAAGCAACAAGCCGCGCATGGGGCTCCTTTAGCTGGTTGAGGTGTCGGTAGGGATGAGAGTTTTGTGGAAGTTGAGGTAGCTACGCGAGGCTGTAGGGCCACGCTGGCCCTGGTAGCGGTTACCGTAGGCTCCTGAACCGTAGGGGTGTTCGGTGGTGCTGGTGAGCTGGAAGAAGCAGAGCTGACCTACCTTAGAGCCGGGCCACAGCATAATCGGCAAGGTCGCCATATTCGACAGTTCCAGGGTTACATGCCCCGAGAAGCCGGGGTCGATGAAACCGGCGGTGGAGTGGGTGAGCAGCCCCAAACGCCCCAGAGACGATTTACCTTCAAGCCGGGCCGCGATGTTATCGGGCAGGGTCACCTTCTCGTAGGTGGCGCCCAGCACGAATTCACCCGGGTGCAGCACAAAGGGCTCATCGGGTGCAACCTCAACCAAGCGGGTGAGATCTTCTTGAGCCTGCGAAGGGTCAATGTAGGGGTATTTATGGTTATCGAAGAGCCGGAAGAAGCGGTCAATGCGGACGTCCACCGAGGCGGGCTGAATCATTGACGGGTCGTAGGGCTCTAGGGCAATGCGCCCAGCATCAATTTCTTTGCGGATATCCTGATCAGAAAATAGCACACTTCAAAAATACCGTACTCTACCGGCCCCTTGCTGCTGCCCTACCGCAGATATTCAAGAAATAGGGAAAGGAACTAGTGGCGTAGTACACCCCTACCAGGGTGGTGCAAAAGAGTAATCTTAAGAGCACATCATCTTATGTCACTCGCATGAAAGCAGACTATGACTCCCCTCGTGCTTTGTACGCTCACCATTATCGTGACGCTGGCGGTGAGCGGTTACGCCAAGGCTAAAGAGCCTGCCAGCACCGTCACCGCTATCGTCAACCTCAAGTTAGATCAATGGTTACCGGTCAAGCTGGTTGCACGTACCCTGCCCTGGGCAGAGCTGGCGCTAGCAGCCGTCCTTTTCTTTGCCCCCGGTCTTATCCAGGTGCTCGCTGCCGTAGCTGCTGTACTGCTTTTTATCGGCTACTGGGTGTTCATTGCACGGGCCGTTGTTCAGGGTAATACCGCTAGCTGTAACTGCTTCGGTTCAGCATCTACTGCTCCTATCTCGGTGTACACTCTGGTGCGCAATACTGCCCTTTTGCTGGCTGCTTGTGGCGCGCTCATCGGGGCTTTAAACACCGGCGGGTCAGCTTTCACCATGCTTTTGGCTCTTGATGCTCATGGCTGGCTGTGGGTCATTGGTGCAGGTCTGGCCTCGCTGACTCTTTGGGCCATTTATCGTTCTGAGCTTGTTCCTGTAAGTGGCACAGAGGGTGCCCCCTCTGCCCTCGAATTTCCTGTGGATGAGCAGGGTGAATATGTGCGTACCCCTATCCCCTATGCTGCTCTCCATTACCCTGTAACAAACCCTTCCCAGGAGCCTGGCACCGGTCAGGCCACGACGCTTCGTGAGCTTGCTGCGCAGCAGGCACGCGTCCTCATCTGGGTTTCTCCCGGTTGCGGCCACTGCCACGAGGTCATCGCGAAGATTGATGAGTGGCAGCAGCAGCTACCTATGCTAGGTGTTCACCCTGTGGTATCAACTGACAGCAATATCCAGCATTTCACTTTTACCACCGATGTGCAGTGTTTTGTTGATCCAGGTTTTAAAACTCAAGCCCTCTTCGGCAGCGGCACCCCCGGCTCTCTTGCTCTTGGGGCGGACGGTCTTCTAGCAGGCGGCCCCGTCTTTGGCGGTAATAAGGTCATTAGTTTTATTGAAGACATCATTACTGAAGTCAACGCCGACTATTACAACCATGTAGAGGCTGATGCCGAGGCGGTAGATGATGGGGAGTACGAAACTATCGTTATCGAGCGCCAGTAGTTCTGGGCCCAGTGGTGCTGGGTCTAGTGGTGCTGAGTCTAGTGGTGCTGAGTCCGGTCCTTTCTAGGTGCACTCAGGCCCGGTGCTTTCCCTGGTTCATGGGGGGGAAGGCACCGGGCCATAGTTTTTATGAGCGAGATTTTTTATGAGCGAGCGCCGTGCTAGAGAATGTTGAACTGTTGTAGGGTCTCTTCCGGTACTACCGCAGCAACAAGTAGGGCTAGTAGGAAGAGCAGGGAGATAACCCCTACGGTGGTGGATTTCCAGCCGGGGTGGAGTTCGTTGAAGGTCACCAGGCCGGGGTGTTGCTTGTTCATCTGAGTCACGTTGATGGCCTGGTAGACGGTGGTCTGCGGGGCGATAGAGGTGGCAATAGAGCGCAAGGTCTTAGCATCCCAGATGCGCCCATCGAGGCGGAAAATACGCTTGTTCTTAGCGTTGACAGCCCACAGGGCAGGGACCCCTTTATAGCGTAGGGCTGCTATGCCAGTTAGTTCCTTGGTAGCAGCCTGGCGGGGGGTCAGGCGTTCAGCGAAAACAGTTTGTGAGATGTGGTCAAGTTCTGCGGCCTGCCAGCCAAAGAGTCGCCCGCTCAGCACATGGGTCTGGGTTTTCACCACAATCTGTGGGCGCAAGGTGGAGTAGATCGCGAAGAGCGCGCCTAAGGTAATAAGCCCTAGGAGCACCATAAAGACTGGGGTGGGGCGCTTGGCCAGCATGAACCAGATACAGGCTAAAGCCAGGACGCCCGCAGGTAGGCCCGCGATGAGGCGGCGGTGGTAAGAGTTGATGCGGGGGTGAAAAATCTTTGTGACGGCCCCGTATTTGTCGGGTACCTGGTGAGCGTGTTCTGCCATGGCTCTACTCTATCGGCAGTCTGACACAAACGGGGTGTAAGCGTGTGTGAGCTACATTTAAAGGGTGGTGCATTTTAGAACTTCAGTAGACCGTGTCTTAGCCTGGTGGCTGGTGGGCGTACTCGCTGCCATCCTCATTGCTTTGGCGTCCTTAGCTCTTATCAACCGTCTGGTGTACGGCCCTGAGGGGCAGGTGCGCGCCTATTTCGCTGCTGTGCGAGAGGGGGATGGCTCTAAAGCCCTGGGTATTTTGGGGGCTCAGGTGCCAGAGGCTAGCGTCGCTATGCTCGATGGGGATGCCCTGCAGGCGTCTTTGACTGGGATGAAACATCTCTCCGCTGAGGCGGTTACGGTAACCGATGGTGGGGAGCGGGCTACTGTGACCGTTACCTATACGTTAGAGGGGCAGGAAGGTAGCACGGATTTTCATCTTCATAAGGTGGGTTCTCACTGGGGTGTTTTTGACCGCTGGCAGATTGATGCCAGTGAGCTGCCAACCGTAGAAGTTACCTCCAATTCGGTGGAGGCAGCTACTCTCAACAACACCAAGGTTTCGGTTGAGGGTGGTGCACGGGAATTTGCGGTTTTCTACCCTGGCTCCTACACGGTCACTTATGAGTCGGCTCTCTACACCGCCAGTTCGCAGACGGTGGCGGTGACAGCACCGGCCGGTGAGCCCTTGCCCCTGGCTGTAGAGCTAACCCCCTCAGAAACTGCGGCAACGTCGGTGCAGCAGCAGGTAAAAACCTATCTTGATACCTGTGCTACAAAGAATTCGCTCTACCCTGCCGGTTGCCCTTTTGAATACGATTTTTCGGGCCGGGTCGATGGCGATGTTACCTGGCTGGTGACCGAGTACCCTCAGGCCCAGGTTACTTTGGCTGGGGGTAAGTGGGCGCTGGGTAAGAGCAGCGGTGAGGCAGAGATTTCTTTTACTGAGCTTGATCTTTATACCGGTAAGACCCAGCAGGTCACTGAGACCGTCATGTTCACGCTTGCTGGTTCCCTCACGGCTGACGGTGAGGCTCTTACTTTTACCCCGGATAGTTAGGTGAGCTTTCGCCTAGTTCACTGCGCGCAGATCACGTACCAGGTGAGGTTCGTCGGCGGTGTCCCCCAAACGGTTTTTTTACGAGGTTTCTCCCAGCTAAACGGGAGAGAAATCCGGTCTGAGGGTGGTTACATTAAAGAGGCTTTTGAGCCTGGTGCAGAGTTTTATTGGCTCTTTACCGCCCTTTGTATTTCATCTTTAACGATGTTTGGAGGCTTCTCATGACCCAGCACGCTGCAGCTCCCTCGTCATCGACCTTGTTTGACAAGATCTCTCAAATTTCTGCCCGCCTGGAGCAGGTCAGCCCACTCAGTGACCCTATCCCTACTGTTCCTTCAGTCCGTGGCCAGGCAAAGTCCGGCGGCACTCGTTTTGCTGAGCCGGTTGGGACGACCGCCCACCCTACTCAGCCTTGGGGCCAGGCCTCCGCGTAGGTAGGTTCTTTGAGGGAAAAGGATATGACTAAAGCCCGGGCAGAATATTCTGCCCGGGCTTTGGTCTATCGTGTGTAGGCTTCAGTCTACCCTAGGGGCCTTTAGCGGCGGCGGGCGTCCTTTTCTGCTAGTTGCGCGAACATGTCATTGTAGGCCTTCAGTTCGGCATCACCGTCACGGTCGGC
Source organism: Rothia sp. (in: high G+C Gram-positive bacteria) (assembly GCA_034179845.1). GTDB lineage: Bacteria > Actinomycetota > Actinomycetes > Actinomycetales > Micrococcaceae > Rothia. The sequence goes on along the minus strand of JAXFPK010000047.1, from coordinate 3,714 downwards.
TTGGCGGTCGATTCGTTTTTGTATTTTCTTATCGTTCATGGACCATTGCACCGCAACAGCGACGGCAATAATCATGGTGGGTATCTCGCCGATAGCCCACATGAGTGAGCCCCCTAGTTTCTGGTCCTCAATGGCAGATAGGCCCCAGGGGCGTCCTAAATTACCGAACCAGGAGGCTTGAAGCAAGGTGTCCATTTGCATGATGGAGATCCCCACAAAGGCGTGATACCCCAGGGTCGCAATGATCATGATCAGGCGCATGGGGTAGGTGGGGCGGTGGGGCAGGGGGTCTATGCCGATGAGCACCAGGCTGAAGATGTAGCCGGTCAGCAGGAAGTGAATCAGCATGAACTCGTGGCCTACATGGTAGCGCAGCATGACCCCAAAGAGGGGGGTGAAGTAGACGATGACGATTGCCCCGGCAAAGTGAACGGCTGCGAAGATGGGGTTGGTGACTACTTTAGACCAGCCTGAATGTACCAGGCGTAGGATCCATTCGCGCGGCCCGCGGGTGCCATCGGCGCGAGGTTCCAAGGCACGCAAGAATAGGGTAACGGGGGCCCCGAGTACTAGGAAGATGGGGCAGACCATGGTCAGGAGCATGTGCTCTACCATGTGCACGGAGAAGAGCACCTTGGAGTAGACGGCCAGGGCGCCGCAGGTGATGTAGAGCAGCACCAGAAGGCCCAGGAACCAGGAGATGGTGCGGGCCATGGGCCAGTGCCCGCCGCTGTGCCGTACTTTGTGCAGGGCCCAGATGTAGGCGAAGGCTGCGAAGCTGATGAAGGCTACCCAGAACCAGTCAAAGCGCCACTGGGTGAACCACTGGGTGAGGTGCGGTTCTGGGGGCATGTCGTAGAGGGTGATGATGCGGACGGGCTCGGCGTGAGCGTCCAGGGTCTGGGGGGCGGGGGGCCGGGTGCGGGAGAGGGAGACAGCCAGGCCGTTGGCGGCGCCCATAATGATCAGTTCGCAGGCGATAGCGGACCAGATGCCTCGGGTAGCGCTGGTGAGGCCTGAGCGCATCATGGGCAGTAGCCGTAGGCGGTGAATGACGCCGATTGCCCCTAGTACCAGGGTGAGCATGACTTTGGCGACTACTAGCGCCCCGTAGGTGGTTGTGAAGAGTTCGCTCAGGGTGTTGAGGCGCACCAGGGCGTTGATGGCGCCAGAGACAGCTAGTAGTAGGAACCCTAGCAGGGCTAGGGCGGAGTAGCGGCTCAGCACCGCAAGGGCCAGGGGCACACGCCGGGCGGACGTTGGCACCGCCCCTCTCTGCTTCTCAGTGAGGGTGCCGGTGCCTGCTTGGTCCCCGGTGATGTCGCGGGAGATGAAAGCTAGTACCATCAGCCCGCCGCACCAGAGCACTACCCCTACGAGGTGTAGGCCCAGGGAGTTGACTGCCCCCATGTGGTCTCTACCGCCTGAGGAGTGCCCTCCTAGGGCCATGGCCACAATGCTGATCATGGATAGGCCCAGGGTTAGCAGTAGACCGGTCAGTGACCGTACCGCGCAGACGAGGGTTGCTACGGTCGCGGCCACAATGATGCTGGTGGCTTCTTGTTTGCCGGAGTCGATGGTGGTGATGTAGCTGATGAGTTCTGAGGTGTACTCGGTTCCACTGGAGGGGGAGCGGCCTGTGATGCTGGCGTAGTTGAAAATGAGTACGGTAATGGCGGCGATAGTCCAGGTGATGGAAGATGCGGACGCCAGTGTCAGGGTTCTTCTAAAAGCTGGGTGTTCAGTGCGGTGCAGGTTCTTTTGCCGTTGGGCTGCATCGGTGGCATGGGCCATGTTGATCTTGGTCTGGCCTTTAGCTGAGTCAAGGAAGCGGGGCACCAGGCCTAGGGCAAAGATGATAGAGCCCATGGTTGCGGCCATTGAGAAGTTGCGGAGGCTCTCGGCTACTGGCAGGCCCCAGCGTACTAGGGCACCGGCGTCCGCTAGGTCTGTGGCGGAGGTTGAGCCGGTGATGGGTAGGGTCATTACCAGGGCTAGGAGGGAGGCGAGGGGGAAGGCCCATATCCAGTGGCTTTTGAGGCCCCGCACCATCTCGTGTGCTGCCATGTTCATACCTGATTCTTCTTGAGGGTCTTTAAGGCGGGGTGGGAGTTAGCTGTTTTACTGGCGTTTGGTTTTAGCCAGTACGATTACTAGCGCTGAACCTAAGGCTGCTACTGCCAGGAGGGCCAGCATGGCTTTGAGGGAGGTGGGTAGCCCCTCCCCTACCTGGCTCATGGGGTCAGGAGCGGTTGTGGTGGTGTTGGTACTGCCGGTGTGTTCTGCTGAGGGTTCAGCATCCCCTGGGCTTGTGACCGGTGTAGCAGAGCTGGCTGTATTGTTGCCCTGCTCTACGGTGTAGGTGAAGGTTCCCTGGATGGGGTGGCCGTCGGATGAGACGGCTCTCCAGGTGACGGTGTAAGTGTCATCATTGGTGGGTGCTAGGTTTTGGGTGACTCCGGTGCCTTCTACTTGGGGGCTGCCGTCTGTGACGCTTTCACCGGCGGTGTTGGTGACGCGCACCTGGTTGGCTCCGTCCACGTCCATAATGTCGCCGCTGTAGGTCAGTTCTATGCTGGCGGGCGCTTCGGTGAGGGTCGCCCCGTCAGTGGGGTTGGTGGATACTAGCTCATCGTGGGCGGAGGCTGGGTGCATGGCCAGTAGGTTGCAGGTAGCGAGGGCTAGGGCTGCGATGAAGGTGCGGGTAGAGGCTGTAGGTGCCTTAAACATAGGAGTTGTCCTTGCCTGTTGAAAGTGGGCGCGGCAGGTGCCCACCGGCTAGCAGGTGGGTGTGTCTTGCCTGCCTATTATCTCACGGCAGTGGTGGGTTATTCCCGTAGGTATAGCAAAAGGGCCACCCCGTACGTGGGGTGGCCCTTTCTAAAGTCTGTTCAAGAAATTTACTTCTTGGTGGAGACTGCTGCCTTCAGCTTTGAACCTGCGGTCAGCTTAACACCGTGACCTGCGGGAATCTGAATGGTTTCACCGGTCTGCGGGTTGCGACCGGTACGAGCTGCACGGTCAGTGCGCTCAATTGCCATCCAGCCGGGGATGGTGATCTTCTCGCCCTGTGCAACAGATGCTTCGAAGACCTGGAACAGTGCGTCGAGCACACCGTTCACTGCTGCCTGGCTGGTGCCGGCCTTCTCTGCAACCTCTGCAACGAGTTCGCTACGGTTCTTAGCCATTGAATGCTCCTCCTGAGACTTTCAAAAAGTGAGTGGCTGGGTTAGCCCTGTCCACAAGGCTAACCGTATCAGCTACAGATTACCAGCTTGACTTGGTAACACCGGGCAGCTCGCCACGGTGTGCCATCTCGCGGAAGCGCACGCGGGAGATACCAAACTTCTGGAAGGTACCGCGGGGGCGGCCGTCGATCTGGTCGCGGTTGCGAACGCGAACGGGTGAAGCGTTGCGGGGCAGCTTCTGGAGGCCCAGGCGGGCTGCTTCGCGCTCTTCGGGGGTTGCGTTTTCGTCAACCAGGGTCTTCTTCAGTTCCAGGCGCTTTTCAGCGTAGCGTGCAACGATGACCTTGCGCTGCTCGTTGCGAGCAATCTTGGACTTCTTCGCCATTGTTTAGCGCTCCTCTCGGAAGTCAACGTGCTTGCGGACAACGGGATCGTACTTCTTGAGAACCATACGATCGGGGTTGTTACGGCGGTTCTTACGGGTTACGTAAGTGAAGCCGGTGCCCGCAGTGGACTTAAGTTTGAT
>JAXFPK010000005.1:0-7886 GCA_034179845.1 Rothia sp. (in: high G+C Gram-positive bacteria) | reverse complement strand
TCTTGTTTATCGAGTTTGAGGCCCTCGTTGGCGGTACGGTCCAGGTGGATGGCGAGCTGGGGGATGCGGGCAATGGGTCCGGTGGCAACCAGGCGGGTTTCCAGCGTCCCGTCCACCAGCGCAGTCAGGCGACCGGCCAGGTGCAGTTCGCGGTCCAGCCAGGAGTTGAGCAGAGGCCCGCCGTAGACTTCTACCCCCACCTGGTTCCAGGTGAGGGTGCGCACTGAGGGCTTGGGCTTGACCTTGAAGCCCGGTGAGTCGGTGTGGGCACCGAGTACCCGGTAGCTCTGGTGCTGCCCAGTGCCAGCCCAGGCGATGATGGCCCCATCGCGCACCACAAAGTGCTTGCCGGTGGCAGCTGTACTGCCCCAGGCGTCCTGCTCGCTTAGCTCTGTGAAGCCAGCAGAAACTAGCCGCTTGGCCGCCTCTGCTACCGCGTGGAAGGAGGTAGGGGAGGCAGTGACGAAGGTGGCTAAGTCATCAATGTTGGTGCGCGCATCAAGGGCCTGGGGAAGAGTCATAGACCACATTTTACTGGAGAGGGCGCGGCTTATTCAGCTGGCTCTCCTTGACCCACACCTGGGCGCTGCGGGTGCGCTCAAGACCGCGGCGGTTTGCCGCCCAGATAACAGCCAGAACGAACAGGCCGTTCGATACCAGTGCCGAGATAAACATGCCCACGGTAGAACCCTGCTGCAGGAAGGGGTCTGCCATGCCCAGCACACCAAAGCTCGTTGCTAGAAGATTGTTCACCACGTGCAGGGCGATAGCTGCTTCTAGCCCGCCGGTGCGCCAGGTAATGTACCCGGCAGCCAGGCCCATGACCAGTACGGAAAGCTGGCCCCACACATCGTAGAGGTGCCCCAGCATAAAGAGCGGGGCGGGAATAATAATTGCCCAGGCCGGGTGTTTGAGCCAGCGGCCGATACTCTGCATGAGGTAGCCGCGGAAGACTAGCTCTTCGGCGTAGGCCTGCACCGGTACCACCAGAATAATGGCTACCAGTATGGCGATCAGACCGCCGGTAGGTAGGGTGGGGCTAGGAACATAGCGTGCCCCTAGAGCGAAATCGAAGGCTAGCGGCAGGGCCACAATGAGCAGAGCCGCTAAACCACAGCAGGTTGCTAGCCAGCCCCAGCGCATCCGCCCGGCGACCGAGTGAATCAGCCCCCAGGGCTTAGGGCCCACAATGATTCGGGCAAGCCAGAGGACAGGGAACATGAGTGCTATAGACCCAAAGAGAAAGATGAAAGTGGAGGGGCTTTGCAGGGCCCCATCTTCAAGAGCTTCTGCATCCATAGCATGCAAGAAGGAGGTGGCATCAGTAAGCAGCCAGGGGTCAAGTTCTGTTAAGAGAACGAAAAAGAAAGCAAGAGCCAGCAGCACAGAGAGCACCAGGTAGATTGGCACCCCAATCAGGGCTTCTAGCAGGGCGTGTACCAGCGGTGTTTGGGGTCAGCCAGAGAAAGCCGGTGGTAGCCCAGTTTCTGTTGCTCTTGCTGGTAGCCGGGGCGCCAGCCGACCGGCGGCAGGGGCATTGGCACCGGGTGTAAGGCAGGTGAGGGCACCTGGTCTGGTAGGTGGGCGGACGCTCGGGCGGGGGTAGGTGCCGCAGCCTGCGGTGAATTCTGGGCAGGGGTCTGCCAGGGGATGCGGGGGTCCTTCGGAGTACTCATACCTCTACCCTAGCGAAAGCCGCCTCGCTGCGTGTGAAGGTGGGCAGATAGGCCAGTACCGAGTCTCACAAGGTGCACTGGGGGTTACTTTTCGGTGGGGGTTGGGGCCGTTGCCTGCTGCTCTGGGGTCTTGCGGACGGCGACCAGGTTGGTACCGCGCTTAGTCTTGGCGCGACCGGGCAGGCGGTGGCCGACCTTCTCGGAGGATTCAGCGGTGGGCTTCTTGGGCAGGGCGGCGATGCGCAGGGCTAGTTCAATCGCGAGCAGGGCCAGCGCTGCGTAGAAGACGTAGTAGGAGGGGTAGAAGTAGTAGAGGCTGGCGTTCCAGCCGGCGATGGTGGCACCCAGGGCAACGACAGCTAGGGCGGCAATGATGATGTGAGCCAGGGGGAAGGCGCCGTTGTTCTCAGTGTTGCGCCAGGTGATGTAGATGGCCATGAGCGCAAAGAGGACGGGGAAGAAGATGTGGCCGGAAAGAGCCATGGTGTCTTCGGTGTAGCGGAAGATGCCGAGGGCCTGGACGATGGCGGTGGCGGCAAGGAGCAGGGAGGCTGGCAGAGTTTTCATGGGGAACTAGTCTACCGGTTAGGCAGTAGCGAAGTAGGTGATGGCGCAGATGGTGAAGATGGTGCCGGTGGTCAGGGCGGCGGCTAGTTCAATGAGTATGCCCAGGCCCATGGATTTGAGGGCGGCTAGGGTGCTGCGTGTGGAGGTGGCGATGTCCCCTTGACTGCGTAGGGTTTCGCTCAGGAGTAGGGCAAGGGCAAAACCCACGAAGAGACCTACTATGGGGATAACGAACATGCCAATGACTGCACCGAGCACGCCCCAGAGGATAGAGCGGTTGGGGATGGCTCGCTGCTTGAGGGTTTTGCCGGTAAGGACGGCTTGGGCGACCATTCCTGCGATGATGATGGGTAGGCCTAGGCCAAGTAGCCACCAGCCTTCAGGCCCGCGCAGGGTCAGGCCCCACAGTAGGGTGCCACCCAGCACTGCAAGGGAGCCAGGCAGAATAGGGTAGACGATGCCTACGATACCGAGGGCGATGAGGGTAGCGGCTAGGAGGGTGATAATGATGGCTAGGGTCATGGTTTTTAGTCTACTTGTCGCTCTGTTACTTCTCCCAGCGTGGGTGAAACTACCCTTGCTATAATCGGCATGACCTATACAAGTTTTGGAGTAGTGATGACTGAAAAGGACGCCGCACCCCGGCCCGGCCACCGCGAGCAACTTACCCTAGGGGCGCGTCCGCTCGATGCCCCCGGCTCCCCCGTCACCGACAAACAAGCCCGCGACATCGCCAGCGGCCGCCACACCTGGCACCGCAAAGCCTCCAAACCAGTCTCCCTATGGATGTTCGCCCTCTTCATCCTCCTCATGACCCACCGCTGGGTACCCGAATCCCTCTGGCTCATGGTACACATGGTAGCCCTTGGCCTCATCACCAACTCCATCCTGATCTGGTCCCAACACTTCACCGAAGCCCTCCTAAAAAACCGGCTCCCCGACACCGCCCGCCCCCTACAACTAGCCCGCATCTACACCCTCAACACCTCCATAGTGGTGCTGATGGTCGGAATAGTCTTCACCCTCTACCCCCTCACCCTCCTAGGTGCCATCGGCCTAGGGGCAACAGTCACCTGGCACGGAATCGCTCTCCTCCAGCAGATGCGCACCGCCCTACCCGCCCGCTTTGGGGCCACCGTCCGCTACTACATCGCAGCATCCTGGCTCCTACCAGTAGGGGCCACCTTCGGCGCCCTACTAGCCCACGAGGGAATCAACGCCACCTGGTACGGCCGCCTACTCCTTGCCCACGAAGCAACTAACATACTGGGCTTTGTAGGCATCACAGTAGTAGGCACCCTCATGACCCTCTGGCCCACCATGCTACGCACTATCATGGCCCCAGACGCCGTCACCCGCTCCCTGCGCGCCCTCACCGGCCTCTGCGCAGGCCTAACCCTCACCGTAGCCGGGGCCCTGACCGGGCTCACCTGGCTAGCTACCGCCGGCCTGCTCATCTACGCCGGGGCCCTAGTGCTCGTCCTTATCCTCATGGTGCGCACCACCACCGCCAAAAAACCCGCCGACTACGGCACCTTCTCAGTAGCAGCCAGCATGATCTGGCTACTGATCGGTGTGCTCATGGCCGCCTACCTGGTAGCCACCACCCCCTTCGCCTCCCTCACCCTGCGCCCCATCACCCCCATCTTTACCGTCGGCTTCCTCGCCCAAGTACTCCTAGGGGCCATGACCTATCTACTCCCCGCCCGCATGGGCGGCGGGCCCAAAGCCGTACGCGCAGCCAACCACGAATTCAACCGTTTCGCCGCAGGCCGCGCCGTCATGGTCAACCTATCACTGCTCATCTTCATCCTGCCCGTCTCCTGGACAGGCTCCTGGGTCCGCACCGGCGCCTCCCTGGTAGGAGCCTTCATCCTCTTCGCCTTCATCCCCCTCATGCTCCGCGGAGTCAAAAAATCAGTAGCCATCCGCAAAGCCATGGTACAAGCCAGAGCCCGCGGCGAAGCCCCCACCCCCGACCCACAAGCCCTCACCCCCACACCCCTCCCCCACCTGCGCAACGCCCTCATCGGTGCGCTCGCCGTGGCCCTGGTAGTGGGGCTAGGGGTTCTTGCTGATCCGGCTGCGCGCGGACGCCTCACCGCACCTACCGCCGCCACACAGGCCACCGGCCAGACCACCACCGTGGCAGTAGAAGCAACCGCCGACATGCGCTTCACCCCCGACCTTGTAGAGGTGCCAGTAGGTAACCGCCTCATCGTTGAGGTCACGAACGCTGATGCCACCAACGCCCACGATTTGACCTTCGCTAACGGAACCACTACCGGCCGTATCGCACCGGGGGAAACTAAAACCGTAGATGCTGGTCTTATCACCGGTGATCTTGAGGGCTGGTGCTCCATTATTGGCCACCAGGCCATGGGCATGGTCTTTACCGTGAAAGCAAGCGGTGAAGAAGCTACAGCCACCGGCAACCTGGGCCACGGCTCTCACCCTGCTACTGCGGCAGGTGGTAGCACCGGCACCCTAGCATTGACACCCGGTGATATTGACTTCCAAGGCGAGATCTCACCTGACTATCAGACCCGTGACGCGGTCTTAGCCCCCGTCCCTGAGGGTGACGTCGTTGATGGCCGCACCGTTCACCGCCAGACCCTAGATGTGCAAGAGCTACCCCGTGAAATCGCCCCAGGAGTTGATTTGAACACCTGGACCTACAACGGCTCCTACATGGGCCCCACCCTGCACGGGCAGGTCGGGGACATCTTCGAAATAACCCTAGTCAACAATGGCACCATGGGGCACTCGGTCGACTTCCACGCAGGTATTGTCGCCCCCAATGAGCCCATGCGCACCATTGCACCGGGGGAAGAACTGGTCTACCGTTTTGAAGCAGTACGCTCAGGTATCTGGCTCTACCACTGCGGCACCGCACCGGTCAGTGCCCACATGGGTGCAGGCATGTTCGGCGCCGTGGTCATTGACCCACCTGGCCTGCCCCCGGTAGACCGCGAATACCTGCTGGTTCAGTCAGAGATGGCCCTCACCCCAGCCGCTGAAGGTAACACCGAGAGCACCACCGCTGAAGAGCAAGAGCAGAAGGCCGGGGGGAGCGTCCTGACCGATATTCTGCCAGCCAACCAGGCCCCTGCACCTACCCTCACCCTCTTCAACGGGCACGCCACCCAGTACATGCACAGCCCTCTCACTGCTCGCGTGGGTGAGCGCGTGCGCATCTGGGTTCTGAATGCTGGCCCTGGCGGTGAGCTGAGTTTCCACATCGTTGGCACCCAGTTCGACACCGTCTATAAGGAAGGTGGCTACCTGGTCCAAGAAGGCCGTGACCCCTTCGGGCAGGCAACAGGTGGGTCCCAGGCCGTTGATTTCTCAGCCTCACAAGGCGGGTTCGTAGAAATGGTCTTTGTTGAGCCAGGCACCTACACCTTCGTCAACCATGATTTCGCTGCCGCAGAGCGTGGCGCCCGCGGGCGGATCCAGGTAAGCCAGTAGCCTCCTCTGAGGGTGACGTGCCCAGGTTGGGTGCGTCACCTTTGGGTGTGTGCGGCGGGCGCGCACCTGACGGGCAGGAGGGTTTTCCAGTAATCTTGACCTGATGACAAGTGAACGTACTAAGCCCAGCCTTGCCCTGCGCCTCGGCGCAGGCCTGGTAGCGCACTGGCAGATTGTGGCATCAGCGGTGCTAATGTCAGCCGGTGTGGTGGGGCTTTCTGCCACCTACGAGGACTACTGCGGGCAGACCGACCTCACCTACGCTCCCCCACAACTATGGGACGATATTGAAGCCGCCGCAGAAGTATCTGGGTTCCGGGCAGGCCTCTTAGCCGCCCAGCTAGAAACCGAATCCGGCTGGGTCACCACCGCCCAGTCACACGCAGGCGCCCACGGCCTAGCCCAGTTCACCCAGGACACCTGGGACATCTGGGGCAAGGGCAATATTAACAGCCCCGAAGACTCCATCGCCGCCCAGGGCCGCTACCTGGCCTACCTCTCAGAGTACCTAGCACCCTACGTCTCAGATGAGGCCTCCCTACAAGATATTGTTTTGGCCGGCTATAATGCTGGGCCCGGTGCCGTGGAGGAATTTGGCGGCATCCCACCTTACTTTGAGACCCAGAACTACGTGATCAAAATTGATGAGCTAGCCTCCACTAAATACGCGGTGACCTGTGTGCCTGACCCCAGCTTCAAGCAGGCTACCCTGGTGCGCTAGGGGAGTCGTAGGCACCCAGCAGCCAGCTACAGTCCCTGGCTGTTACCTTCGAGGCCGAAGCCCGCACTAACTGGCATACCCACGACGTCGGCCAGCTTATTGTGGTGACCTCCGGCATCTGCATTTACCAGCTCGAAGGCCAGGAACCCCAGACCCTCACACCCGGTGAGGCCTTCTTCGAACCAGGCATTAACCACTGGCACGGAGCCACCAGCGATGGCCCCATGACCCACATCGCCGTCATCCCCTTCAACAAGGACGGGAAGTTCGTCAACTGGGGTGCACCCGTTGACGACGCCACCTACACCGTCTAGCACCCCGGGGGGCACCCGCAGTTAAGCGTAAAACCCCGCAGTTAAGTGCGGGGTTAAGTGGACGCTGGAGCGACAGGACACCGACACATTGCGGACGCCGCCGCACTCACCTACCTCACGACGACCTTCACCGAGGAATAACCTGCCACCGGGAACTGAGCATTCACGGTAGACTCCACCGTGATTGACTCCGTCGCTGCAAGCAACTCTTCAACCAGTACGCGCAGCTCCAACCGAGCTAGAGGAGCCCCGGGGCACGCGTGAATTCCCGCGCCATAGGTCAGGTTCATCGACTGATTACGATCAGGACGGTAGTCCAGGGCATCCTCAAAAGCGTCCTCATCACGGTTAGCCGATGTCCAGTTGATGGTCACCGGGCATCCAGCAGGAATCGTACGACCGCCGACTTCAACATCGGCAGTTGTTACACGGCGGTTAGCAACGAGGGGATCTTGCAAACGCAAGATCTCTTCCACCGCGTGACCAATATATTCGGGATGCTGCCGCAAGCGGTCAGCCTCACCCTGGTGCTCGCCCAAAAAGTTCACAATGACTCCCACGATAGCTGAAACCGTTGACAGCTCCCCGACCGTCCAGTTTCGAATAAGAGAGACAATTTCTTCATCCGTCATGACGCGAGGTTCCTGCCCCGGCAACTCCACACGATCGTGCAGGAGCTCGGCGGTGACGTCCTGAAGCGCAGGGTTCATCCGCCGTTCATCCAGAAGAGTCCGAATATAGCCGTCAAATTCCACGGCAACCGAGGCAATCTCAGCCCGGTCACGCTTGAGGGTGGCCGACCGATTCTTGTTCATCCAGGCAATCAGAGCTTCTTCAAGACTCTCTGGCCACCCCATAAAAGCATTTTGCACGCGCATGGCGTAGCGGGTGGCGAACTCCCCCATGATGTCAACCGTCTCACCACGAGGAGTATCACGAACAAGCTGCCGCACCACTTCACGAATCTGCGGCTCAAAAGCCTGCATACGCTCTGGGGTGAAGTACTTATCGTTGATAGCCCTGAAAGCAGTGTGTTCAGGTGCGTCCATTCCGTTGGGAACCGCTATATGGCGGGTCGATACCCGGTTAGAGAACAGTTCAGGATGTTCAAGGGCATACCGGACATCTTCATTTTTG
>JAXFPK010000148.1:0-10201 GCA_034179845.1 Rothia sp. (in: high G+C Gram-positive bacteria) | reverse complement strand
GAGGATGGGCTTGGTGTTTTCGTCATCCAGGATGACCGAGACGTGGAGGTCCTTGATTTCAAGGGTTGCCATAATGTGTTTCTCCTGTACAGAGGTAAAGCTTTAGTTGTTAGAAATCGCGAGTTCAGCTTCGAGGGCATCGGTGAGCTGTTCTTCAAGCTCAGGGATGCGGATCTGCTGAATGATCTCGTTGAGGAAGCCGCGGACGACCAGGCGGCGGGCCTCAGCCTCAGGGATACCGCGGGCCTGCAGGTACCAGAGGTGCTGCTCATCGAGCTGACCGGTGGTGGAGGCGTGACCGGCACCTTCAATCAGACCGGTTTCGATTTCCAGGTTGGGCACGGAGTCAGCGCGGGGCCCATCTTCAAGAATCAGGTTGCGGTTGAGCTCGTAGGTGTCGGTGCCTTCTGCGTCCTTACCGATGAGCACATCGCCAACCCAAACAGAGTGAGCGCCCCTGCCCTGCAGGGCACCCTTGTAGGTGACGCGGGACTTGCAGTTAGGTTCGGTGTGGGCAACAAAGAGACGGTTCTCGATGTGCTGGCCAGCATCGACGAAGTAGAGGCCGTACATCTCGGTTTCAGCGCCGGGGGCGGTGAACTTGGTGGAGGGGGTAAGGCGCACCAAATCGCCACCGAGGGAGATGTTGATGTGCTTGAACTTAGCGTCACGACCCAAAGAAGCGTACTGGGCTGAGGCGTGAATAGCGTCATCTTCCCACTGCTGAACGGTAATGACGGTCAGTGAAGAGGAGTCGCCCACCTTGAACTCAATGTTCTGGGAAAGTACCGCTGAGCCGGTGTGACGCAGCACGACAGTAGCCTTAGAGAAAGGCTTAGTCTCGATGAAGATGTGCTGGGCGGCAGCGTCCTTGTGGGTACCCTTGATAGCAACCTCAATCTGGCCTTCCAGCTCAGCCTCAGCGGGTACGGTGATAGCAGTTGCCTGGGTGAAGGTGCTCCAGGCGTTAGCTGCCACGCGGTCCTCGGGGATACCGGCTGAGCCGATGCGAGCGTCATCGCGGGTGATAGTTTCAACCTGCACGCCAGCGGGCGCATCGACCTCTAGGGTGGGGGCAGCACCGGTGAGTTCATCGGTGTGCAGGCCGCCCAGGCGCTTGAGCGGGGTGAAGCGCCAGTCTTCTTCGCGTCCGGTCAGGGCGGGGAAGTCTTGAACCTTGTAGGAGGTTTTACGCTCGGCGCGGGAGCCATCAATCTCGACCTTGTCGGTGTTGTGCTTGGAGACGCGGATGGTGTCGTCGGTGGCTAGCTCAGTTGCCAGCTTTTCACCTTCTTGGTCCATGCCGGGAATCGCGGGGTTGTTGTGCCCCTGGTTTTCTGTCTTAGCCATAATTTAGCCTACGGATCCTTCCATCTGGAGTTCGATCAGGCGGTTGAGTTCAAGCGCGTATTCCATGGGCAGCTCGCGGGCGATGGGCTCCACGAAGCCGCGCACGATCATGGCCATGGCTTCGTCTTCGGGCAGGCCGCGCTGCTGCAGGTAGAAGAGCTGTTCTTCTGAGACGCGGGAGACGGTTGCCTCGTGGCCCATGGTGACGTCGTCCTCGCGGATATCTACGTAGGGGTAGGTATCTGAGCGGGAGATGGTGTCGACCAGCAGGGCGTCACAGACTACCGAGCTCTTAGCGTGGGAGGCACCTTCGCGCACCTGTACCAGGCCGCGGTAGGCGGCACGACCACCGTTACGAGCCACAGACTTGGACACGATGGTGGATGAGGTGTTGGGGGCGATGTGGACCATCTTGGAACCGGTGTCCTGGTGCTGGCCCTCGCCTGCGAAAGCGATGGAGAGGGTCTCGCCCTTGGCGTGCTCACCGACCATGTAGACAGCGGGGTACTTCTGGGTGACCTTGGAGCCGATGTTGCCATCGATCCATTCCATGGTGGCACCCTCGTAGGCGATGGCGCGCTTGGTCACCAGGTTGTAGACGTTGTTGGACCAGTTCTGAATGGTGGTGTAGCGGACGCGGGCGTTCTTCTTGACCACGATTTCAACTACTGCTGAGTGCAGTGAGTCGGTCTTGTAGATGGGGGCGGTGCAGCCTTCGATGTAGTGAACGTAGGAGCCCTCGTCAGCGAGGATGAGGGTACGCTCGAACTGGCCCATGTTCTCGGTGTTAATGCGGAAGTAGGCCTGCAGGGGAATCTCTACGTGTACTCCCGGGGGTACGTAGACGAAGGAGCCACCTGACCATACAGCAGTGTTGAGGGCTGCGAACTTGTTATCACCGGCAGGAATCACTGAGCCGAAGTATTCTTCGAAGAATTCGGGGTGTTCCTTGAGGGCGGTGTCGGTGTCTAGGAAGATGACGCCCTGGGCTTCTAGGTCCTCACGAATCTGGTGGTAGACAACCTCAGATTCGTACTGGGCGGCAACACCGGCAACCAGGCGGTTACGTTCTGCTTCGGGGATGCCGAGCTTCTCGTAGGTGTTACGGATTTCTTCGGGCAGTTCTTCCCAGGTTTCGGCCTGACGCTCGGTTGAGCGTACGAAGTACTTGATGTTGTCGAAGTCGATGTCCGAGAGGTCTGCACCCCAGGTGGGCATGGGCTTGCGGTCGAAGAACTTGAGGGCCTTCAGGCGAAGGTCCAGCATCCATTCGGGTTCGTTCTTCTTGGCTGAAATGTCGCGCACGACATCTTCGTCAAGACCACGCTTTGCAGCCTGGCCTGCTTCATCGGAGTCAGACCAACCGTACTCGTAGGTACCGATACCTTCGAGTTCGGGGTTTGCCTCCAGAATTTCTGAAATGACGGTGTTGTTGGCGGTGCGCTCAACCTGTTCAGTCATTACGGCCTTTCTTGGTGGGTTGGTTTTCACCGAGGTAAGTCGGTGAAGTCTTCTTCTCAGTGGCCTACCCTGCCAGGCAGGGTAGGCCGGTGGAAAATCTTAGGGGGCTTTCTCGCCCTGCCCCTCTTCGGGCTTCTGCGGTGCGGACGCCTGCAGTCGCCCCAGGGGGATATGGGTGGTACAGACGTGGGCGCCACCTGCCATGGTGGAGAGTCTGCGCACATCAACCCCAATCAGTTCGGAGATGATGCGGGTTTCCTGATCACAGAAGACGGAGAAGTCTTCAGCCAAGTCCCGCACGGGGCAGTGGCCTTGGCAGAGCTGGATAGCGGCCAGCAGGTGATCAGGTAGTGTGGTGTGCACCCCTAGGGCCGGGGCCATTTCGTTGGCGCTCGCCACAAAGCCATCGCGGGTCATTGCTTCTGCCAGCGCCTGAGCTCGAGCCGAGACATCATCCCCTGCTGCCTCAACGATGGGGCGGTAACGCTCTGCCATGTCGTGGGCGCGCGCTGAGGCGAATTGCCGCAGGGCATCTTCACCCACGGCGTCCTTGAGCATGATCAGGGCGTCACGGGCAATATCAAGGTAGTCATTGCCCAGTTCGCTATGGCCGTGGGGGGCGATGACGTAGCGGCGGGCAGGGCGGCCAGCACCAGCGCCGTGCTGGCGGTGGGAGGCTACTTCGATGAGGCTGTCTTTTTCAAGCGCATCGAGGTGGCGGCGCACTGCTGCCGGGGTGAGGCTAAGCAGTTCACCCAGTTTGGCCGCAGAAACAGGGCCATGGGTGAGAACTCCCTGGAGCACGCGGTCACGCGTGCGATCCTCTGTTTCTGCAGGGCGGGCAGGATGAGTGGACACAGTTCTGCCTTTCTCTGCGGAATACACAACTAAAGTATGTCGTAATTGAGGCTACTTAGCTAGTAAGGGCTACCTATTTTAAGCAGTGCACTGTCAAAGAGCTAGAATGGACAAGTGACACAACAGCACCTGCCCCCCAGCCTTAGCGCACGTGAGAGCGCACCTCAACCACAAGCGTCCGCCGCTCTAACGATCGAGAACTTGGTCAAGGATTTCACCCCCTCCAAGGACTTTGCCCGCACGCACCCTGAGGCTCTTACCACCCAGGGGCTCAAACGGGCAGTGAACCACCTCTCGCTCAGCATCGCCCACGGTCATATCACAGTCCTCCTCGGGGCTAACGGGGCCGGGAAAACAACCACCCTAGCCTGCGCCCAAGGCCTGCTCAAGCCCACCAGCGGCAGCATTTCCCTCCTGGGCCAGGCCCCCTGGGGGGCTACCCCTGAGCTACGGGCCCGCGTGGGCATCATGTTACAAGACGGCGGGCTGCCCCCCGCGGTACGCCCCCTACCCCTACTGCGGCATATTGCCCGCATGTACACCAATCCCCTCAAGGTGGATGAGCTAGCCCACCGCCTGGGTATCGACACTTTTGACGGAACCAGCATCCGCAGGCTCTCCGGCGGGCAGAAACAGCGGGTAGCCCTAGCGGCAGCCCTCATCGGCCGCCCTGAGATTCTCTTCCTCGATGAGCCCACCGCCGGGCTTGACCCCCAATCCCGGAGTGTTGTCTTCGATATCATCCGCGAACAGCGTGATGCCGGTGTAGCCGTTGTGCTCACCACCCACCTCCTCGATGATGCCCAGCGCATCGCCGACTACGTCTACATGATTAAAGACGGCACGGTAATACTCTCAGGGACCATGGCCCAGGTGCTAGCAAACGGGCAGGATAAGAACCGCAGCCTAACTTTTACCGCCCCCAGCGGCTTCACCCTCAACCAACTATGGCCCCCAGCGGACGCCGCCCTCACCCTCACCGAAAACCCGGCAGGTAGCTACCAGCTCACCGGTCCCCTCACCCCCCAACACCTGGCTGACCTAACAGCCTACTGGGCAGCTCGGGGCATCATGCCCGGTGAGCTTTCCTTGGCCAACCGCACCCTAGAAGACGTCTTTCTGGAACTATCAGGTAGGGATATCCGATGAGTACCACCTCAACAGCAGCACCAGCTCTCACCCGAGTCCTAGCCCAGGGCCGGTTCGAAACTATTGCCATGCTCAAAAATGGGGAGCAGCTCATGCTCAACATTGCCTTCCCCATCATGGGCCTGCTGGCCATGGCCTACACAGGTTTTCTTGACCCCTGGGCCACCCGCTACGGGGTTAGCCGCCTTGATATTGCTGTACCCGGCGTTCTGGCCCTCTGTGTGCTCTCCACTGCACTGTCAGGTCAAGGCATCGCCACCGGCTTTGACCGCCGCTACGGGGTGCTCCGTTTCATCTCCACCACCCCACTGGGTAAGGGCGGGCTGGTTGCCGGTAAAGTCTTTGCTGTGCTATCGGTGCTGCTACTCCAGTACCTGCTGGTCGGAGCCCTGGGCCAGCTCCTCGGCTGGGAAGCCACGGTGCCCGGTATCCTCATGTCCCTACCTACCCTGCTGTTGGGGGCAGCCTGCTTCACATCCCTGGGGCTGCTGATTGCTGGGACTGTACGGGCTGAAGCAACCCTAGCTATCGTCAATATGGCCTGGGTTCTGCTGGCCGCCGCCGGAGGCACCCTGATTCCCACCGACCGCTACCCCACCTGGCTAGCCCCGCTGATTGACCTTCTACCCTCAGCGGCCCTCGGCAACGCCTTACGCGGAGACTTTATCCACCACACCTTCCTCCCCCTGCCCCACCTCATACTGGTCATAGCAACCGCACTCTTTGCCGCTTTAGCCACCCGATTCTTCAAATGGTCAGCCTAGCCTGGCTGACACCGTCCACCATTTCTCGTGAAGGAACGCCCCCCATGCCGACCACGCACCCGCCCACCACTGGCAGCTACCAGCCAGCCTCCCTGGGCGAAAAACTCTTCCCCCGCCACTACACCCGCTGGGTCAAACAAACCGCCTGGGCCCTTGCGCTCTCTAACATTGCCCTCATTATCACTGGCGGTATCGTACGCCTGACCGGCTCCGGCCTGGGGTGTGACGACTGGCCCCGCTGCACCTCAGACGGCTCCTGGACCACCACCCCCGAAATGGGCATCCACGGCATGGTCGAATTCGGCAACCGCCTACTCACCTTCGTGCTGGTCATCATTACCATCATCGGTTTTCTGGCCGTACTGCGCATCGTCTTCCCAGGGCGCATCTCAGCAGGGCGCTTCCTATGGGGTCTGCTAGTTGGTGCCCGATCCCAGGGCTACCAGCCCCGGGGGCTAGGTGCTTGGCTAGAGGCCCGCGGCTTTGTTGCCCCCCGCTCCCGCTACCCCGATCTTTTCAACCTCACCCTCCTGCTGCTCTGGGGTATTCCCGTGCAGGCGGTAATTGGTGGCATCTCGGTCTGGCAGAAGCTCAACCCCTGGATGATTACCGCCCACTACATGTTCTCAGCCCTGATGATCATGCTGGCAGGTATCTACCTCAACAGGGTCTACCGCTACTTTGAGGGAACCGCCCAGGCTGAAGGTCTTACCGCTAGCACCCCCGCATCTTCCCATCTCATGCAGCTACTGGGCTGGGTCGGGCTGATCTTGGTGGTTGCCCTCATGTTCATGGGAACCGTAACTACAGGGACAGGGCCTCACGCCGGTGACGCCACTGCCCACCGCCACCCCTTCGACCCGGTATGGGTCACCCGCCTGCACGGTGCTTTGGTGTGGGTCTACTGCGCCTCTGTGCTGGTTTTCTGTGCACTATGGCGCTCAAAAGGCTGGGCACCTATTTTTGGTAAGTCTCTCTTGTTCGTGCTACTACTACTGGGCTACCAGGCCGTGGTGGGGTATACCCAGTTCTTCAACGGTCTGCCGCTCTGGCTGGTGGAGTTGCATCTACTAGGCTCAGGCCTCTTTGCCCTAGCCGCCGCTTCCCTCTTTGAGCGTCAGCTGGTGCTCTCCTCCCCTGCTGCGCGCGCCCAGGCTGCTGGACGCGTCCTAACCCCCTAGCTTTCCTCCTCATTAGAGGGGGAGCACCGGGCCCCCTACAAAGGGGTCGATTGCTAGGGCGATAAAAAGCACGGTTAGGTAGGTGATGGAACCGTGGAAAACTACCATGGCCGTGCGGCTAGTTGCCTGCTCGGCTAAGGCCAGGCGGTGCAGCTTGTGGCAGTGGTAGAGGAACCAGGCGCCAATGAGTACTGCGCTTGCCGTGTAGACCCAGCCAGCACCACCCAGGGGCACAAGGAGCAAAGAGCACATCACCATAGCCCAACCATAGAGCACTACCTGCACAGAGACGCTCTTGGCGGAGTCCGTGGCTCCGAGCATGGGGATGCCGGCAGCGCGGTAGTCCTCGGCGTACTTCATAGATAGGGGCCAGTAGTGTGGGGGCGTCCAGAGGAAAATCACCATAAAGAGGACGACAGCAGCCCAAGAAATCGTGTTCTCAACGGCCGCCCAGGCGATAAATACGGGCATGCAGCCAGCTAGGCCGCCCCAGACGATGTTCTGTTTGGTGCGTTTTTTGAGCCAGAGGGAGTAGAAGACGACGTAGAGGAATATTGCCAGCAGGCCCAGGCCAGCGGCCAGCGGGTTCACCAAGAAGTAGAGGTAGAGAATTGAGATGATTGAGAGCACCCAGGCAAAGATGAGGGCTTCTCGGTCGCTCAGTTCGCCGGTGACTAGCGGACGTTTTTCGGTGCGTTTCATGAGCCGGTCGGCCTCGCGGTCGATGTAGCAGTTGAAGGCGCAGGAGGCGCCTGCTGCCAGGGAGCCGCCGATCATGGTGTGGAGTACCAGCCAGAGGTTGGGGAAGCCCCCGGCTGCGAAGATCATGGTGGGGGCGGTGGTCACCAGAAGTAGCTCGATGATTTGGGGTTTGGTGAGTTGAATATAGGCTTTGATTTTGCGGCCCAGGGAGACGCGGCCGGGTGCTGGCACAGCGGGGGTTTGCTGGCCTTTTTCGGTACGGTCAATCACGGTCTTGATGCCATGGCTCTTCACGTATGCTGACTTCCCTTGACTGTTGTGTGTGCGGCTCTCTTGGTACCCCTCCGGTGATTCACTATGTGAAACAGGTGGGAGTTTTCGGCGTGTTGGGGCGCGGACGTCGTTGGCATGCCTCAGCACCCCCACACCCGCCTTTTTGGTGGTTGCCATCACATTGATGCAGTAATGGTCGGTTTGTGAGCACGCTAAATGAGCTTTTGGTCAAATTACATCGTATAACGGCCCCCTACCCCCTGGCTAGTAGGGAGAAGACAGCTCAAATCGGGCCCGCCCCACGGGGTGCGCCGAACCTATTCACAGGGCAGGTGCACTATCCTGGAAACAGCGTCTTATGCCAGCTTCCCTGTGCACCTAGCCGGGTCTAACCCCGCAGGCTACGGTAGGTTGGCAGAAGAAAAAGTTGTATGAATATTTCTGGGTAGCCAGATTGAGAGAGGACGGCTCATGCCTAACCTGAATCAGAAGCTTGAATGGACAGAGAAGGATCAGCGCGCCGTTGATACCGCTCGCGTGCTTGCTGCGGACGCCGTAGAGAAGGTTGGCTCCGGCCACCCCGGTACCGCAATGAGCCTAGCTCCTGTTGCCTACTTGCTCTTCCAGAAGATTATGCGCCAGGACCCCCGCGATGACCGCTGGGAGGGCCGCGACCGCTTCATCCTCTCCCCCGGCCACACCTCCATGACCATCTACAACCAGCTTTTCTTGGGCGGCTTCGGTCTGGAACTTGAAGACATTAAGGCCTTGCGTACTGCTGGTGCGCTCACCCCTGGCCACCCCGAATACGGCCACACTAAGGGCGTAGAAATCACCACTGGCCCTCTCGGCCAGGGCCTGGCGTCCGCTGTGGGATTTGCCTACGCCCAGCGTCGCATGCGCGGCCTCTTTGACCCCGAAGCAGCCGCAGGCGCCTCCCCCTTTGACCACACCATCTTCACCATTGCCTCAGAAGGCGATGTGCAAGAAGGCGTCACTGCCGAGGCCTCCGCACTTGCCGGCCACCAGCAGCTAGGCAACCTGGTTGTTATCTACGACCGTAACCACATCTCTATCGAAGATGATACCGATGTGGCTTTCACCGAGGACGTCGCAGCCCGCTACGAGGCCTACGGCTGGGATGTCACCAAGATTGACTGGACCGCCAGCGGAGACTATAAGGAAGACATCGAAGCTCTCTATGAAGCTATCGTTGCAGCCACCAAGGTCACCGATAAGCCCTCATTCATTGAGCTGCGCACCATCATCGGTTACCCCGCCCCCACCAAGCAGAACACCGGCGGCATCCACGGCTCCAAGCTAGGCACTGACGAAGTAGCAGCCACCAAGAAGGCCCTAGGCTTTGACCCCGAGCAGAACTTTGTGGTGGAGCCTGAGATCCTTGAGCATACCCGTGCCCTGATTGAGCGTAGCGCCGCTGAACGTGAAGAATGGCAGAAGTCCTTTGACGCTTGGGCTGAAGCTAACCCCGAGCAGGCCAAGCTCTACCAGCGCCTGGTAGCCGGTGAACTACCTGCCGAACTCGATGAGGCTCTGCCCACTTTTGATGCTGGCACCGCCATTGCTACCCGCGCAGCCTCCGGCAAGGTCATTAACGCTATTGCACCTATCCTGCCTGAGCTCTGGGGTGGCTCTGCCGACCTGGCCGGTTCTAACAACACCACCATCGACACCGAAAAGTCCTTCAACCCCGAGTCCCGTACCACCAAGAACTGGACCGGCCACCCCTACGGCCGTGTGCTGCACTTCGGTATTCGTGAGCACGCCGCAGCAGCTATCACCAACGGTATCGCCCTCTCTTCACCCACCCGCCCCTTCTCTGGCACCTTCTTCGTCTTCACCGACTACCAGCGCCCGGCCGTCCGCCTGGCAGCGCTCATGGGTGTACCCAACATCTTCGTCTGGACCCACGACTCTATCGGCCTGGGTGAGGACGGCCCCACCCACCAGCCCGTTGAGCACCTGACCGCTATGCGCGCTATCCCCAACCTGGATGTCGTCCGCCCCGCCGACGGCAACGAAACCGCCGTTGCCTGGCGCAAGATTCTGGATATCAAGGACCACCCCGCCGGCCTGGTTCTCTCCCGTCAGAACCTGACCAACGTTGCCCGTGAAGACCTGCACGCGGACGCCGAGGGCGAGAAGTTCGCTTCTGCTCAGGGTGCTGCCCGCGGTGGTTACGTGCTGGCTGACACCGAGGGCACCCCCGACGTCATCCTGATTGCCACCGGCTCCGAGGTTGAGCTTGCCCTGGCAGCCCGCACCCAGCTGGCTGAAGAAGGCATCGTAGCCCGCGTGGTTTCCATGCCCTGCCGCGAGTGGTTCGCAGCTGAGTCGGCTGAGTACCGCGAGTCGGTGCTCCCCTCAGCCGTCAAGGCCCGCGTGACCGTTGAAGCCGGTCTGGCTATGCCCTGGCTGGACATCCTGGGTGAAGCCGGTCGT
>JAXFPK010000038.1:0-14583 GCA_034179845.1 Rothia sp. (in: high G+C Gram-positive bacteria) | reverse complement strand
AACCTGATTCAGCCTCTGATTCAGGCTATGAGTTTTGGGCTTTCAGCTGGTGATATGGCCCGTGGCCAGTATTGGATTCACCCGGCTCTGACCGAGGTAGTCGAGAATGCCCTGCTGGGCCTTGACCTGGATTAACTGTCTATTTCCCCTGGTTTCTGGGCGGCCTTTTCAACCTGCTCATCGGAGCTAGAGCCGGTAGCAGCGTCCTTACCCTTGTGGCCGGGGAGGGGCGCGACCTGCTGAATCTTCTCTGCCAGCTCGTGGAGCTTCTGCCCCTGGGCCTCAGTGAACTCCTGAATCTTCTCAGCCTGGACAGCCTTGAACTGGTCCCACTTCTCGGTCTGTTCTGCGCGAAGCTCCTGTACTCGCTCAGCGGTCTCAGCCATGGTGGTCTTGGTGCGGTTGTAGATATCTTCAATGTAAGAGTTGAAGTCAGCTAGCACCTGCTTACGGCGTACCTTCATGGAGGGGGTGAGGTGCCCTTCAGCCTCGGTGAAGTCCTTATCGAGAATACGGAACTCGCGGATAGACTCAGCCTTAGAGACCAGGGCGTTAGCGTCATCAATGAACTTCTGGATAGCCTCGCGCACGCGGGGATTGGTAGAGGCCTCTTTGAGGGAAAGAGTGCGGGGCAGGCCGATACGCTCTAGCTCATCGGGCAGGACGTCCGGGTCCAGGGTAATGAGCGCTGAGATGAAGGGCTTTTCATCGCCTACGAGCATGGCCTGGGAGACAAAGGGAGACTGACGCAGACGGTCTTCGGCAGGGACCGGCATGACGTTCTTACCGCCAGCAGTCACAATGATTTCTTTCTTACGGCCGGTGATGTAGATTTTGCCCTCATCATCAATGCGGGCCAGATCGCCGGTGCGGAACCAGCCGTCCTCGGTGAAAGCTGCCGCGTTCTCTTCGGGGTTATCCAGGTAGCCAGAGATCAGGCCGACGCCCTTGAACTCTAGTTCGCCGTCCTTAGTGATACGGGCTGAACCACCGGGGATGAGGGTGCCTACGTTACCGATGTCGAAGTTGCGGATGCGCCCCACAGCAAGGGGAGCGGTAGTTTCGGTCAGGCCGTAGCCTTCAACAACCTGGATGCCTACCGCATGGTAGAAGTGGCCGTAGTGCGGGGCCAGGCGCCCGCCACCAGATACCGCAAACCGCACCTTGCCGCCCATGGCCTTGCGGAGCTTGGAATAGACCAGTTTGTCGTAGAACTTGTGCTGGAGGGTGAGGGTAGGAGTCATGGTGCCAGCGATTTTAGCCTGGGACCATTTAATAGCAACATCTACCGAACGGTGGAAGAGCTTAGCGTTGACCTTACCGCCCTTCTCGGCCTTCTTGATAGCTCCCTCGTAGACCTTTTCAAAGACACGGGGCACCACCAGGAGCATGGTGGGCTGGAAAGAAGCTAAGTCGGTGGAGAGGTTCTTGATGTCCGGGGCATGCCCCACCGTCAGGCCAGCATCAAAAGCCAGCACCTGAACCAGGCGCCCTAGCACATGGGCCAGGGGAAGAAAGAGCAGGGTTGAGTTGGTTTCGTTGGCAATTTCAGGAATGGTCAGCTTGGCATTGGCGGACAGGCGCACGAAGTTACCGTGGGTAATGGGGCAGGCCTTGGGGCGACCGGTGGTGCCGGAAGTGTAGACGATGGTGGCCACCGTATCGAGAGTGGCAAGGCAGCGGCGTTCTTCAACCTCCTCATCAGAGACGGAGGCAGCGCTGGCAGTAAGAGTGTCGATAGCAGAATTCTCAATGACCCACACGTCCTTGAGGGTATCAAGGGACAGTTCTTCTTCGGTGAGGGTACGGGCCTGGTCAATGAGGTCTGCCAGTTTACTGTTTTCTACAAAGATAGCCTTAGCGCCAGAATGAGAGAGCGCCCAGGCTGCCTGAGCAGGGGAGGACGTCTCATAGACGGGTACAGAGATAGCGCCGGCGTACCAGATAGCGAAGTCAATTAAGGTCCACTCGTAGCGGGTGCGGCTCATCACGCCAATAACATCGCCGGCCTCAATTCCTGCTGCCATGAGCCCCTTAGCTAGGCTGATGACCTGCTGGCGGAAGTTCTTGGCAGTTACCGGAACCCAGTTGCCGGTAGATTTCTGCACCCGGTAGACCAGGGGGTCACGGCTATCTTGAGCGCGTAGCTCCACCATATCGGTGAGGTTGACTGCCGGGTCAACAGTAACAAGCTGGGGGGAGTGAATTTCTTTCACGGTGTTACCTTGTCTCTAGCCTGCCCTGGTAAGGGGAGGGGCTGTCAGTACCTGGCCTCAGATGCCAGGTACCTGGTGCTTTCTGGTCATTGTACAGCCCCTAAGCAGGGTAAAACTTAGCTTTGGGCGGGTATGACGCTTTTGGGTAGAAATGCTTGGCTGCCAGCCTAGTTTACTCATACTGGCTGGTCTAGATAAGGGGTATATTTCTGAGCCAGCCCACCTCGGGCATACAATATATATGAAGCGAAATACCCTGAGCCACCTACACCCATCACAAGACCCTCACACTAGCCCCGCATTAAGGAGAGACACCATGTACATGCACCTACGCACCGTACTCAAACCCCTGGTGCAGCGGGCCTATCACCACGAGGTCATAGGGGCAGATAACATTCCGGCTTCAAGCGGCGCTATCTTGGCAAGTAACCATGTCTCATTCATCGACTCTATCTTCTTGCCCCTGGCAGCCCCGCGCCAGGTCTTCTTTCTCGCCAAGTCAGATTATTTCACCACACCAGGCCTCAAAGGGCGCCTGATGAAATGGTTTTTCACCTCAGTCGGCCAGCTACCTATCGACCGCTCCGGCGGAGCCAAATCAGCCCAATCCCTAGTAGCTGCCGTGGCCGCCCTACGCGAAGGTAAACTAATAGGCATCTACCCTGAAGGAACCCGCAGCCCCGATGGTCGGCTCTACCGCGCAAAAATTGGTGTAGCCCGGCTAGCACTTGAGGCCGGCGTCCCTATCATCCCTGTTGCCCAACTCGGTAACGAGCAGGTGCAGGTACCCGGATCTAACCGCCTGCGTCTGCGCAAAGACGGTGCACCCATCGGCGTGAAGACCCTCATCGGAGAACCTATCGACGTAACCCCCTACCTGAGTCGAGAGAATCAGTGGGCAGCCCAGCGCGAACTGGCAGATGTGGTGATAGAGCGTATTAGCCAGATGACCGGCCGCCCCGTCACCCCCGTCTATGCCGCTGACGTCAAAAAGCTGATGGCTGCAGAAGGCCTCAGTGCAGACCAAGCAACCGACCGGCTCCTAGAGAACCGCTCATAAGGTGGCCAACCCAAGGGGCACTAGATCGCTCACCTAGCCCCAACCTTGTATGTCACATACTGGATACGCCCTTGAACCCTCCACACCAAGCCCAATAGTTTTGAAGAAGAGACAAAGCCCAACCCCTGCTCATCTCTCGCGACCACACACAAAGGAGTCACCCGTGACCACCCCCGGCACCGCACCCACCCCCAAGGATCTACCCGAACTCGAAGAGTGGCGCTCCCGGCACATCGACCAGCACCCCCAATGGGCTCAGCACCCCGACTTTGCCAAGGTCATCAACGAACTCAACAACGTGCCCCCGCTGGTCTTCGCCGGTGAAGTCGACCAGATGCGCGCAGACCTGGCCCGCGTTGCAGAAGGTGAAGCCTTCCTCCTCCAAGGCGGCGACTGCGCCGAAACCTTCGCAGGTGCTACAGCCGATAAAATTTCAGGCCGCGTGCGAACCCTACTACAGATGGCCGTTGTGCTGACCTACGGCGCCTCCATGCCCGTAGTGAAGATGGGCCGTATGGCAGGGCAATTCTCCAAGCCCCGCTCCTCCAACGACGAAACCCGTAACGGCCTGACCCTCCCCTCCTTCCGCGGTGAAATGGTCAACGGGTTCGACTTCACCGAAGAATCCCGTATTCACGACCCCAACCGTATGTTGCACGGCTACCACACCAGCGCCAGCACCCTCAACCTCATTCGTGCCTTCACCCAGGGCGGTTTTGCCGACCTACGTTCAGTACACTCCTGGAACAAGGGCTTCACCTCCAACCCCGCTCACGCCCGCTACGAATCCATCGCCGGTGAAATCGACCGTGCCATCAAATTCATGGAAGCCTGCGGAACTGACTTCGGCCCGCTGAAAACCACCGACGTCTACACCGGCCACGAAGCCCTACTACTAGACTTCGAACGCGCCATGACCCGCGTAGACTCCCGCACCCACCTGCCCTACGACACCTCCGCCCACTTCCTCTGGATCGGTGAGCGCACCCGCGGGCTAGAGGACGCCCACGTTAACTTCCTCTCCAAGGTACACAACCCCATCGGCGTCAAACTCGGCCCTACCACCACCGCCGATGACGCTATGGCCCTCATCAACAAGCTTGACCCCAACCGTGAACCTGGCCGCCTGACCTTCATCACCCGCATGGGCGCAGACAAGATCCGTGAAAACCTGCCCGCCATTGTTGAGGGCGTACAGAAAGAAGGGGCCAAGGTCGTATGGGTCACTGACCCCATGCACGGTAACACCATCTCCGTGCCCTCGGGCTACAAGACCCGCCGCTTTGATGACGTCATGAACGAAGTTCAAGGCTTCTTTGAGGTACACGAGGCCCTCGGAACCTTCCCCGGCGGTATCCACGTAGAAATGACCGGCGATGACGTTGCCGAGTGCCTAGGCGGCTCTGACCCCATTGAAGAAGCCGCATTTGCTGACCGTTACGAGACCCTCTGTGACCCGCGACTGAACCACCAGCAGTCCCTGGAAATCGCTTTCCAGGTCGCTGAGTACCTGGCCCGCCGCTAAGAGGGCAGGCTCACAGGGCTACAGAGCAAGCCGCCGTTGCCTCTTCTTGAACATGAGTATCAAGATAGGGCTACGGCGGCTTTCCCTATGCTAAGACAGATACAAAAAGACGCTAGAGGGCTAGGTTAGAGAACCAAACTAGCTAACCACCAGCCCACAAGACCGGCCGCAACAAAACCCAAGAGCACCAGAATCACACTAAGAACCACAGCGGTAGGGGAAAGCGGAGGACGCCACCGTTGGGCAGGGGTGCGACGCTGGGGCGCAGTCCATTGGGCAGGGTCAGCAGCACGCACCGAGGCCGGCTGTACCGCAGATGCTGGGGGAAGACTTGCGCGTTTGCTACGGTAGGCAGCAGCCCGCGCCCTGTTGTACTCAGCGGAGATAGACGGGTGCTCTACTACCGCAGGGTCCTGGTGTGATTCATGGGCAGATAGCTGGGTCTCGAGGACGGCCTGAGTTTCGGTCTGGGGCCCAACCCCGGCCAAGCTGGTGGGGGAGTAGACCTCCACGGGGGCGTCCGCAGCTGAGCGTATTGCCTGTTCCTGCTCGGTTAGGGGGCCGGTAGACCCTGCATCGAGTAGGTCATCTGCGGCACCGAAGCCGGTGATAGCAGTGTGCCTGTGGTGTACCCGCCCTGATTGTTCTGTAATAGCAGCAACTGCCTCCCACAGGGATGGTACCGGCTGCTCTGTCTGCCCTAGGCGGTAGGCTTTTTCTTGCTGGCTGGCGCGAGACTCAATATCGCCAAGAGCCCGGTAGAGTTCGGTGGCATCTTGGGGCCGGTCGCGGGGGCTACGGCGGGTGCACCAGCTTACTATTCCTGCAATATCGGAAGAAATACCCTCTGCTAGGTGGGTCAGTGAGGGGATGTCGGTGTTCATATTGTGGTAAAGCACTTGTTGGTCGTTATCGGCCCCAGCAAACGGCATGCGCCCGGTGAGCATGCGGTACATCATCACCCCTAGAGCAAAGATGTCGGCGGGTGGTCCTACCGGTGAGGCAACGTCAAGAATCTCTGGGGCCACAAAAGAGGGGGTGCCCATGAGCTGGCCGGTGGCGTTCTGATCGGCCCTGCGCGTCAAACCAAAATCAGAGAGTTTAACTCCTTCAGTCTCGGCCTCTAGAAGGACGTTGGCGGGTTTGATATCACGGTGAATAAGGTGGTGGGCGTGCACCTCTGATAAACCTTCAACGGTAGGGATGATGACCTGTAGCATCTCGCCGACCGAGAGCACCGGCCGTAGCTGCAGGAGTTGGGCTAGTGTGCACCCGTGCACGTATTCGAGGACCAGAAACATAACCTGCTGGCCGTGGACTGTCTCGGTGCCTTCATCGATGACACCTACGACATACTTATGCTGAATCTTTTTGAGTGCTGAGCCTTCTCTAAAAAACTTCTGTTGCTGGGCGGGGTCGTTTGAGAGGTGGGGGAGTAAGACCTTGAGCGCCACCGGGTTATCTGACCACAGGTCAACTGCGTGGTACACCTCAGCCATGCCACCGCGGGCAATCAGGTGGCCTACCTCAAAATGGCCCTTGAAAATAACCCCGGTCAGCCAGGGGGCAGCAGAGAAGTTATGAGTCATCCTCACTATTGTACGGGTGGGCCCTGGGAAGAGCCCGAAAACCCTACCTGCTGTGCCTCAGCCGATACTACCTACCGATTCGCCGGTTTCTGGGGCACAATGGATAGGTGACTGATGAAAAAACTACACCCGAAGTAATTGCTCTCGTTGGCGATTGGCTTACCATCCCCGACATTGCAGAAGCCCTTGACCTGAAGGTCACCCGGGTTCATAACCTGCTAGCGGACGGCACCCTACTGGCCGTGCGCGACCCCGAAACTGGCGTCCGCAAGGTGCCTGCCCTCTTCATGCATGAAGATCGCGTACTGGAACCCTTGAAAGGGACCTTGAGTGTGCTGGCAGATGCTGGCTTCACCGCAGAAGAAGCGATTGTTTGGCTTTACACTGCTGATGAGACCCTACCTGGCCGCCCTATTGATGCTCTGGTTGACGGCCGTAAAACTGAGATCCGCCGCCGCGCCTCGGCTCTAGCCTGGTAAGGCCTTAGGCCCCATACTTCAAGGCAGGCTTACACACTGTGTAAGCCTGCCTTTTCTATCAGCGGGTGTATCTGTCAGCGGGCATATCTATGAGGGGGTATGCGAGAAGGACAGCTAGGTGAGGGAAGCCTTTTAGAAAGAGCGGTGCAAGGCCTTAGCGGCAATAGCGCGCAGAGCCTGCTGCACTGTGGCTTCAAGGTTCACGGCTTCACCATCTAGGGTTTGAAGAGCAGCTAGAGCCTGATTACCCTTGGCGTCAATGAGCTCTTCAGTTGCTTCTAAGGCCCCAGAGTTCCGTATGAGCTCTTGTAACTGGGCGATAGTTTCTGCGTTGAGGGTGGGGGAGCCGAGTGACTCTTCCAAGAAAGCCCGCTGGCTAGGAGAGGACTTCATCGCGGTGAGAGCTGTCAGGACGGTGCGCTTACCTTCCCTCAGATCGTCCCCTGCTGGTTTGCCGGTGGTTTCGGGCTGGCCAAAAACTCCTAGTACATCATCGCGCATCTGGAAGCCTTCGCCGAGGGGTAGGGCAAATTGTCGGTAGCCTGTGATGAGATCGGATACCTCGCCGTGGGGTAAGCCTAGGGCTAGTGCCCCGCCTAAGGCTATAGGGTGCTCACAGGAGTATTTGGCGGACTTGTAGCGAATGACGTTCTTGGCCCGCTTAAGTGCAGTTTCTGGTTCTTCTTCGGGCACAACTTCGCCCACAATATCGAGGTACTGGCCAGCCATGACTTCGGTGCGCATCACATCGAAGATGAAACGGGCTTCGCTGGTGGCAGTAACCTCGGGGATAGATGAAAAAACCATTTCTGACCATATAAGGCAGGTGTCGCCAGCTAGAATAGCGCTTGAAGTGCCGAAAGTTGCGGGGTTGGTCTTATAGCCTAGTTGGCGGTGCATGGCCTCAAAGCGGCGGTGTACGCTGGGGGCTCCTCGTCTGGTGTCTGAGGCGTCGATAATATCGTCATGGATGAGGGCAGCAGTCTGGAAGAGTTCAATAGCTAGACCTGCCCGAACGATGGAGTCGGTCACCCCCGCCCCGCCTGCGCCCCGGTAGCCCCAGTAAGCTAGCAGAGCTCGTAGACGCTTCCCCCCGGTGGAGAGCGCGCGGACGGACTCAAGCAGCGGCAAAGTCTCTACCGAGACGGCTGTCATGAGCTCCTCTTGGGTAGCAAAAAAGCGGCCCATTTCAGCTTCAAGAGCCTCAATATAGGCTGCGGACTCATCGGTGCCGGTAAGGGGAGCTGGCTGGTTGGTCATGACGTCCTCGGGTCTGGGGGTGCTTTGCACACCAGTCTAGTAGATAGGGCCCTAGCCCTGGTCAAAACCGACCTCACCACCCTAGGATGGATTAGAACATAGTTTCGAGAGGTGGGTGTCTTGCGTGAGAGAGCAGAGCATAAAAAATAGCCGCACACCTGCACCTAACCGCATCATCATGCACCTAGATATGGACGCTTTCTTCGTCAACGTAGAGCTTCTTTCTCAGCCAGCCCTGCGTGGCCGGCCCCTTATCGTAGCCCGTAACTCCCCGCGCTCAGTCGTCCTCTCTGCCTCCTATGAAGCTCGCCGCTATGGGGTGCGCTCGGCTATGCCGCTGGCAAAAGCCCGCCAGCTGTGCCCGGCAGCCCTGCTACTGGAGCCATCTGCCCACTACCGCAGCTATTCGGCTCAGGTGATGAAGATTCTAGGTAGCATCACTGACCGGCTCGAACAGGTCAGTGTAGATGAGGCTTTTCTTGACCTCACCGGAGCTATCCGCGCTCAAGGTAGCCCTGTAGATATCGCTAACTCTGCCCGGCAGCGTATTAAAGCTGAGCTGGGTCTGCCTAGCTCAGTGGGAATTTCATCCAGTAAATTTATCGCCAAAATGGCATCTGCCGGTTCTAAACCCAATGGTCTATGGGTTATTCCGCCGCACCGGGTGCAGGAGTTCCTTGACCCCCTGCCGGTGGGTAAATTGTGGGGTGTTGGCACTAAAAGTGCCGCCATGCTCGAAGCCTTAGGAATTCATACCGTAGCCCAGCTGCGAGAATACGATCTGACCTGGTTGCAGGGGCGTTGCGGGCAGGCTGCGGGCCTGCACCTTTATGAACTTGCCCGAGGTATTGACCGGCGCGAGGTTACCTCTGAGCGTATTGAAAAATCAATCGGTGCTGAACACACCTTTACTACCGATCAGACAGGGGCAGAGGATATCGCTGCAGAGCTTTACAATCTTTGCCTCACCGTAGCCCGCCGCTTGCGGGTAGCTGAGCGCCAGAGCCGTACCCTTAGCCTCAAGATTCGCTACTCCAACTTTGAAACCCTCACCCGTTCTTGCCCTTTGCCTCTTGCCACTGTATCGGGGCGCGTCATGTTCGATGCCGTTATGGCCCACCTCAAGCAGCTGGGGGTCTTAGAGGCGGATGGCTCTTCCTCCCGCCCCGTCCGTCTGCTGGGTGTGCGTGCAGAGAAACTTGAAGGGCGAGAAGTCGGGGTGCAGATGCAACTTTTTGCCCCGGAAAGTGCCCAGGTAGGTGACGAGGGCTCTCCTGTGACTCAGGATTTACGTGCTGAAGAATGGGAAGAAGCAGAAAACACCATGGACACCATCAACGCCCGCTTCGGTGCCCAGGGGCTGCTACCGGCTAGTTTGCTTAGCTCCGGCAAGCGAAAATAATCATGAAATGCAAGGTCATTTTCAGAGAGTGTCTAGGCTGCACCCAAGAGCTAACGCTAAGATAAGTGGACAACTTGATGCGCACTGGCACCTGGGCACTAGCCTTTTTACCGTGCGCCAAGGCCTACCGCACCAGCTAAGGAGACACCATGGCGCTTTCAGACCGGGAACAGGAACTTCTTGCCCAGCTCGAAAAGCAGCTCAATGACGACCCCGCCTTTGCCTCAACGATGACCGGGCCTCAGCCTCTTGTGGCTCCCGCTGTCTCGTCGTCACCTCGCAACCTGGTTCTTGGTGCCCTTATCGCCGTGGTTGGCCTGGGCATTATCATCGCAGGTGTCTCTACTAAGCTCATCGTGCTGGGTGTGCTGGGCTTTGTTGTAGCAGCGGCCGGCGTTTATGTTGCTACTACTGCCCCTCAGAAATCTAAAGCTAATGGCAAGCGGGGCTCTGGGCCTTCTGTGCCTTCAAAAGCTGGAAGCACTTCTAGCTTTATGCAGCACCTGGAAGATAAGTGGGATGAGCGCCAAGGTGGCTCTCGCTTTTAGTTAACTTCTTTGCGCTTGTGATACCGTGCCGCTCAGCTTATGCTGGGCGGTTTTTGTATGCCCGCAAAGTGATATATGGGTAAAAGGAAAAGCTGTGTAAGAGGGAATAAAGTCTGCCCTCAATACCGGAATATTCTGCAAATAACGCATTTCATGTGAAAACGCTGAAAAACCCAGTAAAAATTCTGTATTTGGTACATTCGGTGGAGCATAGTGGAGTAAAGTGGAGGGATAGAACAACACTGGTGTAGTTTCCCTCGTGTTTGGGGGAGGCAAAGGCGACAGGCAGAGGCGGTGGTGCCATGTTTCTTGGGACCCACACTCCGCGTCTGGACGCCAAGGGGCGCCTGATTCTTCCGGCGAAATTTCGTGAGCAACTAGAGGCAGGTCTGGTACTCACCCGCGGGCAAGAACGCTGTCTCTACGTCTTTACCATGACTGAGTTTGAGCGCATCCATGAGCAGCTGCGCACAGCCCCACTATCGTCCAAACAGGCGCGAGACTACATCCGAGTTTTTCTATCGGGAGCCTCAGATGAGGTGCCCGATAAGCAGGGGCGAATCACCATACCTCAAAACCTCAGAGACTACGCTGGGCTCGAAAAAGACCTCACGGTTATCGGCGCAGGCTCACGAGCAGAAATATGGAGCACCGAAGCCTGGGAAGCCTACCTGAAAGAACAGGAAGAAACTTTCTCTGGCACCGATGATGAAATCCTGCCAGGGCTCATGCTCTAAAACCCACCCACAGCGCACCGACCACCACTAACGCGAGGAGCAGACCTTGACTCAGGTAGAGAACCCCTCACCCGGCAAGGACGCCAAAGACAGGCACGTGCCGGTCATGCTTGACCGCTGCCTGGACCTCCTTGCGCCCGCAATCTCCCGCCCCGGGGCTGTCGTCATTGACGGAACCCTCGGCATGGGAGGCCACTCAGAAGCCATGCTAGAGCGCTTTGAAGACCTCACGCTCATCGGCATCGATCGTGACCTCATGGCCCACAAACTCGCAGGTGAACGCCTAGCCCGTTTCGGTAGCCGTTTCATCCCGGTACACGCTGTTTACGATGAGATTCCCCGGGCTATGGCAGAAGCCGGCGTAGGTCAGGTAGACGGTGTTCTTTTTGACCTAGGTGTATCGTCCATGCAACTTGATGAGCGTGAACGCGGTTTCGCCTACTCTTACGATGCTCCGCTTGATATGCGCATGGATAACACTGAAGAGCTCACCGCCGCTATCGTTGTCAACACCTACGACGAAGCAGAGCTGCGCCGTATTATCCGCCAGTGGGGCGAAGAAAAATTTGCCGCCCGTATTGCCTCCCGTATCGTTGCGGCCCGTACCGAGCGTCCTTTTGAAACTACCGGCCAGCTGGTCAAGGTCATTCAGCAGGCTGTGCCGGTGGCGGCCCAGCGCAAGGGCGGGCACCCTGCCAAACGTACTTTCCAGGCCCTGCGTATCGAGGTCAATCATGAGCTAGATGCTCTTGAGCGCGCCATACCGGCAGCAATTGACGCCCTCAACCTGGGCGGACGCTGTGTAGCTATGAGCTACCACAGCCTAGAAGACAAAATCGTTAAACGAGCTTTCACCGCCCGGGCTACCTCAAGTGCTCCCAAGGGCTTCCCCGTAGAGCTTGAAGAACATAAACCCGAACTCAAAATCATTACTCGAGGTGCTGAGCCACCTACCGAGCAAGAGATTGAAGAGAACTCGCGGGCAGCGTCCGCAAAACTTCGGGCAGCAGAAAAAATCAAGACACCAAAGGCAACACGATGAGCGCGGAACCCCGTTTCCCCACCTCACCCGATAGCGGGCAGCTGACCAAGCCCCGCCTGTCTGTGGTGCGCGATGAGCCTCAAGAAGCTACCCCCGCCCGCCGCCCGCTCTCACGTTCTCGCTCTTTGCGTGCTAACTCTAACCGTTGGCGTGTCTTCATGGCCCTAGGTGCCATGCTTGTTGCCCTGCTGACCGTGCTGGTGCTCAGCATTGTTATGGCCTCACGCCAGTACGACTTGGTAGAGTTACGAGCCCAAGAGCAGGCCTTGATTCAGAACAATGAGGCTCTGTCTCAGGAAATTGAATTCCATCAGGCTCCGCAGGATCTAGCCATCCGAGCCAGCCAGCTAGGGCTTGTTGCAGCTTCAAGCCAGACAACCATCGATCTGCAAACCGGCGAAATTACCGGTACCCCCCTTGCGGCGGTTGAAGGTGAAGCAGTAACAAAGAACCTGATTGCACCCCCTGCCCTAGCCGATACTCAGGCCTACGAAGAGGCCAGTGCCCGTGCTGAGGAGCAGCGCAAGAAGGAAGAAGCTAAAGCGAAGGCCTCTGCTGAGGCATCAGCCAGCGCGGCTGCATCGGCCAGGGCACAGACCTCAGCTTCTGCCAGTGCTGCACCTGAGGCTCAGGCCTCAGCCCAGCCCTCTGCTGCGGCGAGTGCAGGTAACCGGTAGCTAGTGCGTGGGGTGGTGTCTGCCCTGATGGTGGGCACCTGTTCCTGTGATGAGCCGGTAAGTACATCTTGTGGTGAGCAGGCCACGGTGAAAGAGCGGAAGAGGATAAGGGGACGATGAGCGGCACTGAGCGCAATGAATCTGTGCAGAGAATCAAAAGCACCGTTGGGCGGCGCGGTTTTATTGCCGGTACTTTAGGTATGGGCGGTCTGGGCCTGGTTGGTCTGCGTCTTGCCTGGTTGCAGGGTCTTGACCCCAACGGTCTTGCAGAAGCTGCTAAGGCTCGGCGTACTCGTATCCAGACTATCCCGGCCTTGCGTGGAGAGATTCTTGATATTAATGGCAATGTGCTTGCCCGTAGTGTTCAGCGCTATAACATCACTGTCGATCAGTCTGCTGTAGCTAATTTCAAGCGTTATACCGAGGGTAGCCGCGACCCGGTAGAAGTCACCCCCACAGAGTTGGTCTATGAGCTGGCTGACATTCTGGAGATGAGTGATGCTGATGTGAAAGCGGCCCTTGACGGGGATCTCAAATACAAAATTGTTAAAGAGAACGTCACTCCTGCCCTCTACAACAAGGTAGACGCCCTGGGAGCGCCCTACATTTATGGTGAGATTCTATCTGAACGGAAATACCCTAATGGCCAGGTGGGTGGCTCAGTGGTGGGGCGCTTCAGCATTGTTGAAGAAGCGGTAGAAGGCACGAGTGGCGAAACTCAACTGGTCAATAACTCAGTGGGTATTGAGCGCACCATGGGGGACCACCTGGCCGGTACTGACGGGGAGCGTATCTACGAGATTTCAGCTGATGGTATCCGTATTCCTATTGGGGATGAGCAAAAAACTCCTGCTCAAGATGGTAAGAGTGTGCGGCTCACCATTAATCAGGACGTCCAGTATTTTGCGCAGCAGGTGGTCAAGGCCCGTGCTGATGAGCTGAAAGCTGAGTGGGGTACGGCTGTTGTGATGGACGTCCGTGACGGCTCAATCTTGGCGCTGGCAGATTCTTCGACGATGGACCCAGGTGCTGAACGTTTTGAGCTAGCCGATATGAACCCGCGCGCTATTACACAGGTTTTTGAGCCAGGTTCTACTGAAAAAATCTTGACTACTGCTGCTGTCTTTGAAGAAGGTATCGCTGAACCGGAAACAGTGTACGATGTGCCTGCTGAGCTGGAAATTGACCGGCAGACCATTACCGACCCCTTCGTCCACCCTGCCCAGAAGCGCACCGTTGCCGGTATCATCGCTGACTCGATGAACACCGGTACCGTCATGATGGGGAGCAAGCTCACCAAGGAACAGCGTTATAACTGGCTCAAGAAGTTTGGCATGGGGGAGTTCACCGGTATTGAGCTAACCGGCGAATCCCAGGGCCTGGTCACCGATTGGAAGGACTGGGATATCCGCCAGCAGTACAATGTGCTTTTTGGCCAGGGCGTGGCCCAGTCAGCCTTGCAGACCTCTATGATTTTTCAAGCTATGGCCAATAAGGGGATTATGCTCAAGCCCCGCATCATTGATGCTGTGATTGATACGGACGGTACCGAAGAAGTCCGCGAGGTCGCTGAAGGTACCCGCATGGTGAGTGAAGAAACCGCCCGGAAGACCCTCCAGGTCATGGAGGCTGTCGTGTACCAGGGTGGTGGTGGTGCGAAAGGTGCCCAGATTAACGGCTACCGGGTCGCCGGTAAGACCGGTACCGCAGAAAACGTGGGCGAAGGTTCTAGCACCTATGATGGCTGGACTACCTCTTTTGTGGGGGTCGCTCCCACCGAGGACCCCCGCTTCCTCGTATCGGTTACTATGCACCGCCCGAAAACCACGGCATCGGCTGTTGGCCTGGCAAATACCACAGCCCAGTTTGCAGAAATTATGGAGAAAACCCTGCACATCTATAATGTGCCCCGCTCCACAACGGAGCCGCAGGAGACCCCTAAATTCGCTGAGGGACATGACGAAAACGGCTAAAGTAGACCCTATTAGCACTCGCGCCACACCGCGCACCTTAACATAGACCGCCCATTGGAGGGAAAGCCCGTGACA
>JAXFPK010000083.1:0-3677 GCA_034179845.1 Rothia sp. (in: high G+C Gram-positive bacteria) | reverse complement strand
ATATGCAGCATAAGGTTTTTCTTCGCTGGGGTCTGGTTTCTACACGTTGAACTCTTTGTCAGCTTACAATTCACCCCATTCTGTGTAGTAGATATGGTCTGTTTCATCGCTATATACCTGTGCGATTTCAGAGCCCCAGAGACTATGGCACAGTGCTTCTGCCCTGAGTTCATCGGCGATATAGTACAGGCCGCCTAGGAACACCCAGCCTTTAATCATACATTGGCCTGTTCCGCTGTCTATCCTGTAGTTCTCGGCGCTGGGGTCTCCGCAGTGTCTAAGGTCTGTGTGGACTTGGCACCTATTGGCAGGCTGTAGAGCATGGTAAACAGGCTGGTAGGTGCCGTAATTCTTCACTTCTTGATTCATAGATACCCCCTATGTTTTGCTTCTCAAGCCATCAGGTACTCTATCGATCATTGTGACTAAAAGCAGATCCCGCTAAATTCGACAGTTTAGGGCACCTTGTAGGCCTGTTAGCCCACGTCAGACCTAAGAAATTGTGGATATCTCGGCTTATCAGACGTAATCTACTGTCAAAAACCAAGTGAGAGGTCTAAACCCTTGCCCTGCATCAGCTTCGCCACTATAAACTCACATAAGACCTAGCCACAAAGCTACCCAGCCAAAGAACCTCATGAAACACACACTCACCCAAACCTTCGCCCTAACCACAAATCCCAAACTAGCAAGAAACCCCATGAAACACACCCTTACCCAAACGTTCACCCTGACAACCCTCGCAGCACTCATCCTCACAGGTTGCAGCAACCAACCCACAGGTTCCGTCCCTGAACCTGAAACCAGCTCCCCAACTTCCAGCACCTCAGACACCACGAACCCCAGCGAAGCCCCCACGGATGAAGCACCTACTGCACAAGCCCAAGAAAGCTACTCAGGCGGCTCTAAAGCACCTGACGGTGACTACCGCCCCGCTGACGAGCACGGCCCTGCCCAAAACGTGCCCAAGCCAGTAGCACCAGAAGGTATGAACGTTGAGAGCGCTGAGGCAATGCTCCTATTTATCGACTATTGGAACGACATGCGAAACTACGCCCACCAGACAGGCGACGTTGCTACAGCTAAAGCCCTTGTAGATGAGTCTTTTCAACAAGAGCTAGATTTCTATGACGCCCTCAAAGAAATCTACGAATCGGGTGGATGGATCATTGGAGGAAATTCAACTATTCACTACAATGATTCTCTAATAATCAGCCTTGGCAATGGTGCTTATTCCGTAGGAAGCAATATCAACGTTGCTGATTCGATTCTTTTGTACAACGAAGAAGCTACATATAGTAAGAATTCTGAAGCCTCAAGCCGGGGAGTTGAACTGCAACTTCAGTTCTCGGATGAAAACTGGAAAATCACCGGCGCTAAGAAGGTCGGTGAATGAAGAAAAAATTATTAACCGTTAGTATCATCCTAATTCTACTGGAAATAGCGTATGTCCCCGCAAGTGCAAATACCCAGGGTAAAACAACTGAGCAAGGATTTATGGTAAATATTAAAGATAACTATTTACAGGGGGTACCAGCTATCGAGGATGAAACTGTTACACAATACGACATAAGATCAGATGATACTCCCGGTGAAGTTGTCAGCATCAACCCTATCGAGGAGTCTTCCGCCTCTGAGCCAGCACCTGGGTACAGTGCTCCCCGTACAGACATCTACTGTTTCACCAAGGACAATACTCTCAGCAAGGTCAGTTATGCGTCAGCAAACGGGGAATACGGTGACGGCTCCTCTCCCTACCAGTGCCGTCCCCCTGCCGCCGAAGAAAACGGGCAGCCGGAGGTACGCCCCGTCCGTGTCACTATCACTACCCAAGATTTCGACACTTTCCCTATAGAACCGGCTCTTCCTCGCCAGGAGCGGGCACCGCACACCCTCAAAAACTACAACACCAACTTCTGGGCCGACCCCAACCCCCAAGAATTCACGCGCACTATCAACGGCCAACATGTGGTGCTCCGCGCGACCCCAATCTCTTACACCTTTGACTATGATGACGGTGCTAGTCTCGGACCCGTCACTTACCCCGGCTACCAGCTAGGTGCGGACGTGTGGGATCAGCCCACCGACACCTCCCACCGTTACGCAGACCCCGGCGACTACTATTTCGCCCTGACCACCACTTACCGCGGCGAATACTCAGTAGACGGCGGGCCGTGGCAAGTCATTGAGGGGACAGTTAGCCGCACCAGTGACCCTCAGCTGGTGAGAGTCTGGCGGACCAAAGTTGGGTTAGTTGCAGATGACTGCGCTTTAAACTCAGAAGCCTGGGGTTGCAGTAACGGGTAGTTCCCTTGCCACCTGGTAGAGAAGCTTCAGGAGAAATCTTTTCTTAGGTTTCGCACAGGTTCCCCGAATTGAGCTCAAAGGTTAGGGTGCCATAGTTAAAGACATGAGGACGAGGAGAGAAAACCTCGCAACCTCAAGAGACTGAGAATCTCACCGTGACGATGAGTCACCTCTTTCAGAGAAATGTGTGTAACCTCTGAAGCTCCTCCCCTAGGGGATAGGTGCGAAAGAAATGTGTGTGTATGAGAAAAGGTTGCAACCAAAAGGTTGCGACCTTTTCTCTATCCTCCCAAATAGTAAGCAATGACACAATTGGGTGGAGTAGGCAGACAACAAGGAGGTTACCGTCATGACAACACCCTTACAGACCGCCGAAAAAGTTGGCTACCAGGCCAATGGAGCACCCTGGAAGCCTTCCCTTCTGCTCGCAGCCATATACACAGGCATGCTCGCCGTCATACTTGCAAGACACGGCTACTTAGCTGGGCTCTTCCCGCTCATATTCATCCCCATCTGGTACACGCAAGACCAGTCCAAACTCAAATATGACCGTATCGAAACATACACCCGCACCAGCTACACCGTTCTCTTCCTCGTAACTCTTGTCATCTGGTTCTTTACCCTGATATGGCTTATTCTCACCGAGCCAGAAATAGACACCTGGTCAAACATTGCAACCCTCATCAGCAGCTTTGGCGCCCTCACCCTGGCGGCCCGGTTCGCGATGCCCTGGATTCATAAGAGCAAACCCGTCATACCCAACAACAAATAGCAGGCAACTCTAGCATGACTAGAACCTACAGTTCTACAATGGTAGAAATCTCAAGGAGGAGATTCCCATGACCGAACAGACCACCCAGTCCCGCCCGGCCGTGCAGCAGGCGTCCGCGCCCTACACCCACGAGGAACGTATCGGCAACCGCTGGGCACCAACCCTGCTCTACACCATAGGAGCATCATTCGTGGCAGCCGCTATCCTGTACGAGCTTTACCCGCTAATGTTTGTGGGGCTCGGTTGCGTCATGACGTACAGTTTCGTGTTTGCGCGCCAGCCCGCGCAGACTGCCCCCTCCGACATCAAACCCAGCTACAAGATAGCGAGCAATCTGATTTATATGATTGCCATCATTGCTCTTTTAGAGCCCGCAATTAATGGCAATGCGCAGGAGACCTGGCGCCTAATTGCCATTATCGCCCTGGCTTTCACATTTAGCCGTTGGGTCATGACCGGCTACCACCCCATCGAGAGAACCACTCATGACTAGCTCCACAACCAAGCGCCTAGTCTTCGGGGCGCCAGTTTGGCCATCGTTGCTAGCAGCCTTCGGGTTTAGCCTTATAGCCTGGGTGGATCACGTCGACAGTATCTG
>JAXFPK010000032.1:0-6150 GCA_034179845.1 Rothia sp. (in: high G+C Gram-positive bacteria) | reverse complement strand
TCTTTACCGTCGCCAGGGTTGAGGTCCATGGGGCGGTTTCAGGGGGAGTATCTTTCCCTGATTCTGCCTCTGTCTGGTTGGTTTCAGATGAGCTGGTGGAGGTACTAGCGGGGATGTGAATACCGCGTTCAGCCCAGCGGGCTGACAGTAAGCTATCGGCCTTGGGTGGGGTGAGAGCGGGACTGAGTTTCTTCCACTCCTGGTTCTGGTCAGGCTGTTGGGCCACGGCGGGTTTCCTCCCAAGATCTATACGGGGTGCATCTGCCTGTGTATTCTACGCGGTAGAAAGCAAAAACTCCCGCCTCAGCACCGGGGAACAGTGCTAAAGGGCGGGAGCTTTCTACACTATGACAGCAAGGGCACTGGTATTACCAGTTACCCTTCCAGTTAGAGTCATGATAGTTGGCAAAAGGAATATTCCAGTCGCCGTAGCCATCATCAGGGTCAGCCTGGGGGTAGCCGGTATTGACGGTCTCTACCACATCGCCCACTCCAAAGGTGTTATAGAAGAACTTGGCGTCTTCAGGTAGCAGACCAATGCAGCCGTGGGAGACGTTAACAACGCCCACCGAGGACCAGGCAGAAGGCAGAGCCTGATGAACAAAGACGCCGCCAGCGGTCAGGCGGGAGGTCCAAGAGGCCCAGAAAGGCTCATAGTAGTGAGGGTCGTTGACGGTTAGGTTCAGAGAGCCGGGGTTAAAGTAGTAGCTCTCAGCCTGCTCAATAATTACTAGCTGACCGACCACTGAGGGCCAGTCGGCGTTTCCTAAAGTAATGGGGGCTTCTCGCACCAGGGCGTCATCAACATACATTTTGATGGTCTTGGTGTTGTTATCGGCCAAGGCGTAGCGCTTGTTCCAGGTCTTGAAGGTATAGGTAGTAGTGTGGTTACCGATCATGCCGTTACCCACATCCAGACCAAAAATGTCTACGGTGATGGAGATAGTGGAGTTAGTGGCCCACTTGTCTTCGGGGCGGTAGCGCACCATGTAGTCGTTGTACCAGCGGAACTTGCCAGCCTGGTCGCCGCCGCCCTTAATGGTGATGCGCTTTTCGACCTCAGCCTTGTTAAGAATCGGCTCGGAGAAGTTGAACTGGATGATCTTACCAATACCGTAGCTGGCGCCCTCTTCGATGTTGAGGCGGGTGTCTACTTCGTAGGCGGCTGAGACGGTAGAGAAAGTGCTCTTGCCGCTGCCCTTAGTCCCTGCGGCATCTGTGGCTTCCCATCGTACGGTGTAGTCACGGTGAAAGAGCATGCGGTCGGTAGAAGCCCAACTCTTGCCATCTGCTGCCAGCTCACCGGCAAGTTCCTCGCCCTTTGCGGTGGTGACGGTGACCTTGGTGAGGGTTGAATCAGCGGTAGTGACGGTGACGGTTTCGAGAGGGTTAATCTCAATCTCATCGAGGGCGGGGGAGACCTCTATGGTACCGAGGAATTTGACGGTGGGCGTGGGGCTGGGTGTGGCGCTGGCGCTGCTGGTTTCGCTGCTGGGTCTGGCGCTCTCTGAGGTGGAGCAGGCGGCAAGTGCTACGGTGCCCAGGGCTCCGACGGTTACGAAAGACCGACGGGTGAAGGCCTCTCGGCTGGCTGTGTTGAGGGGGTTGACCACGAACTTTTCTTCCTTATATCACGTACTACAGGCGCAAGTGTGTTGTGTGCTCGTCAAAGTTTATCGGATAGGGGCTGTTTTTGATACAGCAATTACAAAAACCCGTTGGTCAGGGGCCAACGGGTTGTGCTGGTTCAGTTTTTAGACTGACCGCAGCGGTGGGTAGGAGGCATCTTCCTGCTGCTCTTCCTCAGAGCTGGTGGCAGGGGCGTCCAAGCGCACCACCTCCCAGCCTTGCGGGGCGGTGAGACGGTCAGCATGAAATTCGCACAAGTCGTAGGCGTGGGGCTCTCTGTGGACTGAGAGCGGGCCAATCACAGCGGTGGACTGGGCATAGGCGTAGGTGAGCGTGAAAACAGCCTCACGCTGGCAGGTTTGGCGTGAGCACTGGCGGGAGGTTGCCATGAATCAAGCCCTTCTTTCTTAGATAGCTTGCTTGCGGAGGCGGCGGCGTTCACGCTCTGATAAGCCACCCCAGATACCGAAGCGCTCATCATTTTCCATGGCGTATTCTAGGCAGGCCTGACGAACGGGGCATTCGCTGCATACACGTTTAGCGTCGCGGGTGGATCCGCCCTTTTCAGGGAAGAAAGCCTCGGGGTCGGTCTGGGCGCAGAGAGCATCTGCCTGCCAGGATAGTTCACCGTCATCCCCATCGGTGCTGTAGATACCGGCGGCCTGCTGCCAGAG
Organism: Rothia sp. (in: high G+C Gram-positive bacteria); assembly: GCA_034179845.1. Taxonomy (GTDB): domain Bacteria; phylum Actinomycetota; class Actinomycetes; order Actinomycetales; family Micrococcaceae; genus Rothia. Next base: position 3,847 of record JAXFPK010000032.1, on the reverse strand, counting down.
GGAGAGGTTATCGGAATCAGCAGCTGAGACGTCGGTCGATGACGCACCAGCGGGTGAGGCATCGGTAGCTGAGCTAGAGGCAAGCGTGCTTGCGCAACCGTGGCTTTTGGGGGCGGTGTCATTGAGCAAGGCAGTAGCCTGGTCTTCTAAATACTGGGCAAAGTGCATAGTGTGGTGCTGGGCCACATCAGGCGTGCGCCCTGCAGCGCCCTGAGGCAGGCGGCTGTGGAGGCCCATATTCTTCCCTTTCATATCCCAAACAGAGGACAGAATAAAAATTTCCCTGCACCTAATTACACGCGTGTAAAGGCCTATTCGTCAAGCTGAGATTAAAAAATCTTCATTACACGAGATTTTCTCACAAAAATTTGCGTTTCACTGTGGTATATGCATTTACCCCCGCCGAGCTGGCCGCTAGCCCTAGAACAGATGCTGCCCTAGAGTAAGGAGAATGACAGCAACATCTACCTACACCGGCTCTTCCTTCCCCCAATTCATGGCCCATTTAGCTCAGCGGCAACACCCCACCCTGCTCTGGTACTCGACCCCCGGCGAACGCATCGAACTTTCAGGGCGGGTCTTTGATAACTGGGTGGCCAAGACCGCTAACTTTTGGGTGGACGAGTGCGAGGTTGAACCCGGTTCCCTCATAGTTCTGCCCCAGCGCCTGCACTGGCGGTCACTGGTTTTGGCGGTCGCTGCCCTGCGGGTGGGGGCTACCTTGGCCTGGGGGCAGCAGGCGGGGGCGGACGTCCGTGCAGCCTTTGACCCCGCAGAGCTAGAGGGCGCAGATGAGGATTATCTTCTTGCGGTGGCCGCTGAGCCGCTAACTCCTCGTTTTATGGGGCAACTACCGGCAGAGGTTATTGATTATGCGGCTGAGGTGCGCTCGCACCCTGATGTTTATGTGGGTTGGGCGGCTCCTGGTGCGCAGGATCAGGCCTGGGAGGGGTCTAGCTATGGGAGTCTGATGGGCCAGCTTGTTCAAGAGGCTGTAGCTCTGAACACTCAGTTCGAGGCTGAGGTGGCGGCCCTACAGGTTCCGGGTGAGCATTTTGATGCCGTCTACCTGGAGAAGGCCCTGGCGGTGATGGCTTCGGGCCGGGCAGCTCTTATGCTTGACCCGGCGGTGGCCTGGAATCAGGAGCGTTTTAGTCGAGTTTTGGGCGATGAGCGGGCCCGGTCTTTGCCGTCTCAATAACGGGTAGGGAGCCTGTCATAATTTGGGTGGCCTCTTCAATGAGGTCGGCCCGCTTTTCTTCAGTGGTTTTGTTTTCGCTATGGTTCTTGCTCTGGGAGAAGACCCAGAATTTGTAGAGGAAGTAGCGCACGATGGTGCCCAAGATGGTGCCAATAATGGTGCCTGAGATGAAGGATGCTTGGGGGCTGGTGAGCCCTAGCACATAGACGCTAAAGAGTACGCAAGAAGCCTCAACACCGATACCGACGGCGTTGACGAGGCCGAATTCAATGGCCTCGCGCACCTTGTTGCCGGTGCGTTTTTCGCGGAAGGTCCAGAGGCGGTTTGCCACCCAGGAGAAGATGGTGGCGACAATGCCAGCTACGACCTTGGCCTTAGCGTGCCCATCGGAGAAGATGGAGTGCATGAGCGTCCAGGTCACCGCTGAGTTGATGATAAAGGCCATGCCGCCAACGCTGAGAAACTGCATTACTTCTCGGCCGTGGCTATGCCAGAGGGCAGCGAGACGCTCTTTTAGCGAAGTCATGTTTTCTCTCCCTAGTCAGTTGAGGGGGCAGGCCCCCTCTAGGGTGGGAACTGCTCGGTTACCTGTAGCTTGTACAGTATATAGCTCAGACTTTTACAAGCACCCTACACCCAGGTAGCCTAGTGGGTGTGACTTACCCTATGACTGGACCCAAAATTGGTGTTGTAGGTGGCGGCCAGCTGGCGCGTATGATGGCGCCCGCCGCCACTGAGCTTGGCTTTGACCTTCGTATTCTGGCTGAGAGCGAGGACGTCTGCGCCCGCCAGGCTGTGCCTTTCGCCCCTGTCGGTGATTACCGTGATTATGAAACCCTGTTAGAGTTTGCCCGCCATGTTGATGTGCTGACTTTCGACCATGAGCATGTGCCCACCGATTTTTTGCAGCGTCTGATGGCTGAGGGTGTTAATGTGCAGCCCCGCCCCGATGCCCTGGTTCATGCCCAGGACAAAATTGAGATGCGCAAGGCTGTTGACCGCCTGGGCCTGCCTAACCCTCGCTGGGCTGAGGTTCGCACTCTCGATGAGCTTCTTCTCTTCGGCAGCGAAAATGGCTGGCCGGTGGTGCTGAAAACTCCGCGAGGTGGCTATGACGGTAAGGGCGTCATGGTGCTCGATGATGAGCAGGAAGCCCGCACCGCAGCAAGCCCCTGGTTCGAGCAGCTCCCTGACCGCACCGATTTTTCGGCCCTGCTGGTTGAAGAGAAGGTGCCCTTTACCCGTGAGCTTTCTGCCCTGGTAGCCCGCCGCGATTCAGGCCAAGTTGTAGCCTGGCCTGTGGCTGAGTCTCTTCAGGTCAATTCCGTCTGTGATGAGGTCATTGCCCCTGCCCCCGGTATCACCCCTGAGGTGGCAGAAGCAGCCCAGGCCGCCGCCCTTATGGTAGCAGCTGAGCTAGGTGTTACCGGTGTGATGGCCGCTGAGCTCTTTGAGGTTCCTGGCTCTGAGGCTGGCTTCCTCATTAACGAGTTCGCTATGCGCCCGCATAACTCCGGTCACTGGACGCAGGATGGCTCAGTCACCAGCCAGTTTGAACAGCATCTTCGAGCCGTGGCTAACTACCCCCTGGGCAGCACTGAGATTAAGGGTCAAGTAGCCTTGATGAAGAACTTCTTGGGTGGAGCAAACGACGATATCTTCGCCGCCTACCCGCAGCTTATGGAAAAGTACCCGGCAGCTAAGGTTCACTACTACGGTAAGGCCGTCAAGCCTGGTCGCAAGATTGGTCATATCAATATGACCGGTGCAGCAGATGACCTTGCTGCCTTGCGTCAGCAGGCCACCGAAGCAGCGTCCCTGCTCACCGACGGCCCTGCCTAGGCATAACTTGGCAGGCTCGCCCCGCCCCACCTGTGTAGGGGCGGACGTCCGCACCCCACCCCTACCTTCAAGGAGCACTATGACCTCCCCCTACGACTCAACCCAGCCTATTGTCGGCATTGTGATGGGCTCAGACTCAGACTGGCCGGTCATGGAAGCCGCTGCCCAGGTGCTTGAAGAATTTGGCATCCCCTACGAAGCTGACGTTGTCTCTGCCCACCGTATGCCCGAAGACATGATCGCTTACGGGCGCGAAGCAGCAGACCGCGGGATCCGTATTATCATTGCCGGTGCTGGCGGCGCAGCCCACCTACCCGGCATGTTGGCCTCGGTCACTCCCCTGCCTGTTATCGGTGTGCCGGTCAAACTCAAGTCCCTTGACGGCATGGATTCGCTGCTCTCCATCGTGCAGATGCCTGCCGGTGTGCCCGTCGCTACCGTCTCTATCAACGGTGCCCGTAACGCCGGCCTACTGGCCCTGCGCATGCTCGGCTCCGGTGACAGTGATTTCTCCCGCCAGGTACGAACCGACCTCCTAGAGTTCGCCGCTTCCCTGCGCCAGGTAGCCATGAATAAGGGCGCTGCCTTGCGCACCACAGTCGATGAGCAGAAAAACCGCTAGGCACTATAAACCCCTAAACGGTCAGCATAAACCCCTAAACGGTCAGCTCTGACCTGCACCTCAGCAAGCCCCAGAAGAGCACTCCGGGAGCACCCAGCTTCTTTCAGTAGTGTGGTTGAGTAGATTTTAAGCTGCTCAACCACACTCGGTTATTTTTTAGCCCCACCACGCTAGGGAGGCAA
>JAXFPK010000127.1:0-10473 GCA_034179845.1 Rothia sp. (in: high G+C Gram-positive bacteria) | reverse complement strand
CCCAAGGGGGCAGAGGAGAAAGTGAACTTAGCCAGGTCTCCCTCGCCCTCAACGTCCACAGTGATCTTCTCACCGGACTTAATCTCACCGAAGAGGATCTTCTCAGAGAGCGGGTCCTCCAGGTTGCGCTGCATCTCCCGGCGCAGCGGGCGGGCACCCATAGAGGGGTCATAGCCCTTAGCTGCCATGAGAGCCTTGGCCTTATCGGTCAGCTCAATCGACATATCCTGCTCGGCCAGGCGCTTAGCCAGGCGGGCAACAAAGAGGTCAACAATCTGCAAAATCTCAGACTCAGAAAGCTGGGGGAAGACGATGATGTCATCCACACGGTTTAGGAACTCGGGGCGGAAGTGCTCCTTCAAAGACTCCATCACCCGGCCCTGCATACGCTCGTAAGAACCCTGCTCATCGCCCACCTGCTGGAAGCCCACAGGTACACGGCGAGCCATTTCGCGCGAGCCCAGGTTGGTGGTCATGATAATGACGGTGTTCTTGAAGTCCACCACGCGGCCCTGGGAGTCGGTCAAGCGTCCATCTTCCAGAATCTGCAGCAGAGAGTTGAAGAGATCAGCGTGAGCCTTTTCAACCTCGTCAAAGAGCACCACAGAGAAAGGTTTACGGCGTACCTTCTCAGTCAGCTGGCCACCCTCCTCGTAGCCCACATAGCCGGGAGGGGCACCGAAGAGACGAGAAACGGTGTGCTTCTCCTGGTACTCCGACATATCCAGAGTGATAAGGGCGTCCTCATCACCAAAGAGGAACTCAGCCAAGGCCTTAGCCAGCTCAGTCTTACCCACACCAGTGGGGCCAGCAAAGATGAAAGAACCACCGGGGCGCTTGGGGTCCTTAAGACCGGCACGGGTACGGCGAATTGAACGAGAGAGAGCCTTAATGGCGTTCTCCTGGCCAATGACGCGCTTGTGCAACTCCTCTTCCATCTTGAGCAGACGGCCAGATTCTTCCTCAGTAATCTTGTAGACCGGAACACCGGTAGAGAAGGCCAGGACGTCAGCAATAACCTCAGGGGTTACCTCACCAAAAGCGTCACCGGCATTCCGCCACTGCTTCTCAGCCTCGTCCTTCTCAGCAACCAGCTTCTGCTCCTTATCGCGCAGGTTAGCTGCCTTCTCGAACTCGTTAGCTGCAATGGCTTCTTCCTTCTCGCCCTTGAGCTTAGCAATGCGCTCTTCAAGCACCTTGATTTCAGGCGGAGCGGTCATACGCTTAATACGCAGGCGGGCACCGGCCTCGTCAACCAGGTCAACAGCCTTATCGGGCAGGAAGCGGTCAGAGATGTAACGGTGGGCCAGGTTAACGGCGGTTTCCAAGGCCTCATCTGAGATGGTCACACGGTGGTGAGCCTCGTACTTATCGCGCAGACCCTTGAGGATTTCAACAGCCAATTCAGGGCTCGGCTCATCCACCTGGATAGGTTGGAATCGACGCTCCAGGGCCGGGTCCTTTTCAATGTTCTTGCGGTACTCATCGAGAGTAGTCGCACCAATGGTCTGCAGTTCGCCGCGGGCCAGCATGGGCTTGAGAATGGAGGCCGCGTCGATAGCACCCTCAGCGGCACCAGCACCCACCAGGGTGTGAATCTCATCGATGAAAAGGATGATGTCACCGCGGTTGCGGATTTCCTTCAGCACCTTCTTCATGCGCTCTTCAAAGTCACCGCGGTAGCGTGAACCTGCCACCATGGAACCCAAGTCCAGGGTGTAGAGGTGCTTGTCTTTGAGGGTTTCAGGTACGTCCCCGTGCACAATCGCCTGAGCCAAACCTTCAGCCACAGCGGTCTTACCCACACCGGGCTCGCCAATCAGCACAGGGTTGTTCTTGGTACGGCGAGAGAGCACCTGCATAACGCGTTCCATCTCCTTATGGCGACCAATCACAGGGTCAAGCTTGCCCTCACGCGCCGCAGCGGTGAGGTTACGGCCGAACTGGTCAAGAATGGCAGAGCCAGCAGGGGTGCCCTCACGGGAGTTACCCGCACCAACACCGGCGGTTTCCTTGCCGCCTTCACCGTTGTTATTACCGGGGTAGCCGGAGATCAAATCCATGACGGTCTGGCGTACCTTAGCAGGCTCAGCGCCCAGCTTGGTCAAAATCTGGTTTCCCACGCCCTCATTCGTCCGCACCATACCCAGCAGAATGTGCTCAGTGCCAATGTAGCCGTGGTTCAGCTGAATAGCCTCACGCATGGACAGTTCAAGAACCTTCTTAGCGCGCGGGGTAAAAGGAATATGACCGCTGGAGGCCTGAGGGCCAGAACCGATAATGTCCTGCACCTGCTCACGCACGCCGGTGAGATTAACACCGAGGGACTCAAGAGCGCGCGCTGCGATACCTTCGCCCTCATGAATCAGACCGAGCAAAACGTGTTCGGTGCCGATGTAGTTGTGGTTCAGCATGCGTGCTTCTTCTTGGGCAAGCACGATGACGCGTCGGGCGCGGTCGGTAAACCGTTCAAACATTGAACACTCCTTGGAAACTTACTATTACCCAAAAGATTACGCGCGTTTCTAAGCCTGCGTGGCCCTGTTCGCCACGGAATGAATGGTGTTCGCAGCAAGGGAAACCCCCAGCCCAAGAGTAGCTATTTCTTCTCTTCATGCACCGTATCTGCCACCTATAAACAATGAGGGCGGAACCCGCTCAGCGAGTTCCGCCCTCATAAGAGACAAGAAACGTATTTATTTGCTTTCTTTGCTCATAGCCTTGTAGTAGGCGTCCTGAATGTGCTGCTGGATACGACCGCGGCTAGAAACCTCGTGACCGTTTTCCTGCGCCCACTTACGGATTGCAGCAATTTCGGGGTTGCGCTTAACGGTAGTGCGTGAACCAGCAGGACGGCCGGAAGTACGCTGGGCGCCCTGAGCGCGACGAGCCTTAGAAACAAAAGGACGAAGAGCGTCACGTAAACGAGCAGCATTAGCGCTTGAAAGATCAATTTCAAACTGGCCGCCATCTAGACCGAAACGCACGGTTTCTTCTGCGGGGCCGCCGTCGATGTCGTCTTCAAGAATAATCTTGACCTTCTGAGCCATTATTTTTCTCCTTGGAATGAGGGTGTTTAGGGAATATGCACTCAAACGTGTTTCGAGCAGGGAAAGACATATAAGAGGATAATCCGCCTCTACCCTTTTCTGTGGGGCACGTAATCGAGTGAGTCACCCTGGATGACTAAAATAAATAGTACATATTATTTTCGCAAAAGGGAAATAAATCACTCTTTAGAGGACAAGAAGAGTTTTATTTAGTTTCTGACGAACCAAAAGGGTCACGGGTTCCTTCCGAGTTTTTCACAGAACAATACCAGGCTTCAGCGTCCTTCTCAGTTTCCTGCCGTGCAGCGCGTTCCGCACGGTCAGCACGGTTCATCCAACGCAAAATAAAATAAAGTACCAAGCCCGCGCCAATTGAGGGAACCAAACCAATCAGAAATTCCATCTCACCTTTACCTTTCCAGAGTTTATGCTTTCTCCAATCTACCCCAGATAACCCACATAAGAGCCCCTATATAGCCCACATTAAATTGCAGAGAAAAGCCCGCCTGGCACACTGCCAGGCGGGCTAGATAAGGTAAGGACGTCTTACTCAGCTTCAGGCTTCATCAGCGGGAAGAGAATAGTTTCGCGAATACCTACACCAGTAAAGAGCATGATCAGACGGTCAATACCCAGGCCCAGGCCACCCATGGGAGGCGCACCATATTCGAGGGCACGTAGGAAGTCCTCATCTAGCTGCATTGCTTCATCATCACCACCGGCAGCCAGCTTAGACTGCTCAGTCAGGCGCTCACGCTGAATAACGGGGTCAATCAGCTCAGAGAAGGCAGTGCCTCGCTCCATACCGCCGATAATGAGATCCCAAGCCTCAATGAGGTTAGCTTCAGAGCGGTGCTGGCGGGCCAGAGGCTGCGCAGAAGGCGGGTAGTTGTAGACAAAAGTGGGGTTAATGAGGGTGGGCTCAACAATTTCCCCAAAGAGCTCCACGACCAGCTTCTCAGCGTCCCACTTGGGGTCAAAAGCAACCTCGTGCTGCTGCGCAATAGCGCGTAATTCTTCTACGGTGGTGGCAGGGGTAATCTCAACACCCACCGCCTCAGAAAGACCAGGGTAAACACCCAGCCACTTCCACTCACCACTCAGGTCAATGGTGCCAGCCTCAGTTTCAATCTGATGCACACCCACAGCGTCAGCGCAGGCCATAATGATTTCCTGCATACGCTTAGCCATAACAAACTGGTCAGCATAGGCCTCGTAGCATTCCAGGGTGGTGAATTCGGGGCTGTGCGTAGAATCTACGCCCTCGTTGCGGAAAACACGGCCAATCTCATAGACGCGTTCCAGGCCGCCCACCTCGGCACGCTTGAGGAAAAGCTCAGTAGCGATACGCAAGGTCATGGGCTGGTCAAAAGCGTTCAGGTGGGTTTCAAAGGGGCGGGCTGCCGCGCCACCGTGAATGAGCTGCAAGATGGGGGTTTCTAGCTCAATGTAACCGTGATTGTTCAGCACGTTGCGTACCGTCTGGGTAATCTTGGCGCGCTTAATGACCAGATCGCGGGCCTCATCGCGCACCATCAAATCAAGGTAGCGCTGGCGCACGCGGGTCTCTTCGTTCAGGTCAGAGTGCAGGTTGGGCATGGGGCGCAGAGCCTTAGAAACCATCTGCCACTGTTCCACCATGATGGAAAGCTCCCCACGGCGAGAAGAAATAACCTCGCCCTTAACAAAGACGTGGTCGCCCAAATCAACCAGGGCCTTCCAGTCGGCCAGGGCCTCTTCACCTGCACCGGCCAAAGAAATCATGGCCTGGATACGGGTACCGTTGCCCTGCTGGAGGGAGGCAAAGCAGAGCTTACCGGTGTTACGGACGAACACCACGCGGCCAGCTACACCAACGATATCGCCGGTGGTCTGGTCTGCTTCGAGCTGACCGTCATACTTTTCACGGATTTCGGTGATGGTGTGAGTGACGGGGACGCCTACCGGGTAGGCTTCACGCCCAGATTCAAGGAGCTTGGTTCGCTTCTCTAAGCGAATCTGCATCTGCTCGGAGACGCCGTGGTCAGAGGCGGGGGTTGCAGCGGGGGTCTTGCCCTGTTCAGTCAATGATGTGCCTATTCTTAGGTCGGGTGTAGAGGTCTTAGTTGATTTCCATGTTATCGATGAGGCGGTTAGAACCAACGTAGGCTGCAGCGAGCGCTAGCACACGTGCTTGGTCACTTTGGGGGGCTTCGAAGGTCTCGGCATCGACAATTTCTAGGTAGTCCAGGCGTACCCCGTCGGTGGTGTCGATGGTGGTGCGGGCCTGGGCGATATCTTCGGCGCTTAGGCTGCCGGTAATGTATTTTTCGCGCAGGGTTGCTAGGGTTCGGGAGAGCACTAGGCCTGCTTCACGTTCTTCGGCTTTCAGGTGCTGGTTGCGGGATGAGAGGGCTAGCCCGTCGTCTGCGCGTACGGTGGGGACGGGTTTGATGATTACATCGTGGTTGAAGTCTTTGACCATGCGCTGGATTAAAGCTACCTGTTGGGCGTCCTTTTTCCCGAAGTAGGCTTTGAGGGTGTGCTCCCCTACCAGGGGTTTGAGGATGTTGAAGAACTTGTTGATGACGGTGAGCACCCCGTCGAAGTGGCCGGGGCGGGTTTTACCTTCAAAGAGGTTCCCTAGTTTGCCTGAGATGACGGTGATTTTGGGGTTGCCGTCGGGGTACATTTCTTCGAGGGTGGGGGCGAAGATGATGTCTGCGCCTGCTTCGGTCGCTAGGGCGGTGTCTGCTTCAAGGGTGCGCGGGTAGTTATCGTAGTCTTCGTTGGGGCCAAATTGTAGGGGGTTGACGAAGATGGAGAGCACTACTACATCGTTTTGTTCGCGGGCACGGCGAATTAAAGCGGCGTGCCCTTCGTGGAGGGCTCCCATGCTGGCAACATAGCCTACGGTGAGGGGTTTGGCTGTGGTGGAGGTTTCGCCGGTGGCTCGACGGCGACTGGCGGCGGTGAGGGCCAGGAGCATTTCGTTGCCGAGCTCGGTGATGGTGTGTGCGATAGGGGTTTGACTCGTCACGGTGGTGAGGGGTCCTTTCGTGTTTTGCGCCCTCCCAGTTTACCCGGCCAGGGCTTGAAGCACAGCATGGTAGCTCTCATCGGTGAGGGCTCCGCGGCTGTGGGCGCGCTGGGCGGTGGCGCGGGCTAGTGCCAGGTAGGCGGTTTTGATGTCGTCCGCGTTTTCTTCTAGTGCGTAGCTGGCTAGGGTTTGGGCGTGGGCGGCTACGGTGTGGGCGTCTGCGCGGGCGATGGGGCCGGTTAGGGCGCTGTCGGCGTTGGCTAGGGCGTTATCGAGGGAGGCTCTGAGGAGGGGTTCAAGGTAGCGGGCTGGGTTTTCAATGCCGATGGAGGTCAGGATTTGCAGAGCCTGGCCGGTGGCGGTGATCAGGTGGCTAGAGGCGTGTGAGAGGGCTGCGTGGTACAGGGGCCTGTCGCCTTCGGCTATGAGGACGGGCTCTGCCCCCATTTCAACGACTAGGGCTTGGGCTATGGGGGTGAAGGGAGCTGGGCCGGTGACGCCAAAGCTAGTGTTTGTCAGGCGGGTCAGGTCTAGGGAGAGGCCGGTGAAGGTCATGGCCGGGTGGATGGCCAGGCCGATAGCTCCTTGGGCGGTGGCTGGGGCTAGGATTGTGGTTCCGTGGAGCCCGGAGGTGTGAATCAGGATTTGGCCCGGCCGCCAGCGGTCAGTTTGGGCGATGCCTTTGACCAGGTCGGCTAGGGCATCATCGGGCACGGCTAGGAGTACCACCTCGCTGGTGGTAATAATCTCGGGAATGGTCGAGATGGGGACGCCCGGCAGTAGGGCTTCGGCGCGGGTGCGGGAGGCTTCTGAGACGGCGTGGACGCCGGTAATCAGGTGGCCGGCGGCGCGCAGGGCTGCACCGAGTACGGCCCCTACCTTACCGGCTGAGATGACACCGATGCCCAGGCGGGCGGGCTTGAGGTGATGGGTGCTCTGCATGGGGCCCTTTCTGTCTGCGTCCTGCCTGCTAGTTTACCGGTCCCTCTAAAGCCCTATTCTTTCTCTCTTCACCCTAGAGATTATCTCGGGGTAAAGAGAGAAAGAATGGGGTGAAGCAGGTGCTCGGTTCTAAACAGACGCTCCTGGATTTGCCCCAGCGTCCGCAGATTCCGTTGCCAGTACAACTCCCATCTGGGCCAGGCGGACGGTCAGAGCGCGGGCGACCTCGGCATCCGCATTATGCACGGAGGTGGACAGGGTTCCCCCAGCAATCCGCAAGGAGAGGTGGGCCAGCCCAGCCCGCTTCTGCAAGGGACCCTGGGACAGCTCAAAGCTCTGCACCTTACGGTGGGGCACAAAAGACAGGCGGCGCACCCAGCGGCCGGCGCGAACCAGCAAAAGCAAGGGAGTTACCGCAAAACCGTTACGGCGGTAGGTCCACCAATCAAAGAAACGAGCACTCCGGGGAGAAACAGTAAACCCGCAATCAGCGCCCGACCCGTTCAAACCCGCATGGAGCTGATCAGGTGAAACACCACCGTCCTGCTGGGCAGGAAGAACCAGGGGCAGCACCCGAAAAACATCATCAAGAGTGCCTACCGGCAGCAGCTCCCCAGCGAACTCACCCTGCTCAGCGCCCTTACCCAACAAGGTCACCTCAACCCGGTACCAGCCGGCCATACGCCACAGTAGCGGCTGCACCACCTCAATACGCTGAATACGCCCCTCAGGTAGGGTCTGGGTGGTGGTATCGGTAAAACCAAACCGGGTTTTCAAACCGTCCGGGCTGGTAGACAGTGAAAAGTTGAAACCAGTATTAAAACGCTTCCAGGCACTAGAGACGAGAGCCAAAATAATCGCCACATTCGACGCAAAGAGAGCCCCCAGGGATAGGCCTTCACCCCACAGGAGGCTAAAACCGCCAACAGCCAGCAAAAAGAGCAAACCTACGATCCGGCCTGCACTCAGCACCATCGACCCGAGAAGCCTGCCCACCGGAACCTTAACAACCAGCTGCTCACCGGCGTCCTTAACTCCCAGAAAATTCTCGCTCAAGTGATTGCCCAAGCGCCCAGCCATATCACGGTGGGCAGGCTGCTCAACCGGGGCGGACGCCGCAGCCGAAGAATCTGCCTTCTCAGCTTTAAGGGTACGCACCTGGCCCAGGAGCTGCTCGCGCAGGGCACGGGCGTCCGCATACTTGAGGAACTGCACCCGCAGGGCAGACGAATCACCGTCTGCCACATCAAACTTAAGCTCAGCTAAACCCAGCAGCCGGGCCGTGAGCGGGCGGTTAATGTCGATAGACTGCACCCGATCCAGCCGGGCCTTACGCTCAGTTTTGAAGAGCATACCGCTCTTGATGTAGACATTGCGCTCACTAACTGCGAACCGGTAAAAGAACCAGGTTAAGAAGAAAGGCAGCAGGAGAACCAAGAAAAAGAGAGCAAGTACCGCCAGGAACCAGAAGCTGCCAAAGATGCTGGTCCAAGAAAGAAAACCAGTATCTGGTGGACCATGTTGCCCAAATTCACGCAAATCAAGGGGCTCTTCGCCGGTGAAAAAATCCTCCACCAGGTTATTAGCTATGATGTACCCAAAAATCAGGATAGTGAACCAGGCCCGCACCAGAGGCGAAAGCGGGTGGGCCCGGCGCCAGGTCAGGGCGGCTTCTTCAGCCGCAGTGATATCGGTAGAAACAGCCTGTGAATCTGAGGTGGATGTCTGTTCACTCATTTAGAGACCAGCCATCCTGGCATCGGACAGGTCAGTGAGCACCTCACGGAGCTGATCAGCATCACTCTTCGCCAGACCAGGGATAATGATACTGTTAGCCGCAGTTTTCACCTCAACACTGGCCAAGGACAAAGCACTCTGTAAAGGCCCAGAAGAAACATCAACATACTGAATACGCCCATAAGGTACGGCAGTGACCGAACGGAAAAGCAGACCAGAACACTTGAGCAGGTGGTCAGCGCGCTCACTGTAGCCAATAGCCTGCACCCGGCGCTTGACCAGCACCAGCGACCAGATCCGCCACACCAGCACCAGGGCAGGTAGCCCCCAGTAAACCCAAGGAGCCCAGTTCCAGCTCTGAACCACAAGAGTCATCACCAGCGGCAGGGACACCAGACCCAACAGAATAAGCGACCATACCAAAGAAGTAATGAGCTTGACACGAACATACTTAGGCGAAACTCGCTTCCAGATCACCTCAGGCAGGTCGATGCTCTGCTTACCCAACCCATCACAATCCAAGGGAGGCAAAGTAGCGGTAAACCGTGGCACCTCCTGCCCAGAATCAACAGGAAGGTTACTGGAAGAGACAGGGGTGGTGTATTTCGACTCGTTCATAATGCTTTCTAGTTACGTATGATTCTTAAAATCGTTAGGAAGAGGCATCGGGCTTATTACGGGCCAGAGGGCCAGCCTGCGGACTGATGCCGCTCACCCCGCCGCCGGCGTCCTCATCTCCAGGAGGAACCTTGCACCAGCTCTCCGCAAGCACACCGGCAACCAGCATGATAAGACCACCGGCCAGGGCAAGCAGGCTCTCAACCAGGGGGTGAACAGTAGCCCTCACAGACACCAGCCCCAGCTGGTGAACAACTATCGCAAGCTGCCAGCCAGCCACTAGAGCCCCAGTCAGGGCCAGCGCCTGGGCAAAGACCGCCACCCGGGCAGCCGTCAGCGCAGTCATAGAGCCAGCATCTTTACGGGTTTCAACCCGACTAAACCTATACACTTGCCGGGCAAAATAAAGAGCCACACCCCCCACAACCAGAGCAACAACCACGGTAAGAGCCGGCAGAGAAAGCTCAGGGCCACCCAAACGTATGCTCACCAGGTTAAGGGTAGCCCCACCGGCAAGGCCGATACCCGCAAGGAGGGCCAAGGCCCGGCTTCTTAGCCTCATGCGCAGGCCACCGGTGCGGGGTGGAACTCACGGATTCCTCCGGCGTCCGCCGCTTTATCTGCCAGCTGACGCACCGAAGAGCCAAGAAGCAAGGCGGAGGGATCCATGCGGGCCCAAGGCTCTAGCACAAAGGCGCGCTCTGCCGCCCGCGGGTGCGGCAGGGTCAAATCGGGGTCATCCATTTCAAGGGAGGCGATGTCGATAATGTCAATGTCCAAGGTGCGCGGCCCCCAGCGAATATCACGAGTGCGCTGGTGCTTCTGCTCAATCTGCTGGGTGTATTCCAGCAGCATGAAAGGCCGCAGGCTCGTCTGAATCTCTACCACCATGTTGGCGTAGTCAGGCTGCCCAGAGGGCCCTCCCACAGCCTCGGTGATGGCGATAGGGGAAATCTTAGTCACCGTGATTTTTTCGTGGGAGCAGATATCAACAATCGCCTTAATCAAGGTCTCTTTGCTGTCCCCCAGATTAGAGCCCAGGGCAAGAATTGCTTTAACCGTCATGTTTCTCCCTAAAAATCGTCACCGACACATCGGCGAAAGTTA
>JAXFPK010000108.1:0-6872 GCA_034179845.1 Rothia sp. (in: high G+C Gram-positive bacteria) | reverse complement strand
GGTAACCTCGACGCCGCCGTTGAGCTTAACACGTGCGACCTTACGCAGTGCTGAGTTCGGCTTCTTCGGGGTGGTGGTGTATACACGGGTGCATACGCCACGCTTCATGGGGTTGCCCTTAAGTGCGGGCGCCTTGGTCTTAACGACCTTGGGTGCACGGCCCTTACGGACCAACTGCTGAATTGTAGGCACTTGTTCTCCGTTTGGTATCGACTCCCCCGTTAGGGGGTGCCGGTTTACTTGCCTTCTGTCACTTGGGATAAGCGCAAAAGAAAAACTATCTGACTTAGCGAGTGCCCAGACACAACAAAAAATGGCATTTAGGCCTCAAGATCGCTATTCGGGCTAGAAGCCCGGGCGAACAAAGCCAAAGGACGGTGTCCATTCTGCCATTGGTTCTTATGTACTGCCCAGACATTATCTGAGCGGGCAGTAAATACTACTGCTAAGTACTCCGGTTACTACTCTAGCTGGTTAGAAGGGCTTAATCTACCCCCAGTACGTCTCAGCAGGCAGCTTTAAGCCTTTAAAACAGGTGATGTCAGGCACTTAAGTCTCGCACTAGGCGCGGACGCGGGCATCCCCCTTCCTCGCATAAAGAAGCGAAACGCCAGCGTCCCCACCTTCACAAGTATGCTGACCTAATAAACGATGAACGTACGAGTAGTTCCAGTAAAGGGGGTAATGATTCCTGCCCCATTCTTAGAGTCCCCATGATAGAGAATTCGATAAGTACCAGGAACCGTCTCAGCAGGAATCTGCCATTCGATAGTCACTCGGGACTGAGCAGCCAGATGGCGCTTCCAGTGAAAGCGGGTGGCAGGATCATTATCACCTGCGATGGTCACCCATTGACCACCCTCTAGACGCTGCACCTCAAGATAGCTAGAATTCAGCTGCTGATCGTTGTTAGGGTGGGCACCTACAAAGACCGCACTAACGGTTTCGCCCCGATCTGTATGAGCAGGCTGGGTAAGAACCTCACCGTAATAATGACCGATACCGGGCACGTCATACCAGACCTTACCCACCGCACTCTTCATAGGAGTACGAACAGTAGGTTTATCACCCAGGGGCAGGTCAGTGCCATCGCGCAGGGAGGTAGCTACAGTATTGAGGGTCTGACGGAAGGCCCCCATAGTATTAATACCGAAGACGGTAGCACCGCCTTCATACTGCTGTGAAACATATTCCTGCGGGGTTGTCACATAGTGGCTGTAAGCATTGGTGTAGCCCTGCACAATAATCTGTGACTCATTGACCCCCAGAAGGGAAGCCATATCCTGGCGGTACTGCACACCAACTGCCCCGTTATGCTCACCGGGCATACCCAGCAGGTAGTAGTTACCAAAACGCATCACCTGGACCGGCAGCTTCTGCTGCACCATATCATGCACAGCTAGCAAGTTGGCTTTGGGGTACTGGCAATCGCTCAGGCTTTTAGAGGACTTGTAGGCTAACCAGTTAAAATCGCTCCAGACCTTATTAGCGTTAACACCCTCATTGAATCCAACAGGACCAGCACCGTCTTCGCCACTGCCGGCGGCAAAGGCAGCGCCCAATGAAGCATTGCATGTAGAGCCTGCGTACCCAGTGCCCGTCCACTGAGCTTCCACCTGTATATTGGAAAAATCTACGTAGGTGATGCGTGAATCAAGCCCCTGCCCTACCGGGGTACCGGAACTAGCGAGCTGGGCGCGCACCGCGTCGGCTTGTTTGGTTCCCTGAATCTCGAGATTGGTAAACATGTCATCAGTAGGGCCCAAGCCCGGCTGTAAGAATGTATTGGGTGACACATCACCGGTGTTACTATTGGCAAAAGCCGCGATAAAGGCATCATCTTCAGACCCTGCATTCAGGTCAACCCCATGGTCTACCGTCTCTAAGAGATACTGCGCATAACCCTTGTTATCTGAAGACACCAGAGTGTTCTTATTGGTAAGGGACGTGGGGTGAAGGGCAAACCAGTTGAGGACGGCACGAGTTACCCCATCATGCTCAAAACGGAAAGTGACACTAGTGGGATCCACCCCATCGATAAGGTGATCTGTAAGATGAGCGGGATCCTGCCCCAAGGCTACCGCTGAGCGGTTTACGCCCACTCCTGTGAGCTGGCTACTTGAGACCGTTACATTGCCGGGAGCTAAGTCTGCAAGCGCTTCACGGATTGCCTGCATAGACCCATTAACTTGGTTATTGAAAGTAGGCTCATGAAAACCAAGAGTAGTTAAGTTATAGAGCACATCCTTACTCACGCCGCCCGGGGTCGCGTGGGTGTGAGAGGCCGTAATCATGATGTTGGCTTCGGTGAATTCAGGGCCGAACTCCGCCTGAATACGATTCACTAGCTCAGCACGAACACTTTCCCAAGCACTCTGTGCGTCCAGCACCACTATTAGGTTGCGAGAGTTACTTTCGGGGTCAATTACTACAAAGGCACGGGCATACTGGCGAGTATGGAGGCCGGAACCCTTCTGAGCATCTGATCCGTATCCCATAAACGCAACCTCAGCAACTTCACCCGTAATATCAGCTACCCCCGCTCCCACAAGGAAAGGGTTGCTAGAAGTAGGTTGGGTGGAATTCACCAAATCAGCCAGATTCTGTGCGTTGACGACCGCTGGTGTTAAATCAGTTAAAGCCTGAGAAGGGATTATAAAAGCTCCGGTAGCTAGAGATAGAGTAGCCCCAAAAATCCCGATTTTAACTCCTATATGGTGTGATAGTTTCATTTAACCCTCAAAATATGCGAAAGATGAGCAGGTGTATATCTGTGTGTGAGTACTTACCTAAGTATATCGATTAATTATTTGCCTCAACTTGGTATATCCCACCCCCCTTCATTGCCGAAGGTAACAACCCCACTGCGTTCCAGACGTCCGCGCAGACAAAGGGCGCTCCCCCACATCATCTGTGGAGAAGCGCCCTTCAGACTGCCCTAAGCTAGAGCCTGAGTTTACTTACCGAACTCGTAGTCATCCAGCGGAATAGCCTGGAACTCGGGGCTAATAGCACCCTCATTGGTCTCGGCATAGCTGAAATCGTTGTAAGGAGTTGCGGTCTGCGCAAACAGAGCCTCGCGTGCCTCGTCAGTGGGCTCAACCTCAATGTCGTTGTACATGGCAAGACCAGTACCAGCGGGGATGAGCTTACCGATGATGACGTTCTCCTTCAGGCCAACCAGCGGGTCTTCCTTACCTTCCATCGCAGCCTGAGTCAGGACGCGAGTGGTTTCCTGGAAGGACGCAGCAGATAGCCAGGACTCGGTAGCCAGCGATGCCTTGGTAATACCCATCATCTCGGGGCGACCTGAAGCAGGACGCTTCCCCTCAGCCAGAGCCGCACGGTTAGCGTTCTGGAAAGCGATGTTCTCAACCAGCTCACCGGGGAGCAGGCTGGTCTCACCGGAATCGATGACGGTGATACGGCGTAGCATCTGGCGAACGATAACCTCAACGTGCTTATCGTGGATACCTACACCCTGAGAGCGGTAAACGCCCTGAACCTCGTCCACCAGGTGCTTCTGAGCCTCACGAGGACCGCGAATACGCAGAATCTCCTTAGGATCAACAGCACCAGCAACCAGCTGGGTACCAACAGTGATGTGATCACCATCAGCAACTTCCAGACGGGCACGACGCAGAACAGGGTAAGCAACCGGGTCATCACCGTTATCGGGGGTGACCACAACCTTCAGGGACTTATCGGTGTCCTCGATGCTTACGCGACCGGTGACCTCAGAAATCGGGGCAACACCCTTGGGAGTGCGGGCCTCGAAGAGTTCCTGAATACGGGGCAGACCCTGAGTAATATCGTCAGCCGATGCCACACCACCAGTGTGGAAGGTACGCATGGTCAGCTGGGTACCGGGCTCACCAATGGACTGAGCTGCGATAATACCAACAGCCTCACCAATGTCGACCAGGTTACCTGAAGCCATGGAACGGCCATAGCACAGGGCACAAACACCCACGCCTGACTCACAGGTCAGAACGGAGCGGACGCGGACCTCTTCGATACCGGCCTTGAACAGCTTGTCAATGACGATATCGGAAACGTCAGTACCAGCAGTTGCCAGTACAGTACCCTCTTCAGCCACAACGTCAACAGCCAGGGCACGGCCGTGAATTGAAGACTCAACGTTCTCGTGCAGGGTTACGTTACCGTCGGCGTCCTTCTGAACCAAAGGCAGGGTCAGGCCGCGGTGGGTGCCACAGTCGTGCTCACGCACAATGACATCCTGAGAAACGTCCACCAGACGACGGGTCAGATAACCGGAGTTTGCGGTACGCAGCGCGGTATCTGCCAGACCCTTACGAGCACCGTGGGTTGCGATGAAGTATTCCAGAACCGACAGGCCTTCACGGTAGGAAGACTTAATCGGGCGGGGCATAATCTCACCCTTGGTGTTAGACACCAGACCACGGATACCAGCAATCTGACGAACCTGCATCCAGTTACCACGCGCACCAGAGGTGACCATGCGGTTAATGGTGGTGTTCTTCTCAGCCAGGTTGAGCTTCATCGCCTCAGCAACCTCATCAGTTGCCTTAGTCCAGATATCAATCAGCTCAGTACGGCGCTCCATATCGCTCAGCATACCCATCGTAAACTGCTCTTCAATCTCAGCAGCCTGCTTCTCGTAGCCTTCCATAATGGCCGGCTTAGTGGGAGGCGCTGCAATATCGGAGACAGCAACGGTCACACCTGAGCGTGAAGCGTAGTAGAAGCCGGTGTTCTTGAGCGCGTCAAGAGTCTGAGCTACTACGTGCATGGGGTACTTCTCAGCAAGGTCGTTGATGAGGGCACCTAGAGACTTCTTATCGGCAATGCCGGTGTACCAGGGGTAGTCAGCGGGCAGAGTCTCGTTGAAGATCACCTGGCCGACAGTGGTTTCTACCAGCACAGGCTGACCGGGCTCATAGCCTTCAGGAGCTTCCCAGCCCTCGTAGGGTACGAAGTCATCCAGCACGATCTTGACCTTGGTGTAAAGCTCAATCTCGTGGCGGTCCATAGCCATGATGGCTTCTGCGTAGGAGGAGAAGAGGCGGCCTTCGTTCTTCTCACCGTCACGGGCGGTGGTCAGGTGGAAGAGACCGATAATCATATCCTGGTCAGGAACCGCAACGGGGCGACCGTCTGAAGGCTTGAGGATGTTGTTAGAGGACAGCATAAGGATGCGGGCCTCAGCCTGAGCCTCAGGAGACAGGGGCAGGTGAACTGCCATCTGGTCACCATCGAAGTCAGCGTTGAATGCTGAACAGACAAGCGGGTGCAGCTGGATAGCCTTACCTTCAACCAGCTGGGGTTCGAAGGCCTGAATACCCAGACGGTGCAGGGTAGGTGCACGGTTCAGCAGCACGGGGTGCTCGGTGATGATCTCTTCGAGAACATCCCACACCTGGGGGCGGAAACGCTCAACCATACGCTTTGCAGACTTGATGTTCTGGGCGTGGTTGAGATCTACCAGGCGCTTCATCACGAAGGGCTTGAAGAGCTCCAGGGCCATCTGCTTAGGCAGACCACACTGGTGCATCTGCAAGGTGGGGCCACCAACGATAACGGAACGACCTGAGTAGTCAACACGCTTACCGAGCAGGTTCTGACGGAAACGACCCTGCTTACCCTTGAGCATGTCAGAGAGGGACTTCAGGGGGCGGTTACCGGGGCCGGTCACGGGGCGTCCGCGGCGACCGTTATCGAACAGGGAGTCAACAGCTTCCTGCAGCATGCGCTTTTCGTTGTTCACGATGATCTCGGGGGCACCGAGTTCCAGCAGACGCTTAAGGCGGTTGTTACGGTTGATAACACGACGGTAGAGGTCGTTCAGGTCGGAGGTCGCAAAACGGCCACCGTCAAGCTGCACCATGGGGCGCAGTTCCGGCGGGATGACAGGAACGTAATCCAGCACCATACCCAGCGGTGAGTTGTCGGTAGACAAGAAGGCGTTGACAACCTTCAGGCGCTTGAGGGCGCGGGTCTTCTTCTGACCCTTACCGGTCTGGATGATTTCCTTGAGCGCCTCAGCTTCTGCTTCCATGTCGAAGTTCTCAAGACGCTTCTTGATAGCTTCTGCACCCATGGAACCTTCAAAGTACATACCGTACTTATCAACCATGCCACGGTAGAGGGCCTCATCACCTTCAAGGTCAGCGACCTTAAGGTTCTTGAAGCGGTCCCAGATACGGTCTAGCTGCTCAATTTCACGTTCTGCATTCTTGCGGACAGACGCCATCTGGCGCTCAGCAGCATCACGCAGCTTACGCTTCTCGGCAGCCTTACCACCGTCAGCCTCAATCTTGGCCAGTTCCTCTTCGGTTTCACGGGCAATGAGGTTGATATCGGCAGCGAGCTGATCCTGCAGGACCTTCTTATCGCGGTCGTGAGCGGCCTGCAGGTTGGGCAGGTCCTCGTGGCGGGCGTCTTCGTCCACATGGGTAATCATGTAGGCGGCGAAGTAGATGATCTTTTCCAGGTCCTTAGGAGCCAGGTCAAGTAGGTAGCCCAGGCGTGAGGGCACGCCCTTGAAGTACCAGATGTGGGTCACAGGAGCTGCTAGCTCGATGTGGCCCATGCGCTCGCGGCGCACCTTGGCACGGGTGACCTCTACGCCACAGCGCTCACAGATGATGCCCTTGAAGCGTACGCGCTTGTACTTACCGCAGTAGCATTCCCAGTCGCGGGTAGGGCCGAAGATGCGCTCGTCGAAGAGGCCTTCCTTCTCGGGCTTTAGGGTTCGGTAGTTGATGGTTTCGGGCTTCTTAACCTCGCCGTACGACCAGTCCAGGATGTTCTGGGAGGTCGCCAGGCCAATACGCATCAAACCAAGTGAAGATTCGTTGGACATTTGGTCCTTATCTCTTTCCTAGTGT
>JAXFPK010000070.1:0-9243 GCA_034179845.1 Rothia sp. (in: high G+C Gram-positive bacteria) | reverse complement strand
GCTGCGGCGGGTTCCGCTACTGCATAGTCGATGGCGGTCTTGGGTAGGGTCTCCCAGAGACGGTTCATGCAGTCTTCGCGTGCGGGGGTATCCCAGGCGCGAGCAATTTCCATAATTCCGGCGTAAAGTTCCGGTTCGTTGGCTTCAAGGTGCTGCAACATGAGGGAAGCTGGGGCTACGAACATGCCAGCATTCCAGGTGTAGTCGCCACTGGCTAGATACTCTGAGGCGGTGGCCTGATCGGGTTTTTCAACGAACTGCTCAACAGCCAGGACGCTGGGAGCATCCTCTAGCCCCAGGTTCTGGGTTGCCTTGATGTAGCCAAAGGCGGTGGAAGGCTCAGTGGGCTCGATACCGATAGTGACAATCTTGCCGGAGGCAGCAGCATGGACAGCCTCACGTACTACAGCCTGGAATTCTTCAACAGGGCTGATGACGTGGTCAGCTGCGAAAGAGCCGATGATAGCCTCAGGGTCGCGCTCATGCAGGATGGCGCAGGCTAGGCCGATGGCGGCAGCGGAATCACGGGGTGAGGGTTCGAGTACCAGGTCGGATCCGCGTAGCTCTGAAAGCTGTTGGGTGACGGCGTTGGCGTGGGCCTGGCCGGTGACGACAAGGACGCCGTTGGCTGCAAGGTCAACCAAGCGATCGTAGGTGGCGCGGAGCAGGGATGAACCTGTCCCGGTCAGGTCAAGCAGAAATTTAGGTTCTACGGCGCGAGAGAGGGGCCATAGGCGGGACCCTACGCCGCCGGCCGGAATGAGGGGGTAGAACCGTTCAAGTGGTGTTCTCATTGTTTTTACAGTGTACCGAGATTTGACGGCATAAGGATGAAATCTTTTCTCCTGCATATACGATAAGAGTCACTTTTGCTCTAAATCTTTATGGCAATTACCCTACGAAGCTCCCGAAAGGTAGTTTAAAGCCATAAAAATCTTCTCTAATATGGCGCAAAAAACTGGCCTGATGAGTGGTGACACGCTGTAAGTAAGTGACCTGAAAACCTGATAATCTAATGTTGAGTAGAACACACAATACGTATGTTGCGTAGGTGCGCTAACGGGTTGAACCTGTCGGTGTGTCACTTCGTAACACAGGAGGTTATCCAGTGCCGAATACATCCAAGGGCACGCTATACCGCGGCCGTGAAGGCATGTGGTCGTGGGTTGCCCACCGCATCACCGGTATCGCCATTTTCTTCTTCTTGCTAGTGCACGTGCTTGATACTGCCGTCGTCCGCGTCTCTCCTGAGGCCTACAACGCTGTCATGCACATCTACAAGAACCCCCTTATGGGTATGGGCGAAGCAGCCCTTGTGGCAGCTATCGTCTATCACGCCTTTAACGGCATCCGCATTATCCTGGTGGACTTCTGGAAGAACGGTGCCCGGAAGCAAAAAGCTATGCTCTGGGGTGTTCTAGTGCTCTGGGCTCTGGTCATGGTTCCCTTCCTCATCCGTCACATCATGCTCGTCTTTGGGGGTCACTAAGACATGGCAACTCCTCTGAAAACCAAGATTTCGGTTCCCCGCAGCCGCGACAACACCGTCTCAGGTGTCAAATACAATCGGGCCTCTTCTAAGCGCAACAACTTTGAGATGTTCGCCTGGCTCTACATGCGAG
Source organism: Rothia sp. (in: high G+C Gram-positive bacteria) (assembly GCA_034179845.1). Taxonomy (GTDB): domain Bacteria; phylum Actinomycetota; class Actinomycetes; order Actinomycetales; family Micrococcaceae; genus Rothia. Next base: position 7,621 of record JAXFPK010000070.1, on the reverse strand, counting down.
TATCTGGCGTTCTGCTGGTCATTCTGATTTTTGGCCACCTCTTCGTCAACCTCATGATGGGTGAAGGCGTACACCGTATCGACTTCGGTTTCGTCGGCGGTAAGCTAGCAAACCCCTTCTGGCAGGTCTGGGACCTGCTACTCCTGTGGCTGGCTATGCTGCACGGGGCTAACGGCATCCGCGTGATCATCGATGATTATGCCGAAAAGGACTGGGTACGCTTCGTACTGAAGATAGCCCTCTTTTTAGCCACAGCTTTCGTTATTCTGCTGGGCACCCTGGTCATCTTCACCTTTGACCCCTGCCCCGCCGGTGCTGCCGCAGAACTTCTGCCCTCCATCTGCACCGCCCCCTAAGCTATTGGCGCTCTAGATTTTAGAAAGAAGCAACCAGACAATGCAGGTACATAAGTACGACGTCGTCATTATCGGCGCAGGCGGCGCAGGGATGCGAGCCGCTATCGAAGCTGGCCAGCGCGTCCGCACCGCTGTGCTCACCAAGCTCTACCCCACCCGCTCCCACACCGGTGCAGCCCAAGGCGGTATGTGCGCAGCCCTGGCCAACGTCGAAGAGGACAACTGGGAATGGCACACCTTTGACACCATCAAGGGCGGCGACTACCTAGTAGACCAGGACTCCGCAGAGGTCATGGCTAAGGAAGCCATCGACGCCGTGCTTGACCTAGAAAAGATGGGCCTTCCCTTCAACCGCACCCCCGAAGGCCGCATCGACCAGCGTCGCTTCGGTGGCCACACCCGCGACCACGGTAAAGCCCCAGTCCGCCGCGCCTGCTACGCAGCAGACCGCACCGGCCACATGATTCTCCAAACCCTCTACCAGAACTGCGTGAAGCACAACGTAGAGTTTTACAACGAGTACTACGTGCTTGATCTTGTGATGGTAGAAGATGAGGACGGCGTCCGCCGCCCGGCAGGTGTCGTATCCTACGACCTAGCTACCGGCGATGTGCACGTCTTCCAAGCCAAGAGCGTTATCTTCGCGTCCGGTGGTTGCGGCAAAATCTTCAAGACCACCTCCAACGCTCACACCCTCACCGGTGACGGTATGGCCATCGCCCTGCGTAACGGCATCCCGCTAGAAGATATGGAATTTGTGCAGTTCCACCCCACTGGCCTTGCTGGTCTGGGCATTCTGGTTTCTGAGGCTGCCCGCGGTGAAGGCGGTATTCTGCGTAACTCTGACGGTGAGCGCTTCATGGAACGCTACGCCCCCACCATCAAAGACCTGGCCCCCCGTGATATCGTGGCCCGTTCTATGGCTAACGAGGTTCGTGAAGGGCGAGGCTGCGGACCCAACAAGGACTACGTCCTACTGGACCTCACCCACCTTGAACCCGCCCACATCGACGAGAAACTGCCTGATATTACCGAGTTTGCTCGCACCTACCTGGGTGTAGAACCCTACACCGAGCCGGTACCGGTCTTCCCCACAGCCCACTACGCTATGGGCGGTATTCCCACCAACATCAAGGCAGAGGTACACGCCAACTCTGAGGACACCATCCCCGGCCTCTACGCTGCCGGTGAGGTAGCCTGCGTCTCAGTACACGGTTCCAACCGCCTGGGCACCAACTCCCTGCTCGACATTAACGTCTTCGGTAAGCGTGCTGGCATGTACGCGGCAGAATACGCAGCCTCCACCGATTTCCTGCCCATCCCTGAGGACGCCGCAGATGCCACCTTGGAACTGCTCAACCAGATCCGTAACGGTGAAGGCACCGAAAAGGTGGGCCAGCTCCGCAAGGAACTGCAGGAGGTCATGGACACAGACATGCAGGTCTTCCGCACCGAAGAAACCATCCACAAGGCCGTCGATAAGATTGTTGAACTGGAAGAACGCTACAAGAACATCCAGATCCAGGACAAGGGCAAACGCTTTAACCTTGACCTGTTAGAAGCAGTTGAGCTGGGCTTCTTGCTGGAACTAGCTAAGGTCATGTCTATTGCGGCCCTGCACCGCAAGGAATCCCGCGGCGGTCACTTCCGTGAGGACTACCCTGAACGCGATGACGCCAACTTCATGAAGCACTCAATGGTCTACCTCGATGAGAACGCCGAGATGGAAGGCATCAAGGGCCTACGCTTTGACACTAAGCCCGTGACCTTCACCCGCTACGAACCGATGGAGCGTAAGTACTAAAATGGCTGAATTTGAAGCACGTGAACCCGAATCCAAGGTTGAGCTAGAGTCTGAGTCAGGCGAAGCGGGCGCTATCCCCACTTTCGACGTGACGGTACAAGTTCGCCGCTACAACCCTGAAGAGTCAGCAGAGGCCCACTGGGACGAATTCAAGCTGACCATGTACGACACCGACCGTGTACTCGATGCCCTGCACAAGATTAAGTGGGAGATTGACGGTTCCCTGTCCTTCCGCCGATCCTGCGCCCACGGTATCTGTGGCTCTGATGCCATGCGCATCAACGGTCGTAACCGTTTGGCCTGTAAGGTCCTGCTCAAAGACCTTGACCTGTCTAAGCCCATCATCGTTGAACCTATCAAGGGCCTGCCCTGCGAAAAGGATCTCATCGTAGATATGGAACCCTTCTTCCAGTCCTACCGCGAGATTATGCCCTTCTTAATCAACGGCACCCATGAGCCAGAGCGTGAGCGCCACCAGTCCCAAGAGGACCGTGCCCGCTTCGATGACACCACCAAGTGCATTCTCTGCGCGGCCTGTACCTCGTCCTGCCCCATCTTCTGGACTGACGGCCAGTACTTCGGCCCGGCAGCTATCGTCAACGCCCACCGCTTCATCTTCGACTCTCGTGATGACGCCGGTGACATGCGCCTTGAGATTCTTAACGATAAGGAAGGCGTCTGGCGTTGCCGCACCACCTTCAACTGCACCGAGGCCTGCCCGCGAGGCATTGAGGTAACTAAGGCCATTGCCGAGGTTAAGCAAGCTATCTTGGCTCGCTCCCTCTAAACACCGGTAGAAAGTCGCGCTCCATATCCCTGTAGAGCGCGACTTTTTTGTACGAAGGAATGCTGGTGCGGCAGACTCACGCTCGCTGCCGACCCTCTCGCTGGTTCGCTAGCGCTCACAAGCGATTCACGCCAGCCCCGAGCCAGCAGCTTCGCTGTGAGTCTGCTGCCCCCTATAGACAAACAATTCAGGGAGCAGGGGTATTGGGGCTACTCTATATACATGTCCTCCTATTCTTTTGCTGCAAGTTCTTTGGATCTAAGCGCTCCTTTCTTTGCCCAGCGCATTCGCTCTCTCGTGCCTGAACTTATTAAGTTCCGCAGGAGCGTCCATCAGAACCCTGAGCTGTCTTACCTGGAGAATAAGACGACTGAACGTATCTTCCACACGCTCACTGAGGCAGGGCTACACCCTCAGCATTTGAAGGGAACCGGCTGCTATGTGGATGTAGGCTCTGGCCCCATGGCTGCTGCCCTGCGCGCAGATATAGACGCCCTGCCCATTCAAGAAGAAACCGACTTGCCCTACGCTTCGCAGGTAGATGGGGTTATGCACGCGTGTGGGCACGATATTCACCAGACCGTCATGCTAGGTGTGGCTATTGCTTTGCACCGTTTGCACAGTGAGATTCCGCTGGGTGGTACGGTGCGTATAATCTTCCAGCCAGCTGAGGAGCAACTACCTGGTGGGGCAGTGGATGTGATTGCTCAGGGCGTTCTTAAAGGGGTGCCTCGTGCCTTTGCCTTGCACTGCGAACCTAAGGTTGATGTGGGTAAAATTGGCACCCGCATTGGGGCAATTACTAGTGCGTCAGACACCATCAAAATTATTCTTAAGGGCCGGGGCGGGCACACCTCCCGCCCCCATCTGACAGAAGATGTTATCTATGCCCTATCTCAAATTGCTATTAACGTGCCTGCGGTGCTTTCCCGTAAGACGGACGTCCGCTCCGGGGTGCTGGTGGCCTGGGGGCAGATTGAGGCGGGGGTTGCTCCTAACGCTATTCCTTCTACCGCTTTTCTTGCCGGTACCATGCGCTGTTTAGATGCGGACGCTTGGCGGCAGGCTGGTACCATGCTCGATGAGGTGGTCGGTCAAATTGCGGCCCCCTATAACGTAGAGGTTGAGCTGGAGCACTACCGGGGGGTTCCGCCCTCGGTCAATGTCGAAGATGAGGTGGCCATGATTGAGGCTGCTTCGCGTGCGGAACTGGGGGAGGACTCTGTGGTGCTGGTGGAGCAGTCCATGGGTGGAGAGGATTTCGCCTGGATGCTGCAGGAGGTGCCTGGTGCTTTGATCCGCCTGGGTACTCGTGTGCCCGGTGGTGTTACCTACGATTTGCACCGGGGCGATTATGCACCTGATGAGCGTGCTATCGGGTATGGGGTGCAGGTTATGGCGGCGACGGCTCTGCGGGCTATCCGCACGGAGCTATCTCGCAGTTAACCTTTGTTTTTGCTGGCCGGTGTTTTTAGAAAATTTTTTCAGGTATGACGCAGGACGCTGTTGGGCGGGGGTGTCTGCTTGTGCGTGTGATTAGTCTAAACGCTGTTTTCTTCCGTGAAAGAGCGGTGTTTTGTTACGTGATTCACTTCCTGTCTGATGAATAGGGGGTGAATAGGAAGATAAATCACACTAAGATGTGTTGTGTTACGCAAAATATTCTCTGAAAGTAGCACTCGCATATAGACGGCGTCAATGATGCGCCGCTGGCTTTCAGGGCTGTACGAAAAGGACCTCCATGGCTTTCTCACGTAAGCACCTTGCATCCACCGGTTCCATCCTGGGTATCTCAGCCCTGCTCTTCTCAGCATGTGGCGCTGCCCCCGAAAACTCATCCTCAGCCTCCGGCGAGAACAGCGACTACCTGGGCTGCATCGTCTCTGACTTCGGCGGCTTCAACGACAAGTCCTTCAACCAGAACTCCTACAAGGGCCTGAAAGACGCTGTTACCGACTACGGTATTGACTTCAAAGAAGCTCAGTCCTCATCAGACACCGACTACGGCCCCAACGTCAACCAGATGGTCCAGTCAGGCTGCAACCTGACCATCACCGTCGGCTTCAACCTGGCCAAGACTACCGAAGAAGTAGCAAGCCAGAACCCCGATATGCACTTTGCTATCGTCGATGATAACTCCATCGAACTGGACAACGTGCGCCCCATCATCTTCGATACCGCCCAGGCTGCCTTCCAGGCAGGCTACCTGGCTGCCTCCCAGACCAAGACCGGTAAGGTCGCAACCTACGGCGGCGCCCAGTACCCCACCGTTACCATCTTCATGGACGGCTTCGCCCAGGGCGTTGCCTACTACAACCAGCAGAAGGGCACCAACGTGCAGGTGCTGGGCTGGAACACTCAGAACCAGTCAGGTACCTTCACCGGGGACTTCGATGACGCCTCAAAGGGCAAGGTCAACACCCAGAACTTCCTGGACCAGGGCGCTGACATCATCCTGCCCGTAGCTGGCCCTGTAGGCGCTGGCACCCTCGAAGCAGTCAAGGAATACAACGCCACCAACCCTGAGCACACCGCCTCCGTTGTCTGGGTTGACGCCGATGGTGTTGAAACCAACCCTGAGTACGCTGACATCATCTTGACCTCTATCCTCAAGAAGATGGACACCGCCGTCACCGAGACCATCAAGGCAGATTTGGACGGCAACTTCACCTCCGATGCCTACATCGGCACCCTGGAGAACGACGGCGTGGCTCTGGCCCCCTTCCACCACTTCGACTCAGCAGTCTCAGGTGAGACCAAGGCTGAGCTCGACAAGATCAAGGAAGACATCATCTCTGGCACCATTAAGGTCGAAACCGCAGGTACCCCCACCGCCTAGGCAGGTAGGTTAGCTGTGGACTCCTAGATAACGGCTCACACCCTCACCCATGAGGGCGTGAGCCGTTTTGTCTGTCTCGCGAACTTACCTCGACGAACTTACCTCGACAAGTAGCCTTTAGCGATAGGTGTCTCAACCGCTAAACTAGGCAACAAACGCTCCTTCACTCTGCAGCCCTCACCCGGCTGTAGCGTGTGCCCGGTTCTCACACAGAAAGCCACCCCATGAAACTCGAACTGCGCAAGGTCACCAAACGCTTCGGTGACTTTACCGCGAACGACAGCATCGACCTTGTGGTCCGCCCCGGCACAGTCCATTGCCTACTGGGCGAAAACGGCGCAGGCAAATCCACCCTCATGAACGTCATCTTTGGCCTCTACCAGCCCACCGAAGGGCAGATGCTTATCGATGACCAGCCAGTTGAGTTCTCCGGGCCCTCAGATGCCATGGCCACAGGTATCGGCATGGTACACCAGCACTTCATGCTGGTCCCCGTCTTTACCGTCGCCGAAAACGTCGCCCTAGGCTCCGAATCTCTTAAAGGCGGCACCCTGGACCTAGAAACCACCCGCCGTAAAATTCGAGAAATCTCAGACCGCTACGGGTTCGCCGTTGATCCCGACGCCATCGTGGAAAACCTACCCGTGGGTGTGCAACAGCGCGTGGAAATCATCAAGGCCCTGGTGCGCGATGCAGAAATCCTGATTCTAGACGAGCCCACCGCCGTGCTCACCCCTTCTGAAACTGACCAGCTCCTGGGCATCATGGACCAGCTCCGCAAAGATGGCAAGTCCCTGCTCTTCATCTCCCACAAGCTCCGCGAAGTGCGCGAAATATCAGATGATATCACCGTCATCCGCCGCGGCAAGGTCGTCGGTCAGGCAGATCCCTCTATGTCCACCACCGAGCTAGCTTCGCTCATGGTAGGTAAGGCGGTGCAACTCACCGTCGATAAGGACGAGGCCCACACCAACGACCAGACCTTCGCCGTAGAAAATCTCTCCTTGGTCGCCGATAACGGGCTGGCCCTGCTCAAAGACGTCACCTTTACCGTCCAGGGTGGAGAAATCCTTGCCATCGCCGGTGTGCAAGGCAACGGCCAGACCGAACTAGCAGAAACCATCATCGGCTTGCACCCCAAGGCTAGCGGCTCCATGAAACTCAACGGCACCGAGCTACTAGGCAAGACCACCAAACAGGTGCTTCGCGCAGGTGTAGGTTTCGTACCCGAAGACCGCAGCAAGGACGGCCTGGTCGGCTCCTTCTCCATTGCAGAGAACCTGGTCCTGGACCTCTTCGACACCAAAGAATTCTCATCAGCCGGAACCCTCAACCGCACCAAAATTTCTGAAAACGCTGACCGAGTAGGCACAGAGTTCGATATTCGTATGGGCTCCAAGGAGCACGCCGCCTCAACTCTCTCTGGCGGTAACCAACAGAAAATTGTGGTCGCCCGCGAACTCTCCCGCCCCCTCCAACTCTTCGTCGCCTCCCAGCCCACCCGCGGCGTCGATGTCGGCTCCATCGAATTCATCCACAAACGCATCGTCGAAGAACGAGACAAGGGCGTGCCCGTTATCATCGTCTCCACCGAACTCGATGAAGTCTACGGGCTTGCTGACCGCATCGCCGTCTTCTTCCACGGCGAGCTCATGGGCATTGTCCCGCCCAGCACACCCCGCTCTGTGCTTGGCCAGATGATGGCAGGAGCCACCTACGAAGAAGCCCTCGCAGCAGCCGCAGAACACGAAGAAGAAGCCCCCAGCGCTTCCCACGCCAAGCACATGGCCACCACCCCCGAGACCCCCTGGGCAGAAGGAGAAGAGAATGAGCGA
>JAXFPK010000066.1:0-4516 GCA_034179845.1 Rothia sp. (in: high G+C Gram-positive bacteria) | reverse complement strand
GCCTGAGCCAGGGCCTCACGCACAGCGGTGATAGCTCCTTGGGTGGAGCCGTCGCCGCCGGTGAGCACAGAGAGATTACGGCCCAGGGTTTCTGCCAGGGAATTATCTGATTCTTGCATCATGAGGGCTGACTGTTCTGCTGCGGTGGCAGATTCTACGGCAGCGATTTCCCGGCCCTGGCTGGGGGCAGCTACCTGCTTACCTGCGGTGAAGGTGAGCCCGGCGTCCGCCCCCAGCCTATTGAGGGCTGCTAGTAGTGTCTGCTGCACTTCTGCTGGGGCCTTGCTGGGGCGGCTGGTACTTGGGGCGGTGCCGTCGCTGGTGGGGGAGTAGTGGGAGTAGAAAGCCAGCGGGGTGACAGCACTGATAAAACCGGAGTCGATATCTTCCTGGGCCCATTCGGGGTTGAGAGCATCACCGGCGAAAAGGGTGGTGTCCAGGTTGAGGCTAAGAGTGGTGTCGCTGATGCCCTGTTGTGTGAGGGAGTCGATGGTGTGCTCTGCCAGGGTTTCGATACCTGCATGGCCCATGACGGCGGTGGGGTTCGAGTGCCCAGGAACGAGCAGGGTGTCGCCGCCAGCAACTAGGGTGAGGGTTGAACCGTCATTGAGGTGCACGGACGTAGTGAAACGGGCTTGCGGGGCGGTGGTGAGTAGGGCGTAGTCCACCAGCAGTTTCATGTTGGACGCCGGTGTGCGGCTAGCCTGGGCATCACGGGAGTAGAGGGCCTGGCCGGTCTCTGCATCAAGAACCTGGGCGGAGATAAGACCCTGGCCTAGGCTGTCGAGAGTTTGGTCTAGTTCCTTGCTGAGGGCGGCAGTATCGAGGGGGGCCCCTGTGCTTGTTTCTGCAAGAGCGATGGGGGAAGCGCTCAGGGCGGGGGCTACTGAGGCTTCTTGGAGGTCCTGGGCCTCTTGCCAGGCGGGTACTGCCCAGGCCCCTGCTGCGGCGCACCCGGCTGCGAGGAGGGCGGCGACCACCCAGGCTGTGAGTGGGCGTTGGCGAGAAGCAGTCATGAAACCTCCGCAGGTTAGCTCTTAGGGGGTAAAAGGGGTCCTTCTAGATAAGCCTATAGCCTGCATGAGGAAATAAGAGCATGTAATACGAGTGACACTGGCGTGCCAGCCCTGTAATAAGGGCTCCAGATGGCTGGTTCTCAGCTAGACTGATATGCCGAAACCCCTCGCGCATAGTGCGGGCCTAACATATCACTCAACCAGGAGGTTCCCCCTTGGAACTGGACGTCACAATCGAAATTAACCGCGGCTCACGCGTCAAGTACGAAATTGACCACGAAACCGGTCGCCTGCGTCTGGACCGCGTACTGTTCACCTCCATGCAGTACCCCACCGCCTACGGCTACTTTGAAGACACTCTGGGCGAAGACGGTGACCCGCTCGACGCCATGGTGATGCTTGATGTTGATGTTGTTCCTGGTGTGCTGGTTGAGGCCCGCCCCATTGGCGTTTTCCGTATGACTGATGAAGCTGGCGGTGACGACAAGGTCCTGTGCGTACCGGCAGATAAGCGTTATGACCACATCCAGGAAATCGGCGATGTCGCTGACCAGCTCAAGGAAGAAATCAAGCACTTCTTCGAGCGCTACAAGGATTTGGAGCCCGGTAAGTGGGTTAAGGGCGAGGGCTGGGAAGACCGCGCTTTCGCTGAGAAGCTGGTAGCTGAGGCTCAGGTACGTTTTGAGAAGTCGCACTATGAGTCCGCTGCTGAAGCTGAAGCAGACGAGAACTAAAGACTTGGTGGGGTAGCGAAAGCTAACTAGTGCCCCCACCGGGATAGGAGGCTGGGCCCTGCACGGGTCCAGCCTCCACCCCTTTAAGGGTGCGGACGTCGCTGGGCGGCTTGGGTAGGCTGGGGTGGCTAGGAGCCGGTAGAGTGGGGTGGCATGAGCTCATCTTCCTTGCCTCTGAATTTTTCTTTAGCCCATAAGATTGCCGGTGTGCTGGCTCCGGCTGGCCCGCGCGCTGAGGCCGCGGCTAAGCGGCGGGCTGTTGAAGAGATGCGCTATGCGGCAACCGCTGCTGTTGACCATGTGCACGCTATTACGCAGCTGGCTGCGGCTGAGAACCTGCACGACTCTGAGCTGTTGGTTGTTGATAGGTCTACCTGGGTGAAGGCTAACACCCAGTCGTTTGAGGTTATGCTGGGCCCCATTGCCGAAGAGGTGCTGGGCCAGCGCTTAGCTAAACTCTCTGATGCCGAGCACGCTGTGACCGAGATTGGCGGGGCTGCAGAAATCGGGGGTGTGCTGGCCTTCCTGTCTACCCGCGTCCTGGGCCAGTACGACCCCTATGCGGCGCTTGCCGGCCACGGGGCACCCGGTGGCCGCCTGATGATTGTGGCTCCCAACCTGATGAAGCTGGAAGAAGAGCTGAACCTTGACCCGGCGGATTTCCGCCTGTGGGTTGCCCTGCACGAGCAGACCCATCGGGTGCAGTTTGCCGCTGCCCCCTGGCTGCGTGACTACCTGCTGGATCTCATGCACAGCCTGGGCCGCGAACTGGGGGAGACCACCGAAAACCTGCCTGAGCGTATTGCCGCTGCCGCTACCGGGGCGGTGCGCGGCATGAAGAAGCAGGAGGCACCCGGAGCTAGCCCCGAGGCTGCCGCTAGCGGCGCTACCCTGCTGCTCAGCGACGAGGGTAAGGAACTGCTGGACCGTATCACCGGCGTCATGAGCCTGCTGGAGGGTCACGCCAACGTGGTGATGGACGCCGTTGATTCCTCCATCGTCCCTTCCGTTAAGACCATCCGCCGCCGTTTTGAGCGTCGCAGCCAGACCCAGGGCTTCTTCCCCCGCTTTATGAGCAAGCTGCTGGGTATGGACGCCAAGATGGCCCAGTACAAGAACGGCCAAAAGTTTGTGCAGGCCGTGATCGACGAAGTGGGCATGGAGCGTTTCAACCGTATTTGGCAGGCTCCCGAGAACCTACCCACCGTAGCCGAAATTCACGCCCCTTCCCGCTGGATTGAGCGGGTACTGGGCGCAGACCTAGAGGAAGAGAAGAACTAGTGCAGCAGCGTAAAACCCGTCTGAACCCCCTGGTGGGAGCTGCCCGCCGCGAGGTGGCACGCGTACTGGACCAGGTATTCGGGGCGGGTACGGTGGCCCCTACCGGGGCTTCAGGACGCACAGGCGCAGGCACCGGGGCCCCGCAGGTTCCCCTGGTCTTGGCCGCGGTATCGGGTGGCCCCGATTCACTGGCGCTGGCGGTTCTGTTGGCCCACTTTAACCGGCGGCAGGATGTACGTGTGGGCGCGGTCGTGGTTGACCACCAGCTCCAGGACGGCTCAGCCCAGGTCGCCGAGCGCACCGCCGAAACCCTGCGTGAGCTGGGCCTTAGCCCGGTACTGGTCGAAAAAGTGACCGTTGAAAGCGGTAAAGAGGGACCCGAAATGGCTGCCCGCACCGCCCGCTACGGTGCCTTTGCCCGAGCTCTTGCCACTACCGGGGCGGACGCCGTCGCCCTGGGTCACACCCTCGACGACCAGGCCGAAACCGTGTTGCTGGGCCTGGCGCGTGGCTCCGGCACCCGCTCTTTGGCTGGCATGCCCGTCGACCGTACCGAAGCCCACCCCGCTGGCCCCGTCCGGGTCATCCGCCCCCTGCTGACCCTCCGCCGCTCTGAGATCGAAGACATCTGCGCTGACGCGGGTCTGAACCCCTGGCATGACCCCACCAACACCGACCAGTCACTTATGCGCGCCCGGGTGCGTCACAGCGTCCTGCCCTACCTCGAAGACCACCTGGGCGGTGGCGTTGCTGTCTCCCTGGCTCGCACCGCTTCCATCGCCGGTGCGGACGCCGACTACCTGGCGTCCGCCGCCCAGCAGGCCCTGCAGGAGGTACTGGTGGGGGCGGACGAGCTCGCCCCCGCAGGCGCTGATATTGAAGGTCTGCTCGGGGTAGAGCCCGCCCGAAAGATGATCCTGCTCAACCGAGCTGCGCTCGCTGCCCTGCACCCGGCCCTGCGCACCCGCGTCCTTGCCCTTGCCCTTGAAGCAGCCGGGGGTATTGCCCCGGGCTTTGAGCGCTTAGCTGCCCTGGACACCTTTGCCTCCGAATACTCCGTGGCGGGTCCCCTGCAACTGCCCGGGCACATTTCGGCCTACCGTCGCCGCCCCGGCGCCACCATCACCCGGGCAGGTCAGAGCTATAACCTCAAGAAAACCGGCCTCATCGTTTTACTCAAGACCACCCCATAAACCATACTTAAAGGTGAACACGCGCTTTGCACCGCCTCCGGGGCAGGGCGCAGAACCTTTGAACCAGCAGAAAGCGATCAACCGTGGACGCACTCGACGTACAGAACGACATCAAGCACGTTCTCTTCAGCAAGGAAGAAATCGACGCCAAGATTAAGGAACTTGCCGCCCAAATCGACAAGGACTACGAAGGCCGCGACGTACTGCTGGTCGGCGTACTCAAGGGCGCCATCATGGTCGTCGCCGACCTCTCCCGCGCCCTCAAGGCCCACTACACCATGGACTGGATGGC
>JAXFPK010000054.1:0-4655 GCA_034179845.1 Rothia sp. (in: high G+C Gram-positive bacteria) | reverse complement strand
TCTTCAATCTTGCCAGTAGGGCCGGTAATGCCCGCGTTGTTGACAGCTAAGTGCAGGGCTCCATACTCTTTGACGGCTGTCTCAACTACCTTGACGTGATCATCATAGTTAGAAGTATCAGCCTGAAGGGCTGATGCTGTGCCACCGGCTTGAATAATGGTTTCAGCAGTTTCTTGTGCAGCATCAAGATTGATATCAGTAACTAATACGCTCGCTCCTAACTCGGCAAGTTTGAGCGATATTGCGCGTCCTAGTCCGGAACCTGCCCCTGAGACTGTGGCGATCTTTCCAGTGAAATCTATCATGGTATTTCCCTTCAAGTGGTGTCATCTTTGACGATACCGGGCGATGTCGTGTTACATCGTCTGGTACTTGAAGCCTACACCCATTTAGTTCACTAGTAAACTAAAATTTATAGTTATGACTTTGTAGCCACTCCAGATGAAGTTAGCTTATCGCTTCTACAGTCGCCCTAACCTGTGCAGATGAGCTGCGGCGTCCTCGCCCTGCTGGGCCAATTTCAGGCTTAGGCATCCGGTTGCTGCCCATCATGGGGCTGCCAGGCACAGTCTGTTAGCTCGAAATCCGTGAAGACAGCGGTAAACGATGAGTCTTCGGGGGAGCAGGCGTAGACCCCAAAACTGATCTCTTCACCCGCATCCGCCAGGTGGCAGATGCGCATCTGGTGCCAGGTGGTGCCATCGAGAGAATTCTCAATGCGGAAGTCCTGGCCCCTGCGGCTGAGCCGGTACCACATGTAGCCGGTTGATGCCGGTATCTCTGTGGTGGCCCAGTCGGAGTAGCCGCCGTTGGTGACGACCGACCCCAGATGCTGGAAGTCCTCATTTTCGTATTCGATGGAACCCTTGATCCAGTTTTCACTGTCGAGGTAGACAGCTACGCCGCACTGGTCAAAGCGGTGCTGGGCGGTATCGAAGCTGGCCTTGACGATAAAGGAAAAATACTGGTCCCGGGTTCTGGTTTGCAGGACCGGGGCGTTGTCGTTGCGGAAGTGCTAGTAGGTGCGTTGCCACAGATCTGTGCCGGGTTCGGTGGTGATTTCTACCCGATCACGGGTGACGGTGTAGTGGCGGGGTGGGCGCGTCCAGGTGAAGGTGGTGAGGTCCATGTCTAGTCTCCTTGTTTTCTTCGCTATTTAGAGCCGGTCAGGGGGCGGTTTATAGGGGTCAGAATACTTTTCCAGCGCGAGTGTGCGGCAATTCGCTGAGTGTGCGCCCGGGCGGTGCACGCTCAGCGAAATGACGCACGCTCGGTTAGGGTTTCTTGTGGGCCATGTGCTTTTCCATAAAGGTGTCTTATTCCTTCAACCAGCCCAAATAGTAATTGGTTGATATAGCGAGCTGGGTGAGCCTGTTTTCTATTTTTTATAGACTTCTCGCCGGTGACCAATTGTTAGAACCAAGATGATGAGCCGGCCTTCTTCGACAGCGTAGATTACCCTGTAGTTACCAACTCTAAGTCTGAGTTCACCATCTCCCCCAACTATTTTCTTGATCCCTGGCGGGTATGGGTTTGATGCAAGCTCTTGGATTTTCTTGGCACTGCGGGTCTGATCGTTTTTATTGATTTTGCGCAGTTCTTTTGCTGCAGAAGGTTTGAAGGTAACTGAGTAGTTATCTGTCATGAGAGCTTGATGCCAAGCTCATCCATGAGCTGGTCAAAGGGGATTTCGTCTTCTTCTTGGCGGGCTTGACGGGCTTTGGCTGCATCAAGTTTGTCTTCGAGTGCTTCGAGTGCTTGATCGAAAAAGACGGGGGAGACAAGGACGGCTCGGCGGCGGCCTCTGCTTTCGATAGCAATGGGTTCTCGCTGTGCTTCATCGAAGTAATGGCCAAGGTTCTGGCGAAATTCTGCTGTTCCAGTAGATGTAGTCATGTACTAAATGTACATTACGTACAAGGTTGAGGGCTAGAGTTGAGCAGATTATTTTTCGACCCTTGATTGTAGCCCTACCTAGGGTTTGGGTTATTAGGGTGTCTCTTCGGTATTTCCACGTAGCCCGTGGTGAGGTTTGGTTGCTGGGTATCGGTCGATTTCGCCTCAGATAGGGGTGCGGCCGAGCAGGAGTTTTTCCCGCCAGTAGTCCTCCACGAACCAGAGGTGCCCGACCACGCCGGTCAGGGTCATGCTGGTGGGGAGCAGAAGAGTTGCAAGGACGCTCTCATCCAGCCAGGTGCCGTCCGCGCCCTGGTACTTACGCAAGAATTTCCCCTGTTGAAAACGGATATAACCGAGCACCAGCTCTTTTTCGGATCCGGTCAGGGGCGGGTCTGTAAAGGGCATTTTCATAGGGTCAGTTTACCGGCAGCGTAACGAGCGTGCACCAAATCGCTGAGCGTGCGCATGGTCGGTGCACACTCAGCGATATGACGCACGCTCGGTTAGGGGCGAGACGTTTGTTAGTCCCAGCTGGGGTTGGCCAGGTCTACTCCGGCACGTTCAGCCTCTGCCTCGATAGCGTCGGCCAACCACCGGGCTAGGCCTGGCTGCTGGGTCTCGTAGTAGCTGGTGAACCGCTCGTCGCTGATGTAGCCGCGCGAGATCAGGTAATGCTTGGCGGGGGTGACGGGGAAGAAGGCGCTGAGTACCTGGCGGTGGGCGCGGACGAGCTCGCCCGCCTCGGCGCTGTCCGTCGGTAGGCCGCGGCGCACGGCGTCCGCTAATTTTCCGTCCAGCTCAGCAGTGCGATTCTTGTAACCGGCCCAGTCGGCCTGGCTCCAGTTGGCGGTGCGTTGCTGGGTGGTGGCCCAGTCATCTGTACCGGTGTAGCGTTCCTCAGCTTCTGCCTGGTAATCGGCAAAGTTGGCATCGCCGAGAACTTCGCCGATTTCGGTGAGGGTGAGTTTCTTATTCGTCATTTCGATCTCCATGAGGGTGTCGATAGCAGCAACCATAGCGGAAAGCTGCTGTTGTTGGTCCATGAGGGCCTGGCGCTGCCTGCGGAGGTGCTCCAGGCTGGTTGAGCTACTGGCCAGGGCTTCTTTAACGTCGGTGAGTTTCATGCCGGTTGCCCGGTAGATGTGGATCTGTTGCAGGGTCACAATATCGTCGTGAGTGTAAAGCCGATAATTCGACCAGGTACGCTCAGCAGGGGCAATGAGCCCGAGGGATTCCCAATGATGCAGGGTGCGCACCGTGACACCGAGAGCCTGCGCTACTTCCCCTACCGTGTAGAGGGTTTCTTGATTCTTCATGTTTCCATTGTGGGGCCTAACGTGGCGTGAGGGTCAAACAAGATGAGAACTGCGGTTGCTTAGCTCAAATTCTGGGGTACCCGGTTGAGTATTTTTCACGCCAACCGCAGACTGCGGTTGAGGTTGACGGTATTAATTTTAGAGCTGGCCGTGCGGCTACTCGTAGCGCGCGTGATTTTGCCGTTGCAGCAGGCGTTACCGGTATTGAGGTCATGCAGTGGGTGGAGGATAAGTTCACCCTACCTTCAATTGTCGTGTCCTCATTCGAGGGAATAGCCCCGAGGGTAGCTGCTCAGTTGCTTCGTGAAGAGTGGGGTCTAGGTACTAAGCCTCTACCGAATTTGGTGCAGTTGTGCGAGTCGCGGGGTATTAGCGTGATGGTGCTTCCAGATGCTGCCATGCAGGTCGATGGGCTCTCGCTCTGGTATGAAGGTAAGCCCTTTATTTTTATTGCTCGGCAGAAGACGCCCGAGCGGGCTAGGTTTGATATTGCTCATGAGCTGGGGCATCTTGTGCTGCACCAGTTTGCTCCTGTTGATGATTCTTTGGCTGTGCAGGAGCGCGAGGCGGATGAGTTCGCGTCTGCCCTGTTAATGCCGGAGTCGCTGTTGGCTGAGTATCTTCCTCAGAATGCTTCGGCGGACGACCTTGTAGAAGCTAAGTACATTTTTCAGGTATCTGCCTTTGCCTTTAGTACTCGTCTGCGACTTGTGCAGGGGGAGAGCAAGGCCGAAAAGCATAGTGAGAGCGGACGCCCGGCCCTGCGCGTGGTGCGATGAGCGGCGCCCCGCATCTGTCAGATTATTTCTGCTTCAATACTTGAGGATGATTCACTGGCTGAGCGTATGGTCGCTGTTTTCCCCTGGATGTTAGCGCTCGATGCTGGGGACCGTGAGCTTTGCGCCCATGAACTGATCGACACTGCCCGAGCTGCTTTTGCTACCAACCAGCCAAAGACTTTACTGGTAGGGGTAACGAGCTGGTTTGAGTCCGCAACTGCCCTTGCTGCTGGGCTGGATCAGGTGGAGGCAGAGTTGTTGATTGAGCCTGTGAACGTAGAGATTCCTTGAAAAACTAATTGCTTTAGTCGTCGCTAGCGGATGAACAAGCCTGTCTAATATTGCTATGATAATCGAAGATGTATTCGAGAGGTGATGCATGATGGCAGGCCATCAAAATCTTGTTCCAGGAACGAAGTTCCATAGCCGGTGCGAGGAATGCATAGAGACCGCGCCGGCGATTAGGTATCACTTGGATGAGGAACGGCAGCTGGAGGCAATCGACAGGCATGTTACGTGCTCTTCTTTTTCTAAGAATAGTCCTTTAGTTGTAAATTTCAGCGTTGGATTAATGGCCTACCATACACCTTTAAAAGGTGTGGTTGATGTGATTCGAGCATGCTCAGCTCACGAGAACTTCCACTACCATGTTGGTGATTAT
>JAXFPK010000015.1:0-20735 GCA_034179845.1 Rothia sp. (in: high G+C Gram-positive bacteria) | reverse complement strand
GAGCCGGTTCCTTCTATATTCCCACTAGGGGTTATATGGTGCGCGAGGGGGGACTTGAACCCCCACCCTCTAATACGAGGACTAGCACCTCAAGCTAGCGCGTCTGCCTATTCCGCCACCCGCGCAAGGTGTCTTACACGTTTTTTCCAAAGCCGTGCTGGCAACGAGTAATAACTATACACAAGATAGAGCAGGTTCGCAAACTAGGTCCAGCCCCCTCCCACCACAGGCACTCCCCTGCTCGACCTTAATAGAGACCGAGCTTTACCATAGTGATATGAATAACGAAAATTTGACTCAAGAAGAAGCTGCCCTCCGCGCCCAAACCATCAATGTTGAAACCTACGATGTGCATGTTGACCTCACCCATGCAACCTCTGACTTTGATACCTACCCGGTAGCCACCACCATACGATTTACTGCTACCGAAGGCGCTAGCACTTTTATCGACTACATCCATCAATCAGTTGACTCAGTCAAACTCAACGGAACCCCACTGCCTCTTAATGAAGTAGTTGAAGGGTCCCGTATTATTCTGCCGGAGCTAGCAGAAGAAAATACCCTGACCATTAAAGGCCGCTCCTACTTTAGTCGTTCAGGTGAAGGCCTACACCGCTACATCGACCCCGCCGATGGCAAGATTTACATCTACACCCAGTACGAACCAGCAGACTGCCGCCGAGTCTTCCCCAACTTCGAACAACCCGACCTCAAAGCTGTTTTTAACTTCCGTATTACGGCTCCCAAGAGCTGGGTGGTGAGCTCTAATGGTGAGTTGGATCGGGAGATTGATGATCCGTCTGATTCTTCTATCTCTAAGCGGGTTTTCAAGCCCACTGCCCGTATCTCCACCTACATCACCGCTATTGTGGCCGGCGAGTACTTTACTGCTTTTGACACCTACACTCCCGCCTCCGCCGTTAACTCCGGGAAGATCCCGCTAGTTGCCTACTGCCGTCAGTCCCTCAAAGAGCATTTTGACTACCAGAACATTTTTACCGTGACCAAACAGGGCCTAGATTTCTTCCAGGATCTCTTTGACTACGCCTACCCCTACCCCAAGTACGAACAGGCCTTTGTGCCCGAGTACAACCTGGGGGCCATGGAGAATCCCGGGCTGGTGACCTTCACCGAGGGCTACATTTTTGTCTCCGGGGCTGACGAGTCCCAGCTTGAGGGCCGGGCCAATGTCATCTGCCACGAGATGAGCCACATGTGGTTCGGTGACCTAGTCACCATGAAATGGTGGAACGACCTATGGGTCAAGGAGTCCTTCGCTGACTTCATGGGGCACCTAGGAGCCGCTGAAGCCAATGGGTATAAGGACGCCTGGGTCACCTTCGCCAACTCCCGTAAAGCATGGGCCTACCGGCAGGACCAGCTACCGACCACCCACCCCATTGTGGCTGACATCCCCCACCTTGAAGCCGCCCGCCAGAACTTCGACGGTATTACCTACGCAAAGGGTGCGAGCGCTCTGAAGCAGTTGGTTGCTTATGTGGGGTTTGATCAGTTTATTGAGGCTGCGCGGGTGTATTTTAAGCGGTTTGAGTGGGGTAATACGACTCTTGATGATTTTTTGGGTGTGCTTGATGAGGTTTCTGATCGTGATGTGCGTACGTGGGCTGAGGCGTGGTTGATGACGAGTGGTTTGTCTGAGTTGTGGTGTGAGCGTGTTGTAGGGGGTGGTGGTTCTGCCGGGTTGGTAGTGCGTCAGAAGTTGCCGGTGGGTGTGCCTGCTGGGTTGGGGCGTCCGCATTTGTTGAAGGTTGCCCTGTTTGAGTCTGAGGGTGGGTGTCTTGTGCCGATGGGTGTGGTGTCGGTTGATATTCCTGTGGGTCAGGGTGAGGTGTTGGTTGGGTTGAGTGAGCGGGAGCGGGCTCTTGTGGGGGCTGCTGATGTGGTTTTGCTCAATGCTGAGGATTTGACGTATGCGAAGGTTGCTTTGTCTGAGGCTGATGGGCTTGAGTTTGTTTTGTCTCAGGTGTCGTCGGTGGAGGATGCTCTGTCGCGGGGTTTGTTGTGGGGTAGTTTGTGGAATATGGTGCGTGATGGCAGGCTTGCTAGCGGCCGGTTTGTGTTGGCTGTGGGGCAGGCTGCTGCTGTGGAGCCGTCTGCTACTTTGTTGTCGAATATTGTGGATCAGGCGCAGGCTGCGATTTCTTTGTATACCCCGGCTGGGGCTCGTGGTGAGTTGTGGGATGCCTTGTATGTTGCTTTGTCTGAGGCTCTTTCTGGTGTGGAGGAGGGTAGTGATGAGCAGTTGATTTTGGTGCGTGCGCTTTTGGCTCTTGCGGCGCATTCTCAGTTGGGTCTTGAGTTTGCTCAGGATGTGGCCCGGGGTGCCAGCGGGCAGGTTGAGGGTTTTATTGCTGATGTTCCTGGGATGGGTTATAACCAGACTTTGGGGTGGAAGGCTTTGGGGGCGCTTGCGGTTCAGGGTGCGGTGACGGGGCAGGAGTTGGGTGAGGCTCGGTTGTTCCGTCCTTCTGCTACGGCTGAGCGTGGTTATGCTTTTGCGGTTGCTGCCCTGCCGGTGGCGGCTGCTAAGCAGGCTGCGTGGAGTTTGGTGACTGAAGATATGGGTCTCTCTAATGAGTTGTTGTCGGCTAGTGCCGCTGGTTTCCAGCAGGGGCCTGAGGAGCTGCGGGTTGGTTACCGGGATGCTTTCTTTGAGCTTCTGGCTCCCACGTGGGCTTCTCGTACTGGGGGTATGGCTACTCGTCTTATTCGTGGTCTCTACCCGGTGGTAGAGCTGGCAGAGGGCACTGTGGTGGACCACCCGGTCGTCCGTGCTACCGAGCGCTGGCTAACTGAGCATGCGGATGCCCCCACTGCCTTGGTGCGACTGGTGCGGGAGTTGCTTGATGATGCCGTCCGCACCCTGACTGCTCAGGCCTATAATGCATCTGCTGTTGAAGAGGGGGCGGGTAACTAGGTCTTTAGCTGAGAATCTACGCAGAAAGCCGGTTTTGGTGGGTAGCATTGCAAACCAAAACCGGCTTTTTCGTGAGAAGCTATAGGGAGTAACTTTTTGGGATAAGGAGCCTACTGTGACCGACTACGTACTGGGCGATCGTGGCACTGTGCAGGTCATTACCGATGACTTTTACGATGCAGAAATTCTTCAAATCTTTGAAGAACTCTTGATTGATCGTGAACGGGTCTGGAATGGTGAGGTTCGTCTTGTGCCAGAGCCGGATAACCCTTATCAGCCGCAGGCTATTGCGGTCTATGCGGATGATGTGAAACTGGGTCGTTTGTCTGCTGAGGATTCGGCTGCTTATTGGGGGCCGATTACTCGGGTGGTTGCTTCTGGTTATGATGCTATCGCTCGGTTGCAGCTTTCTGCTGTTTTGCGGGGGGTTACTGGTGAAACCCATATTGAAAGTAGTGGTCTGCTTTCTTTGAGTGCCCCTGGTTCTCTCTTTCCTCTCAATGATGCTCCTACTCAGGCGACTTTGCTTCCTCAGGGGCCTTCGATGAAGGTCTTGGATGAGAAAGACCATTCAGAATATTTGCATTCTATTTTGCCTGCTTCTGGTGAGGGTCGCGTTATTCTCTCCTTGGAGAATAATCAGATGAGGCACCCGGATGGGCGTGTGGTTGATTCCGTTGAGGTTTTTCATAATCGTAAGATGGTGGGGCGTCTTTCCACTCAGATTTCTGAGCAGTTAGCTCCTGTTATTCGTCATGCTTATGAGCACGATAAGCTCACCAGTGCTTGGGGTACTATTCGCGGTAATTCTTTTGAGCTTTCGCTGACGGTGCAGGCTGTGCGGGCTTCTGATATTCCTGCCCAGTGGTACCAGGATTTGCCGAATTATTTGCCTGAGCTTCTTCCGGTAGCCCCGTCGTATGAGGTTCCTGCGGCCTATAGGCCTACAGAGGGTGAATCGGCCCGTGGTAGTGCTTCTAAGAAGAAGCGTTCGCTCATGCCGAGCCGTCCAGTTGCAGTAGAGCAGGGTTCTTCTGAGTCTGGTGGAAGTAGGGTGGTTGGGGCCGTTAGTAGCTCTCATTCTCTGGGTCTTCAGCGTATTTCTGTGCTCCTTGGTCTTGTGGGTGGGCTTATTCTTGCTACGAGTTTGGTGCTTGTCTTTTTCAAGCCGCTTTTAGGTGTTCTTGGTATCGTGTTGGGCGCTTCTACTGCCTTTTTAGCCCTCTTTGTTGGTCGTGATAACAGTTATACCGAGGATGAAGTTTCAGCTGATCCGCTTGAGCATTAGGTGCTTGGAGCTAAGGCAGTGAGCATTTAGTATCTAGGTTTTTGATTAAAAGTGTAAGGGGAGCCCCGCCATGTGGTGGGGCTCCCCTTATTCTGTGCTCTCTTTATCGAGAGAATCTATCTGCCTTTAGTCTGAACCATAGGTAGCAATGTAGTTAGGCATGGTATCGGTTTGGAGGGCATGTGATAGTGAGCTGGTTGCTGCAGCGTCAAGTACCACGATGGACTGGCCATCCCAGGACCAGCCGGTGCCAGCGTTGGGGAGGGTCATAGAAACAAGCTGGGTGTTACCGTTAGAGAGAACCGGCTGAGCGATACCCACAATGGCTGAGGGTGAGAGGCCAGCATCGACCCGCATGTAGGGTGAAACAGATTCAATAACCTGCAGTAGCTTGTTGGCTGAGGCCAGAGCACCGTCTGCTTTCAGCTCGTTGTAGATACCGCGTAGGAAGGCGCGCTGGTTACGTACGCGCTGGTAGTCACCGTCCACAAAGTTATAGCGTTCGCGCACAAAGACGAGAGCCTGGCCACCGGTCATGGTTTGGGGCCCTGCCGCATAAGAATAACCAGGAGCTGAAGCGTTGAAAGCCAGCGGTACATTAACGGTGACCCCGCCGAGGGTATCGACCAGGGCTTTGAAGCCCTGGAAGTCGATTTCAGCCACGTGGTCCATTTGGATTCCCAGTAGCTGTTCAACGGTAGCGACCTGCAGGTCAACACCACCGTAGTTCAGACCCGCATTGACCTTATGGGAGCCGTAGCCAGGGATGTTAACCCAGGTATCACGCATGATGGAGATGAGGTAGGCGGCAGAGCCGTCCTCGGGGATGTGCAGCACCATGATGGTATCGGCACGGGCACCGGTAACATACTGGGCTTCAGCACCGGATCGCTGGTCAGAACCTAGTAGCAGGATGTCGGTAGCTGCAGTGTTGACCGGGCGTCCGGTTACAGCACCACCTTCGTAGATATCTAGAATTCCGTTACCGTTAGCATCACCTTCGGTGATGTTACTTTCTAAGGTGGCACCGGTTTCTTCGTTGACGATGGGAGTGTTTGAATGAGCAGCTTCATCGACCATGGCCTGCAGTTCTTCGCTGTGGAGGGAGCTAACAGAGCCATCTTCGTTCGGCATGGCGTGGTCAAAAGTCTCTGACTTGTTCCAGGCCTTGTTGATCATAAAGAGGTAGCTACCAAGAGCGATGACCGGGATGAGCAACAGAAGCAGCAGGGTAATCCAGAGGGCTTTTTTGCTTTTTTTCTTTGTAGGTTCTTCGTGGGCCGCGACGGACACGGTACCTCCCTAACTTCTCTCAAAAGGTGCACACTTCACCTCTACAGGCGGTGTGCGGAGTAAATCGAACCCAATTTTACGCAGTGAACCTACAAAAACACCCCATAACACGTGATAAACCACATGTTACGGGGTGTGATGTTAAGCCTGAAAAAGCTGGCTGTAAACTTAGGCCTTCTTGCCGAAGTTTGCGAAACGAGCGTTGAAGCGCTCAACACGACCAGCGGCGTCCATGATGCGCTGCTTACCGGTGTAGAAGGGGTGTGAAGCTGAGGAGATTTCAACTTCAACGAGGGGGTACTCGTTGCCGTCTTCCCACTTCTCGGTCTTCTGAGAAGTCATGGTTGACTTGGTCAGGAAGGTCTCGCCTGATGCGAGGTCGCGGAAGAGAACGTAGTTGTATTCAGGGTGGATGCCAGCCTGCATGATGTTTTACCTTCTTCGTGCCCTGGATTTTGCCAGTGCATATCTTGTTACTACCGGGGCGGGTGCCTGCCGGTGGTTGCGGTTTACAACCGAGGAACTACTCTACCACCTTTGGGCGGGTTTCCCAGAAGGCAACGGCTGAGGCGGCCGCTACATTCAAAGAATCCACCCCGTGACTCATTGGAATCATCACAGTGTGCTGGGTAGCGGCCAGGGTGGCCGGCGCTAAACCGTGCCCCTCAGTGCCCAGAATCAAGGCTAGTTTCTCGCACTGACGCTCTGCCAGTTCCGCCAGGCTCAAGGAATCGTCTTCCAGAGCTAGAGCTGCGGTGGTGAAACCTGCTGCGTGCAGAATCTCTAAAGCACCAGGCCAGGATTCTAAACGAGCCCAAGGAACCTGAAAAACAGTGCCCATAGAAACCCGGATAGAACGCCGATAGAGCGGGTCAGCACAGCGCGGGGTCACCAGCACCAGATCAATATCAAGGGCAGCAGCCGAACGGAAAATAGCCCCCACGTTTGTGTGGTCCACAATATCTTCCAAGATGGCAATACGCCGCACCCCCTCAAGCAGGGCACCTAAGGGGGCAGGCTGGGGCCGGGCCATAGCAGCAAGGGCACCACGGTGCAGAGCAAAGCCGGTGACCTGCTCCAGCTCGTCCTCACTTCCCACAAAGGCTGGAACCTCCGGGTGTTCTTGCAGCACATCATAGAGGTCATCAGCCCACTTTTCGCTCATCAAAAAAGAGAGCGGACGGTGCCCAGCCGCGAGCGCCCGCCGTATCACTTTAGAGGACTCTGCGATGTAAATTCCCCATTCGGGTTCTTTGACGGAGCGGAGTTTTACGTCGGTCAGTGAGGTGTAATGGCGGGTGGCCTGGGCCGGTGCCTGGCTGAGTGGCTGGGTGTTGGGTAGGGCTGTGATGCGGGCTGAGCGTTCTGCCAGCTGCTCGGGGGTGAGCTGTTTGGGTTTCATGCCGGGTTTTAGCGGGCGAAGGCTGAGTAGCGGCCTGAGTCGTGGATGGTCAGGTCGAGGTCTACCCCGTAGGTTGCTGAGATGTTTTCTTGGGTGATGGTTTCTTCGATGGGGCCTGCCGCTACGATTTCGCCTTCGCGCAGGAGCAGGGCGTGGGTGAAGCCGGCGGGGATTTCTTCGAGGTGGTGGGTGACCAGGATGGTTGCTGGGGCCTGGGGGTCTAGGGCGAGGTTGGTGAGGCGTTTGACGAGGTCTTCTCTACCTGCGATGTCCATGCCGGCGCCGGGTTCGTCGAGGATGAGCATTTCGGGGTCGGTCATGAGGGCGCGGGCGATGAGTACGCGCTTCTTTTCGCCTTCTGAGAGGGTGCCGAAGGCGCGGTTTGCTAGGTGGTCTACGCCCCAGTCTTCGAGGAGGTTTTTGCCTTGGTTATCGTCGAAGGAGTCGTATTCTTCTTTCCAGCGGCCTGCGACGCCGTAGGCTGCGGTGATGACGACGTTGAGTACGGTTTCGTCTGCGGGGATTTGGGTGGCCATGGGTGCTGATGAGAGGCCGATGCGGGGGCGTAGTTCGAAGACGTCGACTGCGCCGAGGATTTCGTCGAGGATGTCAACTTCGCCGCGGGTGGGGTGCAGTCGGGCTGCGGCGATGGATAGGAGGGTTGTTTTGCCTGCGCCGTTGGGGCCAAGGACGACCCAGCGTTCGCCGTCTTCGACGGACCAGGTGATGTTGTTGATGAGGTTTTTACCGCTTCGTGAGACAGTAACCTTATTAAGTTTGAGAACTGATGCCATGGTTCACAATTTTAGTAGATAATGGTGTCTATGAGTACTTCTGTGAATATTGTTGCTATTTCTCGTGCGGACGCCCCTCTTTTGGCTAGCGAGGAACAGCTAGTAACTGCCTTGCAGGCTGTTGAGGGGCTGGAACTTGAGTCGGGTTTGCTGATGGAGGTTCCTGCCTCGCATGTGGCCCGTGAGGCTGAGGGCCCGGCCTATTCGGTCTATCTTGTCTCTGCTGTCTGGAACCGTGGTGGTGTTGAGGATGCCCGCGGTGCCGTGGGCCTATTGGATGGGGCGCGCTCGCTGGGTTTTGATTTGAATGTGGTGCCTGCTGAGTTGGCGAATGATGAGAAGAAGCTGCTCATTATGGATGTTGATTCGACCCTGATTCGTCAGGAGGTCATTGATGAGCTGGCTGCTGCGGCAGGGCGCGGCGCTGAGGTTGCTGAGGTAACTGAGCGTGCTATGCGGGGGGAGCTTGATTTTGAGGCCTCTTTGCGTGAGCGTGTTTCTGCTTTAGCTGGCCTGGATGAGTCGGTGGTGGGTGAGGTTGCTTCTCAGGTGCTCTACTCCCCCGGTGCCACCAAGCTGGTTGAGGTTTTCTTGGCGGCAGGCCATGAGGTCTGTGTGGTCTCAGGTGGTTTTGTGCAGGTGCTTTCACCGCTAGCTGGCTACCTGAACCTTTCCAAGGCGCGGGCTAACGTCCTTGAGATTATCGAGGGTAAGCTCACGGGCAAGGTTACTGGTGAGGTCATTACCGGGGAGGTGAAGAAGGAGTCTTTGAAGGAGTGGGCTAAGGAGTTCGATATTAAGTCTTCCCAGACTATTGCTGTGGGTGATGGTGCTAATGATGTGCTCATGATTCTGGAGGCGCAGCTGGGTGTTGCTTTTAACGCTAAGACTGCTCTGCTTGATGTTGCTGATGCCCAGATTAATACTCTGCGCCTGGATGCGGTGCGCCACTTCGCCGGGCTCTAAAGCAGAACCCTGAAAAGTAAAAGGACGCTGGTAGGTGGCTACCAGCGTCCTTTTCTTATGTGTTTGTTCGGTAGGGAGGCTACTTGATGAAGCCGCCTGCCCCGCCAACTAGCTCGATGTGGCCGGTTTCAACATCGGCGGTGACCATCTTGGCAACTTCCTGGGCGAACTCGTTGACAGTGTAGAGCTTGCCGGCCTCTTCGCGGCGGGCCTCAATGGCGCCAGGGTGCAGGCGGTTAAGCAGGGCTGCTGTGACAGTACCCTCAATCATATCAGCAGAGACAACGACCAGGGAGATACCCTTTTCGGTCAGGGCAGGGATTTCTGCCAGGAGGGCGTCCTCACCGGCGCGCTTGGACTCAGCAACAGGCTTGTACTCGGGCATGGTCTCTACTTGGCGAATGAAGTGAGCCTGGTGGCTGGTCACAAAAACGATGCGGCCACCCTCGCTCATTTTCTCGGCAGCCAGGCGGGCTAGGCGCAGCTGGGAGTCGCGGTTCAGTACCATGGCGTAGTCATCGGGCATACCGGCTTCCATGCCACCAGAGGCGTTAAGAATCAGGTAGTCCAGGGAACCAAAGTTCTCGATGGCAGCATCAACTAGGGTAGCGGCGTCCTCAGCCTTGGTAACATCGCCCTGCACGGCAATGGCCTTACCGCCAGCTTCTTCAATGGCGGCAACAACCTTGGTGGCACGCGGTGCCTTAGAGCGGTAGTTGACGACGATGTTAGCGCCCTGGGCGGCAAGAATCTGGGCGGTGTCTGCGCCCACGCCGCGGGAGGAGCCGGTGATGATGATGGTCTTGTTCTGAAGTGGCATTCTTAGTCCTTATAAGCGTTGTACAAATGATGACTGCGGAGGGGATAGAGGGGAGCTACCGCCCTTGCTCTGGCGTATACACCAACTAGGCTACTCTTGTTGACCCGTTTAGTGCCCCATGCCCAGGCCGCCGTCAACAGGGATAACGGCACCAGAGATGTAAGCTGCGGCATCGGAGGCCAGGAAGAGGGCTACATCAGCAATTTCTTTGGGCTGGGCAAAACGGCGGGCGGGAATGGAGTCAGTGTACTGCTTTTTGAGGTCCTCAGGGAGGGTTTCGGTCATGTCGGTGGTGATGAAGCCGGGGGCGATGACGTTGGCGGTGATGTTGCGGGCGCCAAGTTCGCGGGTGATGGAACGGGCCATGCCCACAAGCCCTGCCTTTGAGGCAGAGTAGTTGACCTGGCCGGGGTTGCCGTAGAGGCCTACGACGGAGGAGATGAAGATGATGCGGCCGCCCTTATTTTTGAGCAGGCCCTTGGTGGCGCGCTGGGCTACGCGGAAGGCGCCGGTGAGGTTGGTGTCGATGACGGAGGTGAAGTCCTCTTCTTTCATGCGCATGAGCAGGGTGTCTTTGGTGATGCCTGCGTTAGCGATGATGGTGCCGATGGGGCCAAATTCTGCTTCGACGGTGGTGAAGGCTGCGTTGATGGAGGCGGCGTCGGTGACGTCTGCCTTGACGGCGAAGAATTCAGCAGGCGGTTCGCCGCTGCGGTAGGTGATGGCTACCTGGTAGCCTGCTTTTTTGAATTCGGTGGCGATAGCGTAGCCGATGCCGCGGTTGCCGCCGGTAATAAGTACGGTGGGGTTGGTCATTGTTTCACCTTGGTGTGGGGGTTTGTTTCTGCACCTATCTTACGCTGTTGTGTTTTGTGTGGTGGCCTCTTTAGAACAGATGCGTGTTATTTGGTACGGATAGTTCGGTTAAGGGTTGGGGTGGGTGTAAGGGGCGGGGGTAGACTGGTGGGGTGAGTTTGAGCCTGATGTGAGGGGTGCCTGTGGCGCAGAAGTTTTGGACGGCTGAGGATCTAAAGAAGGCCGGATACTCATCAGATGAGCCTGAAATTTTTGAAATCACCGCCGCTAGTGAACGCCAGTCTGCGGGTGTGAGTTCTAGGGCTAAGGCTTATGCCTTCAAAATGTTTTTGCGCCTTGTTTTTATTATTGCCGCAGTCATGGTTGATGGGTTCTGGCAGTGGATCTGCCTGGGGGTAGCAGCCATTATCCCCTGGATGGCAGTAACGGTAGCTAACGGTGACACCCCGCAGGGTAGCAAGGGGTTTTCTTCCATGCTGCCCCCTGAACAGCAAGCTGCTATTGAGGCAGCCCAGGCTGACCGTGCGGCCCGCACCGCCTCCTATAACAGTGCGGACGCAACCAACCAGAGTAAAGACGATAAGACAGCGAGCGCTTGGCCCACAGATGCTAAGGGCGGCCCAGCAGGTGAGCCTGTAATGATTGAGGGTGATGTGCTGTGGGGCACTGAGGATGGTAAGGAGCAGTAAGTGGATATTTTAGGTTCTTTGAATCAGAGCCAGGCAGGTAAGAGCACCCAGGGCCCGGATTTTGTTAAGTGTAGCCGCAAGGGGTGCCAGGCCCAGGCTTGTTTTGAGTTGCTCTGGAATAACCCTAAGGTGCACACGGCAGACCGGCTCAAGAGCTGGGTGGCCTGTGAGGAGCATGTGCAGTTTTTGCAGGATTTTTTGGTGGCCCGTGGTTTTTGGAAGCAGACTCTTCCCCTGGGGTAGGTTGGTTGATTGTGAAGAAGTACGGTTTTTTGCTCTCTGGGCAGTGGGTTGGTCTGTTTGTGCTGACGGTGGTGGCCTCCTTGATATGCCTGTATTTGGCGAGCTGGCAGATGGGCCGGAAGGAGGCGCTAGATTTTTCTAATGAGCGTATTGTGCAGAACTATGATGCTGCCCCGCTGGATTTTGCTGATGATCCTGGCTTGTTTGCGTCCGCCCACCCTGAGTTGCGCTGGCAGCCGGTGAGAATCAGTGGCCGCTATCTGGGTGAGCACCAGTTATTGGTGCGTAATCGCCCTTATAAGGGGCTCAACGGTTTTGAGGTGCTGGTGCCTTTCCAGACAGATCAGGGCCCTATTGTGGTGGTTAACCGGGGGTGGATGGAGGCCGCATTTGGGGATGCTGGCTCTACTGCCCTACCGGTGCCGCAGGCTCCTAGTGGTGAGGTGACGGTGACGGTGCGCCTGGTAGAAGGGGAGGCTGATATGGGGGTTTCGTCTCTTGATGGGCAAATTAGCAGTATTGATCTGCCAGAGGTTGCCCAGCTGACTGGTTTGAGTGTTGATACGGCTAATTATGGTGTGCTGGCTTCTGAGAGCCCAGCGGCTGCCAGTGCCCCGATTGCTAAGGATAAGCCGGAGGAAGATTATGGGCCTAATCTGTCGTATTCGGTGCAGTGGTATTGTTTTGCGCTCATGTTCTATGTGGCCTATTTTTGGTCTGCCCGGCAGAAGGTGCGTAATGATGAGTTAGATGCTCAGGTTGCCGCAGAACTTGAGGCCTATTTTGGTCAGTTCTATGAGGCTGATGGCACCTATATTGGTGATGAGGATGAAGAGGTGATACGCCGCCGCATGGAGTTTGTGGATGATATGCCCGCGCATATGAAGTCCATTGTGCGCCCTAAGGTTGCTCGGCGTAGCCAGAAGGTGACCGATGAAGAGATTGAAGATGCCCTGCTCGATGAGGGGCTTGACCGGTAAACACAGAGCATTAGAACAGGTGTTCGATTCTGTGTTAAAGTGGTATTTTCACTCTGGCTAGCACTATTTTGCTTGAAGGATCGCACCATTATGATGGGTTATTCCCACTCTATTAGCGCAGCAGCAGCCTGGCTGGCTCTCAATGAGGTAGGGGTGCTGGGCATCGATGACCCCACAACCCTGGCTGTTACCACCTTGGCGGCAGCAGGGGCAGGAATGCTCCCAGATATCGACCACCACAACGGGACTATTGCCCACTCGATTCCGCCGGTAAGCCGTTGGATAGCGCTACTGGTGGCCCGGCTTTCCGGGGGGCACCGTAAGGGAACCCACTCCCTGGTAGGTTTGGCAGCTTTTTGGGCCTTAGCTTTCTTTGCCGACCGGCTCACCTATGCAGGTATCCCTATTCTGGCCCTAGCGCTGGCGGGTTTTGCTGGCGGCTTAGCCTTGCGCATTTTCAAGGCCCCAGGTGGGTGGCTGGGTGCCCTAGCAGTGATCGCTGGGACTATATACACTGATTCTCTTGCCCTGATGCCTTGGGCGGTTCTCACCGGGGCAACCGCCCATATTGTGGGTGATGCCCTCACTACCCGCGGGGTCAACCCCCTATGGCCCATGACCATCAAACCTCTAGTGCCCAGTAAGCTCTGGCGCAAGAGCGGTTACATGGCACTGCCCATCTTGGGGGATGCAGGTTCGGCCCGGGAAAATTTTCTCACCGCCACCCTCACCGTCTATATCGGGCTTTACCTCCTGGCCTTCTTCGGTTTCATGACCACCTACCCTGGCCAGCTCATAGGTAGCGTCTTCGCCGGCATCTAAGACCTCAAAATACGCTGAGGGCCCGGCACCTATAGGTACCGGGCCCTCATAGTTCACACAGATTACACGTCTAAAAAGTCACTTACAGTGGTAGGTGAAGAGGAAAAGAAGATGCGCACAACCTGGACGAGCAGGTGTTAGTCTTCAGTCCAAAATACGTCGACCTCTACGCCATCTTCTGAGATAAGGGGGTAGCGTACGTCGTGTGATTCCAGCATTGAATCGTCCTTTCAAACTTTTACCCAACAACGGTGTTGGTTCTCTGGTATTAATTCTCTGCGCCGCTTCGTCACTGAAGCGGTCTTCATCGAACCTATGGGAAGTTGACTTCCGCAACTAACCAATACTCTACGCCGTGAGGATAGGTAGATTCCAGCACACGCAGAACTTTATCATTTCGTTATATGTGCTTTTGTCGAAAAACCCACGAATCACATAGTCTCTCACCAAACAAGGTAGTGAAACCACAAGTGGGATTTCGTAAAAAACAGACACACAAGCCTATTTGTACGAACCTTTCATAATACCCTGATGCAAAGATGCCCCGCCCGGTCAGCACCGGGCGGGGCAATCGTCCGCACATCTTTACCTGCTGCACCTAGGCTAGGGAAATAAGATCCTGGTATTCCTTACTCCACAAATCTTCCACCGCATCAGGTAGCAAGAGCACACGCTCAGGGTCAAGAGCCTCAACAGCGCCCTCATCGTGAGAAACCATAACAATAGCGCCCTGATAGTTCTTCAAAGCATTCAAAATCTCTTCACGCGAAGCCGGGTCAAGGTTGTTCGTCGGCTCATCTAGCAGCAAAACATTAGCGGACGAAGCCACCAAGGTTGCCAACGACAAGCGAGTCTTCTCACCACCAGAGAGCACCCCTGCAGGCTTATCCACATCATCACCCGAAAAGAGGAAAGAACCAAGGATAGTACGAACCCGAGTATCATCAAGGTCAGGGGCAGCTGACTTCATATTCTCAAAGATCGTGCGATCATGATCAAGGATTTCATGCTCCTGGGCAAAGTAACCCACCTTCGCCCCATGACCATAAATAACCTCACCAGTATCAGGTTGAGTGCTCTTAGCCAGCATGCGCAGCAAGGTGGTCTTACCAGCACCGTTAAAGCCCAGCACCACCACACGCGAACCGCGGTCAATCGCCAAATCAACATCGGTAAAGATTTCTAGCGAACCATAGCTCTTGGAAAGACCGGTTGCAGAAAGAGGTGTCTTACCGCAAGGGGCAGGGTCAGGGAAGCGAATGGCGGCGACCTTATCAACCTGACGCTCATCTTCTAGGCCACGCATGAGCTTTTCAGCACGCTTAATCATCTGCTGGGCAGCTACCGCCTTAGTAGCCTTAGCGCGCATCTTATTAGCCTGATCCATCAGAGCTGAGGCCTTCTTCTGGGCGTTGGCGCGCTCGCGCTTGCGGCGAGCCTCATCCTGCTCGCGCTGTAAGAGGTAGTTCTTCCAGCCCATGTTGTAGATATCAATGACGCAGCGGTTGGCATCTAGATAGAAAACCTTATTGACCACCAGTTCCATCAGTTCAACATCGTGGGAAATGACTAGGATGCCACCCTGGTAGTTCTTCAAAAATTCGCGCAACCAGATCACAGAGTCAGCGTCCAGGTGGTTGGTGGGCTCATCAAGCAGCATGGTATCTGCATTAGCAAAGAGGATGCGGGCCAGTTCCACGCGGCGGCGCTGACCACCGGAAAGAGTTGAGAGGGGCTGGTTGAGCACACGCTCTGGCAGGTCAAGGTTAGCGGTAATGGTTGCAGCCTCCGATTCGGCAGCGTAGCCGCCACCGGCAATGAATTCAGTCTCTAGCCGGTCATAGCGGCGCATGCCCTTGGCGTGCTCTGCGGGGTCCTCGCTGGCCATCATCTCTTGGGCCTGGCGCATTTTGCGGGCTACCCCATCGAGGCCGCGGGCTGAGAAGATACGGTCTTTAGCAAGCTGGGTCATATCGTCGACTTTAGGGTCCTGGGGCAGGTAGCCGATGGTTCCCCCGCGGGTGACGGTGCCGTCAGCAGGTAGGGTGAGCCCGGCTAGCACCTTGGTCATGGTGGTTTTACCGGCGCCGTTACGGCCTACCAGGCCAACTTTATCGCCCTTGTCGATGCGGAAGGTGACGTCCTCCATGAGCAGGCGGGCGCCAGCTCGCAGTTCGAGGTTGTTGACTGACAGCACGGGTCTGCTCCTTGGGTAGGGGTCGGTTGGCCAGCTCTCTATCTTACCTGGCAGGTGAGGGATGGTCGATATGGTGAGGGGCTGTGGGTGTATGAGTGCGTGGGCTGGTTTTAATGCCGGATGAAAGATACCGATTTTGAACGGTGTTCAAAACAGGTTTATAGTAAGAGACATGACATCTACACAAACCTCCCCCCAGCACGCACGCGCCACAGCAAACCCCGGCCGCGACCTAGCCCTCATCGCAGTATTCGCAGCCTTCATCACCGTCTGCGCCCTCCTACCAGCCTTCCCCGTAGGCCCGGCAGCAGTACCGATTACCCTCCAAACCCTAGGCATCTACATCGCAGCCCTCACCCTCGGCGGCCCCCGCGCCGCCTTAGCTGTAGCCCTTTACGTCCTCGCCGGCCTACTTGGCCTGCCCGTCTTCTCCGGTGGACGCAGCGGACTAGGCACCATCGCGGCCCCCTCCTTTGGCTACCTAGTAGGCTTCATCCCCGGTGCCCTTGCCGCCGGTACCATCGCCTACACCGCCCTACGCCGCCGCCTGAACGGGGCCAGCCTTTTTGGGGCCTTCGTCCTAGCAGTACTAGCCGGATTTGTTCTCATCCAAATCTTCGGCATCATCGGCATGATAATCAACGCCCACCTTGACCTAGGCACCGCTGTAGGCGCCGCCCTCATCTACATCCCCGGTGACCTCATCAAGAGCCTGGTTGCGGTACTAGTAGCCCTGGCCGTACACCGTGCCTTCCCCACCCTGGCCCGCCGCTAGGTACGATAGAGCCTGTGTTCTTTTCTCGCTCTTCACGCACAGCCACAGCAAGCCCGTCGCCCCAGTTCACGGACGACGGGCTGCTTGCTACCTGCCAAGCCACCGTCACCGTTGATACCGGCACCGACCAACGCACCCTCCTACAGGGCATCACCGTAAAACTCACCTCCCCACGCACCGCCGTACTAGGCCTCAACGGGTCGGGTAAATCCACTTTTCTGCGCCTCTTCAACGGCCTCTCCCCCCTCACCTCAGGTGAAGTAAACGTGCACGGAGTCAGCCTTAGCCAGAACCTACCTGCGGTGCGCTCACGGGTAGGCATGCTCTTCTCCGACCCCGGCGCCCAACTGGTAATGCCCACCGGGGTTGAAGATGTTGAACTCTCCCTCCAGCACATCAAAGGTAAGGACGCCCGCCGCGCAGCCGCCCTGGATGCTCTAGCACAGCGCGGGGTTGAGCACCGCGCCTTTGACTCTGTCTACAACCTCTCCGGCGGTGAAAAACAACTCACTGCCCTAGCTGCCGTTCTAGCCGTAAACCCTAAAGTTCTACTGCTAGATGAACCCACCACTCTCTTAGACCTAAGGAACAGGTTAAGGTTCATTGATCTACTTGACGCCCTCCCCCAGCAGCAAGTCATCTCAACCCACGACCTAGACCTTGCTGCCACCTGCGACGAAGCAATCGTCATCCACCGCGGCCGGCTCCTGGCCCAGGGGCCAGCAGCAGATATCCTGGCAGACTACCAACACTGGTGCGCCACAGACTTCCCCACCCTACCCACACTAGATGAGCACCAGCGTCCTGACGGGGCTCAGGCATGAACATCGCCAACCAGCTCTTTGGCACCTACCAGCCCCTGAACACCCCCATACACCGGGCACCCCTCTGGGCCAAAGGAACCTTCATACTGGCCCTCACTATCTACCTGGCAGCCACCAGCCACTGGGCCTTCGGCCTGGCAGCCCTCACCCTGGTACTCACACTGGGGGCTCTAGCAAAAATTCCGGGGCGCACCTGGGTTCAAGCCCTAGCTTCCCTTGCCTGGCTACTGGTGATCTTGTCGGTCTACTACCTGGTCAGCGGCAAAACAGCCGCCGGGGCCGACGTCATTTTGACCCTACTGACCATGATTGCTGCCTCAAAGGTACTCCTCTGGTCCACCCCCATGCCGACTATCATTGACGGCTTCGTCTGGCTATGCACCCCCCTCACATGGGTAGGCGGCTCACCTGAACGCGTCGGACTGGCCCTAGCCCTGATGGTGCGCTCTATCCCGGTGATTATGGATAGCTGGCGGCTCATTCAGGCAGCAGTGACAGCCCGCGGCATAAAAGTCTCACAATTCCGGCTCTTCATCCCCCTAGTCATTGCAACAGTCGCCTACGCCCAGGAAACCGGCGACGCCCTGGCCGCACGGGGCCTTGATACACCATAAAGCCCTCAAAGGAGCAAGATGTCACCCAGGGGGCGACCATCGTGGTGGTGGCCCAGCGTATCGGTACGGCACGGGAGGCCGATAAGATTCTGGTACTTGATAAGGGCCGCCTGGTCGGCTCCGGCTCCCACACCGAGCCGATAGGAGCCCGCTCCTTCTCTATTGGTTACTGAATATTGGCGCCTGAACCTGCTGACCAGGCTAAAATATGTGTGATTGCACCTACACCTTCTCGCACAGTCACGAGGCGCTATGTCTAACTTTGCTTTTGTTTACCAGGCCCTGCCGGAGCTCTACCAGGATTGCGCCAAAGCCGAAGGCTACCTGATAACGGACGCACCCACCGCCTGCTTCTACGCCCGGCGGGCTATCGAGGGTTTAGTTGAGCATATTTACCGAGTGAGGGGAATCTACCGCCCGGAGCAGGCCACGCTGGCGACCTTGACCAGCGATGAGGCTTTCTCGGTATATCTAGACAATGACAAGCGTCTAAAGTTCAAGACCATCCGCCACCTGGGCAACGATGCAGCCCATAATTCACGGAAGGTGCTGTCTAGGCGGGACGCCGAGCGGGCGGTGACCGACCTGTATCATCTGATGGTCTGGGGCGTGTATAACCATTCGGGAACACCAGCTCTAGCTCCTACGGGTAGGGCATTTGACCGCCAGCTTATTCCCACGCTGCGCCGTCAGGCTGAGCAGCAGGCCCTGACCCAGCAGCGCATGGCTGAGGCTGAGGCAGAACGCACAGCTGAGATGGAGAGGATAGCAGCTGAACACCAGGCGCGGGTGGACGCTATGGACGCCGAGCTAGAGCGTCTTCGCGCCCAGTTGGCTGAAGCCCAGGCGGCCAAGACCCTGCCAGATACCCACGACTACAATGAGGCGGAGACCCGCGACTACTTCATCGACTTGCTGCTGGGAGAAGCCGGCTGGCCCCTTGCTCATCAGCGTGACCGCGAGTACCCGGTGACGGGGCTGCCCACTCCCAGCGGGTCGGGCCGGGTTGATTATGTACTGTGGGGCAGGGACGGCCGCCCCCTCGGCCTGGTTGAGGCCAAGCGGACCCGGCAGTCAGTAGATATTGGCCGCGACCAGGCCAAAGCATATGCGGACGCGCTGCAGGCGGAAACCGGGGTCCGGCCGGTTATTTTCTATACCAACGGCTATACCCACTACCTGTGGGATGACGCTGCCGGTTACCCGCCGCGTGAAGTGCAGGGGTTCCTCACCGAGGATGAGCTGGCCCTGATGATAGAGCGCAGAAGCAGCCGCCAGCAGTTGAGCGGGCAGCAGGTCAACACTGAGATTGCGGGGCGCGACTATCAGTTGCGGGCTGTTGCGTCGGTGGCTGAGTCCTTTGACGCCCGCCGCCGTAAGGCCCTGCTGGTGATGGCGACCGGTTCGGGTAAGACCCGCACAACCATCGCCCTGGTGGATCTGCTGTCGCGGGCTGGGTGGGTCAAGCGCGTCTTGTTCCTTGCTGACCGCACCGCCCTGGTCAACCAGGCGGTCAAGGCCTTCAAGGCTCACCTTCCCAACCTGGCTACAGTGAATCTGGTACAAGATAGGCAGGCCAATGGCCGGGTCTATGCCAGCACCTACCCCACTATGCTAAACATCATTAACCGCACCCGGGCTGAGGGTGAAGCTACCTTGCGCGAATTCGGTCCCGGCTATTTTGACCTGATTGTGGTTGATGAGGCTCACCGGTCGGTCTATGCCAAGTACAAGGCAATTTTTGACTACTTTGACGCCCTGCTGGTGGGGCTCACCGCTACCCCTAAGGACGAGGTTGATTTCAACACCTATGCCCTCTTTGACCTGGAGGCCGGCGTGCCAACCGATGCCTACACCCTCGATCAGGCGGTCAGCGACGGTTATCTAGTGCCGGCGCGGGGCTTTAGCGTGGGAACCCGTTTCTTGCGTGAGGGTATCCGCTACGATCAGCTCAGTGAGGCTGAGCAGGAGCAGTGGGAGTCTGCCGACTGGGGCGATACTGTGCCCGAAGAAATTACCAGCGAGGCCCTGAACCGTTTTCTGTTCAACGCCGATACGGTCGATAAGGTGCTGACCACGCTCATGGAGCACGGCTACCGGGTAGCTGACGGTGAGTTGCTCGGTAAGACCATTATTTTTGCTAAGAACCAGGCCCACGCTGATTTTATCTACGAACGGTTTAACGTGCTCTTCCCCGGTTATGGCGGCTCCTACGCCCAGGTGATCACTAACCGCACCTACGCGGCAGAATCAGCGATTGAGAAGTTCTCCGAGCCGGAGTCTCTGCCCCGGATTGCCATTAGTGTGGACATGCTCGATACCGGCATCGATGTGCCTGAGATTCTAAACCTGGTCTTTTTCAAGCTGGTCCGAGCCAAGACTAAGTTCTGGCAGATGCTGGGGCGCGGCACCCGCCTGGCTCCCGATGTTTTTGGCCCCGGGGCTGATAAGCAGGACTTTTTGGTCTTTGATTTCTGCCAGAACCTGGAATATTTCAGCCAGGATCTTCCTAGCTCTGAAGGCCAGCTGGCTAAGCCTGTTTCCCAGCGGGTGTTTGAAACCCGGGTGAGGCTGGCCCGGGCCCTAGTGGGTTCTGGCTCTGTAGCTGCTGGGGACGATTACGCGGTGGCTGTGCGCTCTGACCTGGCTGCCTTTGTGGGCAGGTTGGATATGGGCAATGTGCTGGTGCGCCCCCACCGGGCTGCGGTGGAGCGTTTTGTATCTGTGGACGCCTGGGGGCAGCTTTCTGAGGCAGAGGCCGAGTTGGCGCTGAGCTTGGGGGCTGTTGCCTCAACTGTGCCGCTTGAAGGAACCCTGGAGGCCAAGCAGTTTGACCTGCTCATGCTCGGGGCCCAGCTCTCTGCCCTCACCGGTGATTCTGCCGCACTGGCCCGTACCAAAGAGGTGGCCCAGACCCTCGCTGAGGACCTACTGGCCAAGGCAGCGGTTCCTGCCATCGCGGCCGTCCTGCCCCACCTTGAGCAGCTGGCCGCAGATGACTGGTGGGTGGATGTCTCCCCTGCCCTGCTGGAGTTCATGCGCAAGAAGCTGCGCGGTGTCACCCACCTGCTCGATAAGGGCCAGAAGAAGATTGTCTACACCAATTTTCAGGACGAGCTGATCGACCCGGTAGAGGTCGAGGTAGTGCGCACCCAGGTGGGTATGAACCAGGAACGGTTTGAGCAGAAAATGCAGGAGTACCTGCGTGAACACCTAGACGCTGTGGCCGTGCAGAAGGTTCTTCGCGGCAAACAGCTAACGGACGAGGATTTTG
>JAXFPK010000029.1:0-26419 GCA_034179845.1 Rothia sp. (in: high G+C Gram-positive bacteria) | reverse complement strand
GGACGGAAGGCGTTGCGTACCTCGGGCCGGTCGAAGGCGATACGGACGGTCGGTAGGTCGCGCAGGATCTCACCGGCCTCGTTGCGTTCTACCTGGCGGGCCAGCAGGGCAGAGCCGTAGCCGGCGTCAAAGGACCCCACGGTCGCGTCGGTCTGCTTGAACTTGCCGTACTCTTCTGACGCGATCGTCAGGTCAGCAACCACATGCAGGGAGTGGCCGCCACCGGCAGCCCAGCCCGACACCAGGGCGATAACCACCTTGGGCATGGTGCGAATCAGGCGCTGCACCTCCAGGATGTGCAGGCGCCCTGCGCGGGCTGGGTCAATTGAGTCGCGGGTCTCGCCCTCTGCGTAGCGGTAGCCGTCGCGGCCGCGGATGCGCTGATCCCCGCCGGAGCAGAAGGCCCAGCCGCCGTCCTTGGCTGAGGGGCCGTTGCCGGTGAGCAGTACGGTACCCACGTTGGAGGTCATGCGGGCATGATCCAGCACTCGGTAGAGCTCATCGACGGTGTGGGGGCGGAAGGCGTTGCGGACCTCGGGCCGGTCGAAGGCGATGCGGACGGTCGGTAGGTCGCGCAGGATCTCACCGGCTTCGTTGCGTTCAACCTGGCGGTGGTAGGTGATGTCGGTGAGGTTTTCAAAGCCTTCGACTAGGCGCCACTGGTGGGGGTCAAAAATGTCAGAGACTTTGGCAGGAAGTTGGTTAGTCATAGCCACCAGTCTACCTAGGGCACAGCCGTGGCAGGTTGCTTTCTCTAGAGAAAAGACGCGGACGCCGCACCCCGCCTTCCTGCCTGAGGGGCAGGGGAGCGGGGTGCGGCGTCCTGATGAGAAGAAGCCGTTAGTGGGAGAGTTCCACGGCGCGGTCGAACTCTTCGTTAATTTCGATTGCTTCGAGAGAATCAGCCTTGTAGGTTGCGATTGATACCAGGTAGGCAACGAGTAGGTTGATGAGGAAGCCGGGCACAATCTCGTACATGTAGCCAGAGAGGACCTCGTTGTAGCCCCAGACGAAGATGGTGATGGTTCCTGCGATCATACCTGCTACGGCGCCGGTTGCGGTGAGCTTGCGCCAGTAGAGGGAGAGAATCACGATGGGGCCGAAGGTTGCGCCGAAACCAGCCCAGGCGAAGGAGACGAGGGAAAGCACTGAGGAATCACGGTCCCAGGCCAGTAGACCTGCAATGACAGAGATAACCAGTACGCCTGCGCGGCCTAGCCAGAGGCCCTTGGTATCTGAGAGTTCTTTGCCGCCGCTGGTGAGCTTGTAGAGGTCTTCAGCTAGAGCGGAGGAGCAGACAATGAGCTGAGAGGAGAGGGTAGACATAATAGCTGCAAGCACAGCTGCGAGCACGAACCCTGCCAGCAGGGGGTGAAGCAGAATCTGGGAGAGATCCAGGAATACAGATTCGGCGTTGGTGGCGTCGGTTAGGCTAGCTTCGGGGTGGCGGGCAAAGTAGGCGATACCGATAAGGCCAGCGCTCATGGCACCAACGAGGGTGGCGATCATCCAGGTGATGCCGATGCGGCGGCCGGCGGTGGCGTCCTGAGCGGAGCGTAGGCCCATGAAGCGCACGATGATGTGGGGCTGACCGAAGTAGCCTAGGCCCCAGGCTGCGGAGGAGAGGATGCCTAGCACGGTGGTGCCTGCAAAGAGGGAGAGGGCGGTGGGGTTGACTGATTCGATGGTGGTTTCAAGTCCGGTGAAGCCGCCTACATAGATGAGGGCCATGACGGGTAGCACGATGAGGGCGGTGAGCATGAGCAGGCCCTGTACGACATCGGTGTAGGTAGCGCCGAGGAAGCCGCTGAAGAGGGTGTAGCCTACGGTGATGCCAGCAACGAGCAGCATGCCGGTGTGGTAGTTGCCACCGAAGGATGATTGGAAGAAGACGCCACCGGCGACCATGCCGGAGGAGACGTAGAAGGTGAAGAAAATGAGAATGACGAGGGCCGCGAAGATGCGGATGATGCCGCGGGGGTCACGCAGGCGGTTGTGGAAGAAGGAGGGAACGGTTACGGAGTTGCGGGAGACCTCAGTGTAGGCGCGGAGGCGGGGTGCTACGAATTTCCAGTTGAGCCAGGCGCCGATGGTGAGGCCGATAGCAATCCAGGATTCGGCGAGGCCGGTGACGTAGAGGGCCCCGGGTAGGCCCATGAGGAGCCAGCCGGACATGTCGGAGGCACCTGCTGATAGGGCTGCTGCGGTGGGGGAGAGGGAACGCCCTCCGAGCACATAGTCGTCAAGGTTCTTGTTTTTGGTTTTGGCCCAGAGGCCGATGGCGACCATGGCGGCGAAGTAGATGGCTAGGGCCACCAGTTGGTAGGTGGTGTTACTCATGATTTCCTCTTGGAATGGTGGGTGATGATGTGTGGTTTGTCTAAAAGTATCTTGATGTAGGTTACTTGAGATATTTATGGGTGTGCATTTTGCGGCTCTTGGAGGGGCACAATCCAGGGGGCCTGGCGGATGTTTTCTGGGGTGAAGATGGTGAGCATTTCGGCGGCAGTTTCGGGCAGGCGGGGGCTGTTGCCGCCTGTCTGCGTTCCGGTGAGTGGTGGTAGGGGGATGGAGGCTGCAATCATGCGCATCATCTGCTGACGGCTCACCCCGGCGGCGGTGAGCTCGGCTAGGGTGACGGCCCCATCCCGCTTGGCTAACCGTTTGCCTTCGGTGTTGAGGGCTAGCGGTACGTGGGCGTAGGTGGGTACTTGTAATCCTAGTAGCTGGGCTAGGTAGGCTTGGCGGGGTGCGGAGGGCAACAGATCATCGCCGCGTACTATTTCGGTGACTCCCTGGTAGTTATCATCAACTACGCAGGCGAGGTTGTAGGCGTAGACCCCATCGGCTCGTACGAGTACGAAGTCGTCTACTGCATCGGTGTAGGGCCCGGCAAAGCGGTCGGTGACCGTCCATTCTTTTACCTGGGCTTTGAGGCGTAAGGACGCCGGCCGCACCTGTCTGCGCTCGGCGCGTTCTGCCTCGGTAAGGTTGCGGCAGGTGCCGGGGTAGGCGCCGGGGGCACCGTGCGGGGCGGTGGAGGCCTCCTGGATTTCTTTGCGGGTGCAGTAGCATTCGTAGACTAGCCCTGCTTGGCGGAGGTGGGCGAGGGCGTCCGCGTAGGCGCTGAGGCGGGTGGATTGGTAGAGTACCGGCCCGTCCCAGTCGATGCCTAGGGCGGTAAGGTCAGCTAGTTGGCGTTCTGCTGCCCCTTTTTTGACTCGGTCTAGATCTTCTACCCGCATCACGAAGCGGCCTCCTGCTGAGCGGGCCATCATCCAGGCTAGTAGGGCGGTGCGTAGGTTGCCTAGGTGTAGGTCTCCTGAGGGGGAGGGGGCGTAGCGGCCGCAGGGTGTGGGGCTGGCAGGGGTAGAGGTCATTTCACCAGTCTAGTGTCCGTGCTGCGGGGGTGGGGTTAGGTTGATATTGTGGGTGGCATGGCTTTGGGAAGGTGCATATTTTTATCACATAGGGTTGTTCTGACTAGCTGTAATGTTTGCAAAAAGGGTAATGTGGTGAGAAATAAATGTCTAGCTACTCGTAAACCCGGTGGGCAGTGTGTATTTCAAGTAATTTAGAGGGTATGGCTAGAACTCTTGAAATTGCCGATGGTATCTATCAGATCTCAACGGATAACTACCGTCTTAACTCCGGCCTGATTGTGGGTGCCGAGAAGGCTATGGTCATTGATACCGGTGCTGGGCCGCGTCAGGGAGCTGAGGTTCTTCGAGCGGTACGCCGGGTCACTGACCTTCCTTTGGTGGCGGTTAATACCCACGCGCACTTTGATCGCTTCATGGGTAATGCCGTCTTTGCAGCTGATGGGGTCACTGATATTTGGGCTCATCCACGGACGGCTCGTGCTATTGAAAGTTATGGGGACCGCCAGCGTCTTTATGTTGAGGTGTTAGAACCTGAGATGGCGCACCAGCAGGGCCCTAATACTGAGCTTGTGGTGCCGACCCGTCTTTTACCGGGTGATGGTACCCGCCCGGCTTTTACCCGTGTAGAGCTAGGGCAGCGTGCTGTGACGCTCATGTACCTGGGGTTGGCGCATACTGATGGCGATGTGCTGGTGGGCGTTGATGACGTGCTCTTTACCGGTGATACTGTGGAGCAGGGCTCAGACCCTGCCTTTGATGATTCTTACCCTGAACTGTGGGTGAGCACTTTGCGCACCTTGGCGGGGCTTGACCGTTACCGTATTTTTGTGCCCGGTCATGGGGCTGCGGTTGAGAGTTCCTTCATTGAGCGTATGGCTGAGACTATGGAAGAGGCTGTGCAGAAAATTGCTGATTCTGCTGTGAAGAAGGTTAAGGGGGCTACTACTGCCTCCATGTATCAGCTTCCCTATTCGGGTGGCTCTACTCGCCTGCTGCTAGATCGTCTGCTCACGCTTGAAGCTCGTGAGGCTGAGGGGCAGGGGCTTTCTACTGTCATTTTTGATGGTGATTCCCCGTCTGGTTTGACTGGCCCTATTACCTTGGGCCGGGGGTAAGTTTTTACTGGTTAGGCCCGCAGCGTATGTGGGTGCTGAGCCCGAAGTTGCCTAGCGTTTAGCTGGGCAACTTTGTGTTTAAAGGCTTTTTCTTAGTAGGCCCAGACTTTTCGGTAGGCGCTGCGTTGCTTGTTCTGAGGGCGTAGGAGGGCGACCTGGGTGCTGGTGGTGAGGGCTGCTACTGCTGCGATGAAGCAGATTGCAGCCATAAAGGCTGAACCTGGGATTGGGTTGGTGTAGGTCACCCAGTAGAGGGCTAGGGCGCAGAAGCCTGAGAAGAAACCTGAGATGGACAGCAAGGGCACCAGAATAAGACCTGTCCGTTGGGTGTTGCTCATATCCAGTTCTTCTGAGCGCATGAAGCGCAAAATGACGAGGCCTAGCACGCCCCAGAGGCCGGTGATGAGAATTGCGGTGACCACATCGGCTGGGCGGTGCCAGCCGTTGATGACGGTGGAATAACCGGCGGCTACCGTAAAGACCATGCTGATGAGAGCTACGGTGGGGCGGAAGCGTTTGGGTGAGGCTATGAAGAGGGCTAGGCCTGCTGCTGCGGCGAAGGTGGTGTGGCCTGAGGGGGCTGAGTTGCCCAGTGCCTCTTGGATACCCAGGTTGGGTTTGACGATGATGTAGTTTTTGAGCAGCTGAGTGGTTACATTAGCGCCGACTGCGATGGCTAGGCCAACGAGGGCTGGCACAAAGCGGTGCTTCCAGACCAGCACGAAAAGGATGCCGATAGCTGCGGTGATACCGGCTGCGGTGGGGATGGAGTCGAGCAGGGTTGAGGTCTGCTCAGTGTAGGTCATGAATCGGTAGGAGAATTCTTGGAAGGAAATCTCGTCGAGTTCCTGGCCTGTGGGTGTGGTCAGAAAGAAAACGAAGGAAGCTAATAGAAAGCAGAAGAGGGTGCCAGCTGCGAAGAAGTGCTGGATTAGGGTCCACAGTGAGGGGCGGGTCTGCCGGATGTGGGAGGGGGTGAGCATGTGTAGGCGGCCTGAGGGGGAGTCCTCACCTGAGTGCGCTGCCTGAGTGTACGGTGTAAGCCCGTAGCCTCGCTGGGCTGGGCTAGGGCGAGCTGGTGCGCCGTTGGTGCCGAAGGCCCGTTGAGTCGGCAGGAGCCGGGTGGGGCCAGTAACAAAGGCTCCTGACCCTGTTGAAGAGGGGCGGTTGGTGGGGAGTAGCTCTGTGGCATCGTCGCCGGGGTAAGCCGGTAAGGGGATTGTGCGGTCGTCATAGGCCTGGGGCGATAGCACCTTTGTGGCGTCGTCAGCTGTGCTAGAAACAGCGTTAGAATTACGCTTCTCAAAACTCACAGTTATCCCAAAGACCTTTCTACTGCCTGTAGATACATCACCGAGTCTACCCACCTGTGGCTGTTACTTCAGCCTCAGAGTGTGCGCAAAACTTTTTAGTCCAGGCCCTTTTAGAGGCTAACAGACTCAGCTCGTACTGCTATTGTGGCAAACTCACATGGGACTTTCCTGAGAGAACCCCTAATGTTGCGCGAATGCCTGTCAGGAATCGTGCAGAAGTGGGGGAGGGGTCTAGATTAGAAGATATGACAGCTCGTACCTTATCTCCCGGTTTTTCTCTGCCCCCGTTAGAGAGTGTTTTGGCTGGCGCCTGTGTGGTGGCTCTTCCTATGCGGGTGAGGTTTCGTGGGGTGACGCTGCGGGAAACTGCTCTGATTCAGGGCCCGGCAGGCTGGGGGGAGTTCGCCCCTTTTACTGAGTATGAGCCGGGGGAGGCCTCAGCCTGGTTAGCTTGCGCTCTTGAGGCGGCATGGTTGCCTTACCCGCGGCCGCTCCGTGCGCGGATTCCGCTTAATGCTACGGTCCCGGCGGTGGTTGCTGATGAGGTGGAGGCTGTGCTGGCCCGTTATGAGGGGCAGATAGGCGAGGTCAAGATTAAGGTGGCTGAGGCCGGGCTGCCGTTTGAGGAATCTTTGGCTCAAGACCTGGCCC
The DNA here is from genome assembly GCA_034179845.1 of Rothia sp. (in: high G+C Gram-positive bacteria). Lineage (GTDB taxonomy): Bacteria > Actinomycetota > Actinomycetes > Actinomycetales > Micrococcaceae > Rothia. The sequence continues at coordinate 19,957 of JAXFPK010000029.1, read as the reverse complement.
GGGTGGCGGCTGTGCGTGCTCTTTGCCCTGGGGCCGGTGTGAAGGTGGATGCTAATGGTGGGTGGCAGGAAGACCAGGCTGTGCGTGCCTTGAGTGAGCTCGCTGACTATGACCTGCTCTACGCTGAGCAGCCTGTGCCGGGTGTTGAGGGTTTGGCTCGGGTGCGTGATCGGTTACGTGAGCATGGTAATCCTCTCCTTATTGCTGCTGATGAGGCTGTGCGTAAGGCTGATGACCCCTTGCGGGTGGCTCGCTTGGGGGCTGCTGATTTGCTGATTATTAAGGCTGCCCCTCTGGGTGGGGTGCGGCGGGCGCTGAGGGTGGTGGAGCAGGCTGGTTTGCCTGCGGTTGTTTCATCTGCTTTAGAGAGTTCGGTGGGTATTCGTACGGGGGCGGCTTTGGCTGCGGCTTTGCCTGAGCTGCCTTATGGGTGTGGTTTGGGTACGGTGTCCTTGATGGGTCAGGACGTCACCAGCGCCTCTCTTGTGGCCCGGGACGGTTACCTGCCTCTGCGGGATATTACCCCTGAGGCTTCTTTGTTAGAGCAGGTGGTGGCTAGCCCTGAGCGAACTGCCTGGTGGCACCGCCGTATTGAGGCCTGCTACCGCCTCTTAGAGCAAGAGATAGAGGGAAGTGACAGTTAGAGAGGTAGGGTCCCTTAGCCAATGTGAGGGGTGGGGAGCCCGTAAACTGGTGAGGTGACTGATGCACCTTCCACTTCTTTTGTGACCGCTATTTCTGTGCTTGATACCCTGGTGCGGGCTGGTATGCGGCATGTTCTTATTGCTCCTGGCTCCCGTTCAGCGCCCCTGGCTTATGCCCTTGCGGCTTTAGACCAGGCCGGGGTTCTTGAAGCCCATGTGCGTATTGATGAACGTAGCGCTGCCTTCACTGCCCTAGGAATAGCTAAGGCCAGTGGCCAGCCAGTCGGTCTTGTCACCACCAGCGGCACGGCTGTGGGGGAGTGCCTGCCTGCTCTCATGGAGGCCTACCATGCGGGGGTTCCTTTGGCCTTGCTCTCAGCTGATCGGCCTGCCCGGCTCCAGGGTACCGGCGCTAACCAGACCACTGATCAGCAGACTATCGCACCTGCTCACACGCGGGCGTCCTGCACTCTTGAGAATTATTCGGCTGATCCGGCTGACCCTCAAAGTGCCCAGCTCAATGCGGTGCTGGCTGCTCTGACGGGGCACTCGGCAGAGAACTGGGGGGTGCGGTCAGCTACCCCTATGGGCCCTGCCCAGATTAATCTGGCCTTTGATACCCCGCTAACCCCCAGCCCTCTAGATCAGCAGATTCTAGAGCGCTGGGCACGGTCATTGGCCGAGAACCCGCCAGCACCGGCTACTGCCTTGCCCCCAGCTGATCCCACCGCAGCTAGCTGGCTAGAGACCCCTCCCGCTAGTAGGGATACTAGGCGGACGGGCCGATCTGCTACCGCCTGTCGCACCGTGGTTGTGGCCGGTGACGGGGCCGGGCCTATCGCCCAGGCTTTTGCCCAAGAGCAGGGCCTACCCCTGCTAGCTGAACCCTCCTCTAATGCCCGTTTCTCGCCCCTGGCAGTTCCCGCCTACCGGCAGGTACTTGCTGGTCCTTTAGGCAAACAGATTGAGCGGGTCGCTATTTTCGGCCACCCCACCCTTTCCCGGCCGGTTGCCACCTTGCTAGCTAACCCCGCCGTAGAGCGTGCCCTCTACCTACCAGCCCCTGCCCCCTGGTATGAGCCTGGGGCCCTGGATATCCCCCGCATAGAATCCCTCACCGCCCTGGCAGACTTTGCCGGTACTGGCCAAGGAGCTAAAACCGAGGGCGGAGAAGACTGGGCTTTGAGCTGGTGCGAAACCGGGCAGGAACTTGCCCACCAGCTAGCCCAGGTGGTGAGTGACTATCGTGCGGGTGTCTCTACTGCCGCTGACCGGCTCGGGGCTGAATCTGCTGACCGCACCGCAGGCTACGCCCTTGCCGATACCACCTGGCGTACCTGCCTAGAGGATGACGCGGTGCTGGTTCTTGGTTCCTCTAACCTGATCCGCGACCTGGACCTCATTGCCCCACCCCTAGCTGCCTCACCCCTGGTCTTTGCCAACCGTGGCCTAGCCGGTATCGACGGCACTATAGCCACCGCATCCGGTATCTCCCTAGCCCTTAACCGCCCAGTACGCCTCCTGATGGGCGATCTGACCTTCTTGCACGATAGCGGTTCTCTCAATATCGGCCCAACCGAACGTAAACCCGACCTTGAAGTGCTGGTCTACGATGACCGTGGCGGCGGTATCTTCTCCACCCTTGAACACGGTCAGCTAGCCCAGCAGCAGAAGTTTGCTCCCGCTATCCGCCGCTTCTTCACCACCCCTCACACAGCCCAGCTTGAAGAGCTGGCAGCAGCCTGGGGCGAGAACGGTATTAAGGTAAAAGTTATCCGCCCCTAGGCTCTTTGCGCCAGGGCTGGCAGATAAGAGCTAGGGGCGGATAGCTAAGAAAAGTTCTAGGCGTCGCGGTGAACAACAGCGTGAGCGAAAGACTTAAGCGCTTCTTTAATCACTGAATCAGGCAGCGGCTCAATGGTCGCGATAGCGTCATCAGCCCACTGGTAGGCAAGCTTCCAGGCCTCTTCAGTGACCGGGTGCGCCGAGAGCGCCGCAACAGCCTCAGCCAGGGCCTCATCACTGCTCAAATCTCCCTGAATAAGCTGCTGCACATGCTGGGCTTCAAGGTCACCGGTTGCTGCTGCCCGATCGAGCAAAATAGTAGGTAAGGTAGGCACACCCTCACGCAGGTCAGTGCCAGGGGTCTTGCCCGAGGCGGCACCCGAGCTGGTCACATCAATCACGTCATCAGCCAGCTGGAAAGCCACCCCAACAAGTTCACCGTAACGGGCCAACATCTGTACGGTAGCCTCAGGGGCATCAGAAAGAATAGTGCCGTAGGAGCCAGCAGCGGCAATAAGAGAACCAGTCTTACCCTCAATCACCTTAATGTAATGGCTGAGGATATCCTCATTCTTCTCAGGGCCAGTCGTCTCAAAGAGCTGGCCCAGCACCAGACGTTCAAAAGTCTGCGCCTGGATAGCCAAGGCACGCCCACCTAACTCTGAGACCATGAGTGAGGCACGGGAGAAAATAAGGTCTCCAGTCAAAATGGCAACAGAATTACCCCAAATATTTTGGGCAGTATCTACACCCCGACGCTTGGGGGCATCGTCCATCACATCATCGTGGTAAAGAGTGGCCAGGTGGGTCAGTTCAACCACAACAGCCCCGTCAATGACTCGATCATTGATACCGCCACCTGCTTCTGCGGCCAGCAAAGTCAGCAGAGGGCGCACCCGCTTACCGCCTGCTGAAAGAAGATGACGGGAGGCTACATCTGCAAGATAGTTAGTCTGAGCAACTGCGCGGTCGAGGCGTTGCTCAATTTCCGAAAGAGCCTCAAGCATCTTGGGGCCGAGTTCAGCGTCCTGCGCAATGAGCTCAAACCCCTTGGGCAGGTTGAAGTCAGCTTCGGGCATGAGCACATGAGCGCTCACAGAGGAGCTGGTGGGTTCAGTCACGGTGTCTTTCACATTTCTTCGGTGGGTGGCTGCGGCCCTGAGCCGCGGTGAGCTGCTGATGTAAGTCTACCGGGTTACTGCTCAGGCTTATAAGCACGGTGCAAAGCTACAATACCGCCGGTCAGATTCTTATACTGCACTCCCTGCCAGCCAGCTTCAGTAAAGTGGCCAGCCAGTTCCTCCTGAGTAGGCCAGCTAAGAATAGATTCAGCCAGGTACTCATAGCTTTCGGGGTTTGAAGAGATCTTACGCGCAATAGGCGGAATCAGCTTCATAATATAGTTGCGGTAGATAGCTCGAAAAGGAGCGAAAGTGGGAGTGGAGAACTCGTTAATGACGATGCGTCCGCCCGGCTTGGTCACCCGGTAGAGCTCACGCAGAGCCCGGGGGTAATCAGCTACGTTACGCAAACCGTAGCTCATAGTGACAGCATCAAATTCTTCATCTGCAAAAGGCAGATGAGTGACGTCTGCCTGCACAAACTCAATATCAGGGCGGCGGCGTCGGCCAACCGCCAGCATGCCCTCAGAGAGGTCTGCGGCGATTACCTTAACACCGGCGTCAGCGAAAGGTTCAGACGAAGTGCCAGTACCGGCTGCAACATCCAGCACCTTCTGGCCAGGGCGGGCATCGACCGCGGCCACAGTCTCTTTACGCCAGTAGATGTGTTGACCCAAAGACATGATGCCGTTCATCAGGTCGTAGCGTTCAGCTACCTGATCGAACATGGAAGAGATGTCGCTGGTCTTTTTGTTAAGGTCTGCTCGGTTCACCCTGCCTATTTTGTCATGTTTGTCATTAAAGCTCACCTTTGAGGCGCCCAAAAATTCATAATGAATAGTCATGCATAAGATTGCATTTATACGTATGCCGGGGCAGAATATAGCTCAAAGCACATCGCACCCCCACCGTCTTGATACGAGGTACACCCATGAAGAAGGCCCCCTTCGCGCTCGCCGCAGTTGCCCTGATGCTCACTGCTTGCGGTTCTTCCGGCACCGGCACCACCACCGAATCAGGTGTTTCCCTGATTTCAGAGGGTAAGCTCACCGTCTGCACTAACCCGCCCTACGCTCCTTTCGAGTATGAAGAAAACGGCAAAATTGTTGGTCTGGATGCCGACATCGCCGCAGCTATCGCAGAAGATTTGGGTGTAGAGCCCATCATGTTTACCACCAGTTTTGAGGGTATCCAGTCAGGTGTAGCTCTTTCCTCCAAGCAGTGCGATATTGCTCTTTCTGGTATCACCATTACCGATGAGCGCAAGACCGTTATGAACTTCACCGACTCCTACGTCGATGACAACCTGGCAATTCTGGTTCCTGCTGGTTCCACTATCAAGGGCGACGCTGATTTGGCTGGCCGCAACATTGGTGTTCAGCAGGCAACCAGCGGCGAGAAGTACGCCCAGGACGCTGGCGCTAACACCATCCAGTACGAAGACAGTGGCCTGCTCCTTCAGGCAGTACAGACCGGCCAGGTCGATGCCATCGTCGGTAACATCACCGTCCTTTCTGCCATGCTGACCTCTGATTCTTCCCTCACTGTGGTGCAGGAAATTGAGACCGGCGAACAGATCGCTGGTGCTGTAGCTACAGAGAATACTGCCCTGCTTGATTCTGCTAACGGCACCCTCCAGAAGATGGAAGAGGACGGTCGCCTGGCAGACCTGCGCAAAAAGTACCTGGGCGTATCCCAGTAATCTAGGGCAAGGGGTATTAGCATAAACCCAAGCTCACCAATGGGGGTAGGCTAGCGTTAACGCAGCCTACCCCCACCCGTATATCTCCCCTCCTACGCCGATACGCTCCCGGGCAGCCGGGACAAGAAGGAAGACCACCCATGGCACTATCGACCCGGCAGAAACAAACCTATGCCCGCTATGCCCAGTACGCGCTGTTGGCTATTATCGCCCTCGTCGTTATCCTTGTCGCTGACTGGGGAACCTTGCGCGATAAGGTCTTCAACCCTGAGATTATTGTTCAGCAGTTCCCCAACATCATCACAGTTGCCCTGAAGAACACCCTGATTTACACGGCTCTAGGCTTCGTGGTAGGCCTAAGCGGCGGTATTCTCTTGGCCCTGATGAAGATTTCATCGGTTGCTCCCTACCGTTGGTTGGCTTCTCTCTACATTGAACTTTTCCGCGGCTTGCCTGCCCTGCTGGTTTTTATCGCTTTTGGTTACGGTATTCCCCTGGCTTTTGGTCTGCGTCTGAATAACTACGTCACTGTCATGCTGGCCCTGGGTATGGTCGCAGCAGCTTACATTGGTGAGGTGCTGCGTGCTGGCCTAGAGGCTGTGCCCAAGGGTCAGTACGAGGCTGCCCGGTCACTGGGCATGAGCCTCACCCGGGCCATGGTCACTGTTATTATTCCCCAGGCCTTCCGTATCGTGCTTCCCCCGCTGACCAACGAGATTATTCTGCTGACTAAGGACTCCTCCCTGGTCTACCTGCTGGGCATGTCTGTGGCCCAGTACGAGCTGACTAAGTTCGGCCGTGAAGGGATCTCAGGTTCCGGTGCTGGCCTTACCCCGCTCGTGTTGGCAGGTGCCTGCTACCTGCTGATTACCGTCCCGCTGGGCTTCCTTGCCCGCCGCTTCGAAAAGCGTGCCAAGGCCCGCTCCCGTAAGTAACGCCCCCACCTACCCCAGGAAGAACCAGCTATGACTTCTCAGATCGCACCTGCCTCCGTCACCATCACCAACCTGCATAAGTCCTACGGTGAAGTAGAAGTACTTAAAGGTATTAACATGTCGGTAGCCCCCGGCCAGGTAGTGTGCCTGGTTGGCCCTTCCGGGTCAGGCAAATCGACCCTGCTCCGCTGTGTCAATCTGCTAGAGACCCCTAACTCCGGCAGCATTGAGGTGGCCGGGCACTCTGTTACTGACCCTGATGTAAATATTGATGCTATGCGCCGTACCGTGGGCATGGTCTTTCAGCAGTTCAACCTCTTCCCTCACCTGACCGTGCTGGAAAACTGCACGGTTGCCCAGGTGAAGGTCTTGAAGCGTTCTAAGGAAGAGGCCCAGAAGATTGCCCTGGCCCATCTTGAAAAGGTTGGCCTGGCCGATAAGGCCGCCCGCCACCCGGATCAGCTTTCAGGTGGTCAGCAGCAGCGTGTGGCTATTGCCCGTGCACTTTCGATGGACCCTTCCCTCATGCTCTTTGATGAGCCCACCAGTGCCCTGGACCCTGAGACTGTGGGCGATGTGCTCTCTATTATGCGTCAGCTCGCTGCCGAAGGTATGACCATGATTGTGGTGACCCACGAGATGGCCTTTGCCCGCGATGTAGCTGACCGCGTGGTCTTCATGGACGGCGGGGTCGTCGTCGAGGAGGGCCCCGCTGACGCTGTGATTGGCAACCCCCAGCATGAGCGTACTCAGCTTTTCCTCTCTCGCGTGCTTAACCCCACCGCCCAGTAAGGGGTCTACCTCAAACGAGAATAAAAAGCAGCACAGGCCCGCTGAAGGTGAGCCTGTGCTGCTTTTATCTGGTGTGGGTAGGGTCTAGTTGGGTTTTATCTGGGGGAGCATGCCGGTATTGGTATCGGGGGAAGGTACCACAGCGGGCGGACGCTGGCCCGGGCCCTTACGCTGGGTGAGCAACGAGTCGGTGATGAAGAAGGCTGCCGCTACCCAGACCAGCACAAAACCAGCCCAGCGGCCGGCTGAGAGGTGTTCTTGGGTGACGAAGAGGGCTAGGAGGAACTGGAGAGTAGGGCCAACATACTGCACCATACCTAGGACGGTGAGGGGGATGCGCGCGGCGGCTCCTGCAAAGAGCAGTAGGGGCACTGCTGTGATGATACCGCTTGCTGCCAGAATCCAGAAATGCGCTGGGCCTTCTGAGAGAAGAGTGAGGCGGCCGCTCTGAGCAAAGTGCCACATGAGCACTGCCGCTAGTGGGGCTAGTAGTAGGGTTTCCACGCTCAAAGATACGAGGGCTGGGATTGCCCCTACCTGTTTCTTCACCAGCCCGTAGAAGCCAAAGGTGAAGGCCATCCCCAGCCCCAGCCAGGGTACTGAGCCGTAGAAGATTACCATCACTAAGACTGCTAGTATCGCAAGGCCGATGCCGGCCCATTGAAGGGTGCGTAGGCGTTCGCCTAAGAAGATGACGCCGAGGGCTACAGAAACGATGGGGTTGATATAGTAGCCCAGGGATGCTTCCATGACGTTATTGTTGGTGGTTGCAATGATGTAGAGGAGCCAGTTACCAAAAATGAGTAGGCTGGCGACCAGCAGTAGGCTCACCTGCCGCAGGTTGCCCAGTAGGGCCTTTAGTTTTTTGAGCTGTTGGGTGAGGGAGAGCAGAAGCAGGCAGAAGATGAGTGAGAAGAGCACTCGGCCAGCCACAATCTCTAGGGGGCTGGCTGGGGCTGTCAGCATGAAGTAGAGGGGGAAGAGCCCCCAGATGAGATAGCAGGAAAAGGCGTAGAGGCCGCCGGTTACTTGCTCGTTTTTGACTGTGCTCACCGGTGTCTTCCTCGTTTTCTTTTGGTATGCCTAGGAGCGCTAGCAGCTAGGAGGCTCCTGGGGTAGGGGGCGCCTAGGGCGTTTTCTCTTTCTCAAGCTTACTCCTGAGACGGCAGTGGCTACCTAGCTGGTGCCAGGTAGCCACTGCAGGGGTGCTCTTGTGAGAATTTAGAGGCCGAAGAAACGGCTGAAGAAGCCCTTCTTCTCGTCCTTAGTCTTGGGCTTGCTTGCAGCTTCTGCACGCTCAGCTTCAAGGTCAGGGGCCTGGCCAGCCAGGCGGATATCTGAGGCAGGGCGGGCGGTCTCTTCAACCTTCTGCTGGTCAGCAGTGCCCTGCTCGACCTGTTCAGTCTCTTCCAGGGTGCGCTCTGCGGCGAGGGAACCAGCCTTGGGCTCTTCTACCTGGGCGGGTTCTTCACGCACGATGTCTTTATCAGCAATAGTGCTGGTGGTGACGCGGCCCGGGCGAGCATTTTCGGTAGGTTCGCGGTCGTAGGGCTGCTCGGCGTTGGGGTAGACCCGGTCGGTGGTGATGGTACCTTCGACTTCTTCTTCACGAGCTGCCTGCTCGGCGGCTTCCTTCTGGCGACGCTCAGCCTCAGCAGCTTGGGCGGCGGCACGCTCTTGGGCGGCAGTAATTTCAGCCTCGCGAGCTTCGAGGGCTGCCTGTTCTGCGGCGAGGGCTTCAGCCTCGGCTGCGCGGGCGGCCTCAGCGCGGGCCTCATCTTCACGAGCAGCTTCTTCAGCCTGTGTGCGGGCTGCTTCTTCGCGGGCTGCGATCTGGTCTGCGGCCTCCTGTGCGGCGACAGCTTCGATGCCCTGACGTTCAGAAGCAAGCTGCTCACGCAGGTTGCGGGCGGTCAGGCCCAGGCGGGCTAGTTCGTCCGCACCGGCTTGAGGCTCAGCAGCCTCAATACCTGAAATCTTGCCCTGATCGAACCAGAGGCGTAGGGCACCGTCCGAAGCAGTAATGACGGCGGTTGCTTCGGTGTCCCAGGCAATGTGGGCACCGCGCAGCTTGGCGTAGGAATCTACGGCGCGTAGGTGGTTTACTGCGGTGCCGGTCTGGAGGGCCTGGGCCATGACCTGGCCCATGCGGTTAACGGTGGGGGCCTCAAGCTCAAGCTGGCTGCCATCGAGCAAAATCCAAGCGCGGACGCCGGCCCCGGCGGTGACCGGGTAGTGGGCGTAGATGCCGGTGAGGGCCTTAGAAGCTAGGGTCAGCTTGCGGGCCAGGGCGGGGTCGAGGGGGAGCTCATCGGTGGTGAGCTCAGAGATGTGGTGCTTCGCTCCGCCTTCACGCGCCTGGATTGCTGCCGAAACGACGCGGTCGGGGAAGTGACCGAGCTCCTGCCAGGACCAGATCCAGGAACCGCGGTTCTCGGATTCGGTGCCTAAGAGGTAGGGGGTGAGGCTTACGGAAGCATCAGACTGGAGGGTGAATGACGGTGCAGAGAAATCCACCGTCCATTCTGCGCCGTCGCTGATTTCAGCAAGGCGGGCCTGGTACTCGGTGGAGATAAAGATTGAATCGTCAATCAGATCCTGCAGTGTAGTAGTCATACGCTCAAGGCTAGCAACTCTTGAGGGGCTCACGCACCTTTTTATCGTAATGAGCGCTTGAATTTCTGTTATATTCAGTGACCTTGAGGAAACTAGGTAAAAATCACCCAGTGCCCCGGCGGGGGTGCTGCGCCCCAGTGCGGGTAGTTTCTTGGTTTAATAGGGTAGATAACTTGCGCCCTTTGGCTCTACCCCGTGGTGAGGCCGGTAGGGTCTGCTTCATCCCAACCTTCAGGAACAGTATGTCGCTTTCTTCGCCCCGTTACTCCGAGATCGAACGCCCCGCTATGGTGCAAGATGCCCTGAATACCATCGGTAGCTGGATGCTGGGCACGGTCAAGGTTGAAGCTGGCTGGAATGAGCTGGTACTCGATATCAAGCCCCTGTCTGAAACTGTTTTTGTGCGTATTACCGAATCCCGTGATGATCAGGACCATGTAGGCAGCGTGGGCCCCATTAAGCCTGATAGCCCGGTACTGCCGGCCATTGAGCAGCTGCAACATGCTTCTTTCATAGAAGGTGAGGGAACCTGGTTTACTGCCTCAGTGGTCATTACTGCAAGTGACTGGCCTGACCCCCAGTACCAGATTGGGGCGTCCTACGACCGGGCGCATGAGCCGGTGGACTGGAACGGTGAAGGCCGTCTAAGTGCCCGTGATATTCGCTCACACTTTGAGTCTTTCCCTCGCGATGAGCAGTACATTCCTGAGTGGGCGGCTGTGCGTTTGGCAGGACGCCGGGGCACAGGTTTCGCAGAGACCGGTAAGGAAGGTCAGCTGCCAGTCGGCCCCGTTAACCCCTACCTGACGGAGGCCTTAGCGAGCTTCGCTGCTGCCAGGAGCGAGCAGTCCCTAGCTAATGTTGTTCGTACCGCCCAGGCCGGTAATCTCATCATGGATATCACTCAGAGCGCTTCTAACACTCAGGGGCCTGCTCAACTGAACTATCAGGTATTACGCCTGGCTAACGGTATGAGGGCGCTAACTGCTTACACAGGTAGCGAACCTGCCCAAAGGTATTCAGCTCAGGTGCTTAAGGAACCTAACCCCCGCCTGGTGGTAGAGCACGCCATGAAGGTTTTCTTGCAGGTAGCTCACGATGACTCTATCGACGTGCTGGTGCTAGACCCTGGTAGCGACCACGAGTGTTTTATCGAAAAAGCCCAGATTCAGTGGGTTATCGGGTCACCGCACAATATGCCCGCCCAGCGTGCACTGCTAGAAGAAAACATGCACGATCTGCTCATGGCCCTAACCGCCCCCGCCTCGGTGCTTCTGCTGGGGGTACGCCCTGATGACACGGTCGGGCACCCCGTCGTCCTTAAAACAGATGATGACGAAGAGAACATCGCCTTGGTCTTTACAACAGCAGCTGAAGTTGCGGCCCTTGACCCCAGCCTCGTTGTACGAAGTGCACCTGCCCTAGATACCCTCAAACTCTTTGCCGCTGGCAACAGTGGTGCTGTGCGTATTAATGCTCTAGCCCCGCACGCTACCTTGCCGATGGAGCAAGTACGCCAGCTCATTTCAGTAGTAGAATCACAATAAACCCCCGTCTTTTATCCAGGAGTTCCTTATGACCGGTGCCCTGCACACTCTCGGCCTTGCTGCTGCTCGCCATGCCCGCTCCACTATTGTGCTGTGGCTGGTGCTTCTGACCTTAGCCGGAGTGGGGGCCCTGACCTTAGCGCGCGGTGCCACCGCCAGCTACACCATGCCTGGAGCCTCCTTCGAGGCTGTGCGGGAAGATTTGCAAACTAAAATCCCCCACAACGGTGTATCCAATGGTTATGTGGTACTAGAGTCCGACCAGGGCTTCAACGACACCCACAAACAGGCCCTTGACCAGGCCCTGACCACTATTGACGCGCTACCTGAAGTAGCTGGCTCCATCAACCCCTTTGTCGCCGAAGAAAAGGCAACCCAGGGGGCTAGTCAACTAGAAGAGGCTCAGGCCCAGCTGGTTCAAGCCAAAGCACAAATCGATGAGGGCCAAGCTCAGCTAGAGGCCGCCAAAGCTGCCCTTCCCGAGGGGCTAAGCAACGATGAAATCGCTGCTATCGCTCCTGAAATACCAGCCCAAGAAACAGCCCTCGCTGAGGCCCGCACCACCCTGAGCGCAAACCAAGATAAGGTCAATGCTGCCCAGCGGGAACTCACCGCGGCAGGGGAGACCACCATGGTCAGCGATGACGGCACCGCAGCTATCGTCACCATCGCTTTTACCCAAGACACCAACTCCCTCCCTACTTCTGTACGCGAAGACGTCTTTAGCACCTTCGACACGCTCAAAGACACCGGCCTGACCGTCAACTACAGCTACGAACTCGACCAGGACGTCAGTGACGTCTTCGGCATCTCAGAAATTATCGGCCTGGCTGTAGCCTTCATCGTCCTACTCATCACTCTGCGCGCAGTAGTAGCTGCGGGCCTTCCCCTCGTCCTGGCTCTAATTGGTGCAGGAACCGCAGTGGCCCTGGTCTACACCAGCACCGCCTTTATCGGTATGACCGCCACCGACCCCGTCCTCGCCCTCATGCTAGGCCTAGGCGTGGGCATCGATTACGCCCTGCTGATTCTCTACCGCTTCCGCGAAGAACTACGAAACGGCGCCAGCGTGCTCGATGCTGCTGGCACCGCCAACTCCACAGCGGGACACTCCGTACTCTTTGCCGGCATGACCAACATCATCGCCCTCTCAGCCCTCTGCCTGACTGGCCTGCCCTTCCTGGCAGTCATGGGCTTAGCAGGAGCCTTCTCCGTAGCCCTGGTAGTGGCCTCATCTCTCACCTTGGTTCCAGCTGTCCTGGGTCTACTGGGCACCCGCCTACTCACCCGCACCCAGCGAAAAGAGATCACCGAACGCCACCAGGCCCGCACCCAAGAAATCCGGGTGCCCCGTAACCGCCGTGAAGCCCTCGCCGAAATCGAGACAGCCTACAAGGGCTGGGGTGGGTTCGTTACCCGCCACCCCTTCATCATGACCCTCATCGCGGTAGCCGTTCTGGTGCTGGCCATCATCCCCACCACCTCCCTTCGTCTGGGCCTACCCGATGGCTCCTACCAAGCCAGCGACTCAACCTCCTACCAGGCCTACCAAACAATCTCTGAGAAGTTCGGTGAAGGCGTCAACGGGCCCATTATCGCCGGAGTTACCCTGGCCGTCCCCCACGACGAAGCCCGTCTACGCGAGGTCGCCCTTGATGTGGCCGACCGTCTCAAAAACAACAAAATCGAAAGTGTAGCTATCGTTGCAACAAGCGACGACAAGGCCACAGCCATCTTGGCCTTCTTCCCTACAGAAGGGCCTTCAGCAGAAAGTACCCTAGCTACCGTTCACTCCATGAACGATAAGCTTGAGGCCACCGAAAAAGCTACAGCAACCCACATCGGTTTGACCGGCTCCACGGTAGCTAATATCGAGATTTCAGAGCGCATCTCAAGCTCCATCCCCCTCTACCTGGGTGTAGTTATTGTTCTCTGCCTGGTGCTCATGGCCTTTGTCTTCCGCTCCATCATCGTGCCCGTCATGGCCACCATCGGCTTCCTGCTTTCCACCTTGGCCGCCTTTGGCGCCGTTGTAGCCGTCTACCAGTGGGGCTGGCTAGCTGAGATCTTCGGCGTAACCCAGCCAGGGCCCATCCTGGCCTTCCTGCCCATCTTGCTCATCGGCATCCTCTTTGGGCTATCAGTGGACTACCAAATCTTCATTGTCTCCGGCATGCGAGATGCCCACCGTAAGGGCCACACCGCAGGGGACGCAGTGGTCCTAGGCTATAAGCAAGGCGGAACAGTGGTAACTGCCTGCGGCATTATCATGGTTGCAGTCTTCGCCGGGTTCATCTTCTCCCACCTCACCGCAGTGCGCCCCATCGGCTTTGCCCTTGCACTAGGCGTAGCCATGGACGCCTTCCTCATCCGCACCACCTTCATCCCCGCCACCATGTACCTGCTCGATGAAGCAGCCTGGTGGTGGCCTTTCGGCAAGAAAGAACACGACGAAGAAGACGCCCCCCGTCATATCGCTGGATAAAACACCAGGGCAGAACCAACCTCACCAGTAACCTGCTCACCACACATAAAGCCGCCCCCAACGTCCTGAACATCAGGACGCCAGGGGCGGCTTATATCAGTAAAGGCTAGGCCCTACCGCAGACTCTAGGTGGTCTGGGGAGTGGGCTCGTCACTCTTCTCATTGTTGTGCTTGTAGGCCTCACGTACGCGGGTACCTAGCTCTTCGTGCACTGAATCCCAGTACTTGAAGGCACGCTCACGAATCTCATCTGAGACAACAGTACCGACGTGACCGGCAATGTTCTCAACCAGACGGGCCTTAGCGGCATCGTCCATCACATCAGCGTAGAGGGCGCGGGCCTGACCGAAGTCATCGTCCTCAGCGTGCAAGGTAGCAGCGGCACGAACCAGCGCGCCATCTGCCTCCCAAGAACCCTCATGGGCGCGCTCGGGGTCAGCGTGCGGGCCACCGAAGGAGTTGGGGGCATAGACGGGGGTGTCTGCGCTGTTGAAGGTGTAGCGCATAGCGCCTTCCTTGCTGTAGCTGTTCACTTCAGCGTTCTTAGCGTAGTTGACGGGCAGGTCAGCAAAGTTGGTGCCAATACGGTAGCGGTGAGCATCCGGGTAAGAGAAGATGCGGCCCAGGAGCATCTTATCCGGGGAAGCTGAGATACCGGGAACGAAGTTGGAGGGGGAGAAGGCTGCCTGCTCAATCTGGGCGAAGAAGTTCTCGGGGTTCTTGTTCAGGGTCATCTTACCGACCTTGATGAGCGGGTAGTCCCCGTGAGGCCAGACCTTGGTCAGGTCGAAGGGGTTGAAGCGGTAGGTCTTAGCGTCTTCGTAGGGCATGACCTGAACGTAGAGGGTCCAGGAGGGGAAGTCGCCGCGCTCGATGGCTTCGTAGAGGTCCTGGCGGTGGTAGTCGGCGTTGTCACCGGCAATGCGGGCTGCCTCGTCACCGGTCAGGAAGTCGTTACCCTGGTCGGTGCGGAAGTGGTACTTGACCCAGAAACGCTCGCCTTCGGCGTTGATCCACTGGTAGGTGTGGGAGCCGAAGCCGTCCATGTGGCGCAAGGTTGCGGGGATACCGCGATCACCCATGAGCCAGGTAACCTGGTGGGCTGATTCGGTGCGTAGGCTCCAGAAGTCCCACTGCATGTCGTTGTTGCGCAGGCCGTTGCCCGGCAGGCGCTTCTGCGAGCGGATAAAGTCGGGGAACTTGATAGCGTCGCGGATGAAGAAGATGGGAGTGTTGTTACCGACTAGGTCGTAGTTACCTTCGGTGGTATAGAACTTGATGGCGAAACCGCGGGGGTCGCGCCAGGTGTCGGGGGAGCCCTGTTCACCGGCAACGGTGGAGAAACGGATGAGCATGTCGGTGGATACACCGGGCTGGAAGAGGGCAGCACGGGTGTACTGGGAGACGTCTTCGGTGGTCTCGAAGACACCGAATGCACCAGTACCCTTAGCGTGGACGACGCGTTCGGGCACGCGCTCGCGGTTGAACTGGGCTAGTTTTTCTACGGTGTAGGCGTCGTGTAGGACGACGGGGCCGTCGTTGCCTACGGTCAGGGAGTCGTTGTCTGAGGCGACGGGGGCACCTTGGGCTGTGGTGGTAAATGAACCGGGCTTAATCGGGTTGTTCATTTTTCCTACTTTCCTATGTGAGGGTTGTTTTCTGCTGGTTTCTAGGGCTAATGCTAGGTGACCGGCAGGGGTGATGACGCTCTTCCTTAGCTTGTGAGTGCCTGGTTGGCGGCTGTTTGCTGGGCGAGGGCCACTTCTTTTTCTTCGGCGTTTTGGCAGTTTGCGCAGATGCCTCGGTAGAGTACATCGGCGCTGAGCAGTGCCATGCCGTGGAAATCGTTGGGGGTTAGGCAGGGTGCAGATCCGATGGCGCAATCCACATCTTCGACTGTGCCGCAGCGGATGCAGTAGGCGTGGTGGTGGTTGTCGCCGGTGCGGGTTTCGTAGAGCCCTGCTGATTCTGGTGGTTCGAATTTGCGGAGCATGTTGATGTCGGTGAGGTCGGTAAGGATGACGTACACCGACTGTACGGTGATACCCGGTAGTTCTTGACGGACGGCTGTGACGATGGCGTCTGCGGTCGAATGGGGGTTATCGTGTACTGCTGCTAGCACTGCTAGGCGCTGTTTGGTGACGCGGCGGCCCTTGGATCGGAGCTGGGCTGACCAGGCTTCTTGGTGAACACTGGATGGGGTGGTGGTGCTGCCGGGAATGTGGCCGCAACCGCTGACCCCGAGGACATTCCTTGTTGACATCATGTCACTATACTATCCTTATTTTGAGTCTGTCACAATAAGGTCAGGCTGGGTAAAGCTACAAGATTGGCTAGGCTAAATTCTTAGTGAGGAAGCCCAAGGCAGGCATATAGCCTCAGCCTAATGGGGGGGGCTAAAAAGTTTTTTAAAAAATTTTCGGTTTTCGCGTCATAAAACAGGCCTAGGCGACTCTTTACTTATGACAGCGCAAAACTGTCGGGTGTGCCCACCGGTTTTCATGATCGGCTTGGTGGTACATCACCCCCGAACTGCCCTGGGAAGCAGGGAAGGGAATAAGGGAATAAATTGTGCCCGTCAATCGTGGGGATTCGACGAGCGCAAGGGCACCTTACATCGGAACTAGGGAAAGCAATCCGATGCTTAAGGAGCTAGCGCTGTGATGTGTTAGGGGTGCAGGGTCGCCGCTGCTGGATTTTATCGAGCGGCTCTGCACATCACCCATCCAGCTGCAACCATTGCACAGGGCCGTTCGCGGGCCCTGCGCTGTAGGAAAGGCTTACATTGCTTTGCCACTAGGGGCAACTTGGCCCGACTCTTTTGTTGTGTAAGGAGTCGGGCTGCTGTTGTCCTTTCCACAAATTACTGCACGCTTCGCTCAATCCCGATAGACTAATACAATGCCCCACCACTCTAGCTAGGGGCGACTCGCATAAACTCAGGGATTTTCATGCATTCACACAACACCGCGCAACCAGCTACTGGCGGCCCCACTGACGAGCTCCTGCTCTCGGACGTCCGCGAAGGCAAGCTCGATTCGTTCGGCATTCTGTATGAACGTTACGTGTCTATGGCTCGTGCCATCGCTTACCAGCACACCTCTAATAACACTCTCTCAGAAGATATCGTTTCAGAGGCTTTTGTGCGTGTGCTTCAGGCTCTTAAAAACGGTAAGGGCCCCCGAACTTTTATGGGTGGTTACCTGGCAACTACCTTGGCCCACCTGGCGGCTGAAAACGGGCTTATTGCTCAAAAAGAGATTCCCAGTGAAAAAGAGCACCTGGAATCAATGGGTTCACTGGATGATTCGGTCTTGAAATTACACGCATCAGATGAGCTGGTGAGTGCTTTCACTGGTCTGCCTGAGCGCTGGCAGACGGTGCTTTGGATGACTGAGGTTGAAGATAAAAAGCCTCGTGAAGTCGCTCAGACCATGAATCTTTCTGCTAACGCTGTCTCGGCTCTGGCGACTCGCGCCCGAGAGAGTCTGCGCGAAGGCTTTTTGCGGGCCCACCAGAATGCCCCTAAGACTGATGAGTGCGCACATTATTCACCTCACCTGAGCTCTATGGTGCGCGGATCTCTGACCAAAAAACGTAGTGAAGCTCTTCGTCTGCACCTGTCGGTCTGCCCCTATTGCACCTCTGAGTATCTGACCCTGGCCGGTATCAATAAGTCTATGCGCGTGTGGGTATTCCCCGTGCTGGCTGGCTTGACGCCCCTTGTCACTGATGGTTCAAAGATTTTGTTGCCCTTCCTTGCCGGTGGTGTGACAAGTGGCCTTGCTGCCGGTGTTAGCACCCAGGGCGGCCTCTTCTCGGGTGCGGGGGGCGGACGCTGGGCCTCCAGTAGTCAGGCTATGATTGGTGCTGCCGCTGTGGTGACTGCGCTTGGCGCGGTTGCTGGTGGTATGGCTCTCGTCAATAATTCATCGACAGGTTCGGCGGTTATTAGTGCCGACTCCCAATTACAGACCCCTAAAGCTGAGGCAAGTGAAGAAGAAGCTGGGCTTACCGACAGCCTGGTGAACGAGCCTCAGAAGGTTTCGGGCGGTATGCCTGCTGAAACTTTGCGTTCTTCTGTGGCTGTTGATGGGCCTTCTTCAGAGCAGGGGAGTAACAACCCTAATCACGATGTCTCATCAAACTCTTTAGCGCAGGCTGTGGGCCCGGAAAATGCTGTCCCGCAGCTCGCTGACGCTGACCAGAGTGGTGTCACCGTCCCCCTAGACACGAGCGTAGAGGCTGCTCCCACCGCGTCGGGCACTGAGGCATCCCTCGTATCGCAGGGCGAGGACGCGGCGTCCTCCGCAG
Organism: Rothia sp. (in: high G+C Gram-positive bacteria); assembly: GCA_034179845.1. Lineage (GTDB taxonomy): Bacteria > Actinomycetota > Actinomycetes > Actinomycetales > Micrococcaceae > Rothia. The sequence goes on along the minus strand of JAXFPK010000029.1, from coordinate 2,016 downwards.
AACCTCTTGCTGTGCCGGTTCCTGTTGCTATCTCTATCCCAGATTTATCAGCTGACTCTCTTGCCCCTGATTCACCTGCCAATTCTGCCTTGCCTGCTGCTCCTATAAGCCCTACAATCCCGGTAGATTCATTATTTCCAGTATCCCCTGCTGACCCGGTCGTACCCGTGGAGCCTGAAGCTCCTGCAGAGCCAGAAGTTCCTGTAGAGCCGGTTAATCCTGTTGTTCCCGTTGAGCCTGAAGCTCCTGCGGAACCGGAAACTCCGGTTGCTCCTGTGGAGCCAGAAGCTCCTGTTGTTCCCGTTGAGCCTGAAGCTCCTGCGGAACCGGTTGACCCTGCCGCGCCTGTGGAACCGGCAACCCCTGCTGACCCGGTCGTACCCGTTGAGCCTGAAGCTCCTGCAGAGCCGGTTGAGCCGGAAACCCCGATTGCTCCTGTTGTTCCGGTTGACCCGGCTACACCCGTAGAGCCTGAAGCTCCTGCAGAGCCGGTTGACCCTGTAGCGCCTGTGGAGCCCGAAGCTCCTGTAGAGCCGGTCGAGCCAGAAGTTCCTGTAGAGCCGGTTAATCCTGTTGTTCCCGTTGAGCCGGAAACTCCTGTAGAGCCGGTTGATCCTGTTGTTCCCGTTGAGCCTGAAGCTCCTGCGGAACCGGTTGACCCTGTAGCGCCTGTGGAACCGGCAACCCCGATTGAGCCAGTTGACCCGGCTGCGCCCGTGGAACCAGAAACCCCGATTGCTCCTGTCGAGCCTGAAGCTCCGGTTGCACCCGTGGAACCGGCAACCCCGATTGAGCCAGTTGACCCGGCTACACCTGTGGAGCCTGAAGCTCCTACGGAACCGGAAACTCCGGTTGCTCCTGTGGGGCCCGAAGCTCCTGTCGAGCCGGTCGAGCCTGTTACTCCTGTGGAGCCTGAAGCTCCTGTAGAGCCGGTTGAGCCTGTTGTTCCCGTTGAGCCGGAAACTCCTGTGGAGCCTGAAGCTCCGGTTTCACCCGTGGAACCGGAAACCCCGGTTGAGCCTGTTGACCCGGCTACACCCGTGGAGCCCGAGACTCCTGCGGAACCGGTCGAGCCTGTTACTCCTGTTGAGCCTGAAGCTCCTGTAGAGCCGGTTGCTCCTGTTGACCCGGCTGCGCCCGTGGAACCGGCAACCCCGATTGAGCCAGTTGACCCGGCTACACCTGTGGAGCCTGAAGCTCCTGTTGTTCCGGTTGAGCCAGAAGTTCCTGTAGAGCCGGTTAGCCCTGCGGAGCCGGTTGCACCCGTGGAACCAGAAACCCCGGTTAATCCTGCTACGCCCGTGGAGCCTGAAGCTCCTGTAGAGCCGGTTGAGCCGGAAACCCCGATTGCTCCTGCTGACCCGGTTGACCCTGCCGCGCCCGTGGAACCGGAAGCCCCGGTTGTTCCTGTTGACCCTGCCGCGCCCGTGGGACCGGAAACTCCTGCTGACCCGGTCGTACCCGTTGAGCCTGAAGCTCCTGCGGAACCGGTTGATCCTGCTGCACCCGTGGAACCGGAAACCCCGATTGCTCCTGTTGACCCGGCTACACCCGAGGAGCCTGAAGCTCCGGTTGACCCTGCCGCGCCTGTGGAGCTGGAACCCCCGGTTGCACCTGTTGAGCCGGAAACCCCGGTTGCACCTGTTGAGCCGGAAACCCCGGTTGACCCTGCCGAAGGTGCTACCCCGGATAATGTGGTCGTGTATGGGACCCCAGAGACTCCCTCTGACCCAACTGGATCAGATGTGCGCTCCTGGGTCGGTACTGATGATTACTACCAGTTCATGGCAACCGTGCCGTGGGATAAAATCGGTCGCCCTGGCCATGGAAACCGTAGATGCTGGGTTACCTTCCTCCACAGTGATGCAACAGGTACTACCCGTGCCTCCGGTTTTCTAACCTATCTGCCGCAGCGCATCATCAAGTCGCCTTACGCGAAGTCCCTTATCGAAGCGCACTTTGAAATAGGTAAGGTCCAAAGAGTGATCTGTTTCTAATCAGTGATGCCTACCGGCC
>JAXFPK010000101.1:0-10234 GCA_034179845.1 Rothia sp. (in: high G+C Gram-positive bacteria) | reverse complement strand
CTCTGGGGCTCTGAAATCGCACAGGTATATAGCGATGAAACAGACCATATCTACTACACAGAATGGGGTGAATTGTAAGCTGACAAAGAGTTCAACGTGTAGAAACCAGACCCCAGCGAAGAAAAACCTTATGCTGCATATATGAGCGATAAAAAGGTTCTTCCCATCGGTTTGTACGAAACTCTCAAAACACGCAGGTACTATCCCAAGTCCTCCCCGGAGAAACCGAATGGGTCGAATCAGAAATCCCAGGTGACGACTCTGAGCACGTCTCCTCCCTAGCCCGCTATGTAGCGCAACAGGTAGCTACAAAACTTGAACAAACTGACGCTCCAGAACGTATCGCCCTTATCAACTCTCTTCTAACTCACCTAGAAGATGAGACTGGCCCTGACGAAGTTCTTGCGGCGGACAGCCCTAAAAAGGCTGGCTCTATTATCCAGTTCACCGAGCTCAAACCCCGGCAACAAGATAGGCCTTCAAACCGCCCCACCACCCCGCTCAATAGCGTCGCCCTTCTCACCAACAACCCTAAAGAGCCTCAACTTGGCGAAGAAATAAAAAAAAGAACTAGAAAGCGCCGACCGGGTAGACCTCTTATGCTCTTTCCTCAAGCTCACAGGCGTCAACGTCCTGGCCCCACAGTTGGATATTCTCAAAAGACGGGGCATCCCCCTCCGCGTCATCACCACCACTTACATGGGGGCTACTGACCGTAAAGCCGTAGATAAACTCGTCAAAGAATATGGCGCACAAGTCAAAATTAGCTACGAAAAGAACTCAACCCGGTTACACGCAAAAGCCTGGCTCTTTCACCGCAACACCGGCTTCTCCACAGGCTATGTAGGTAGCTCAAACCTCTCACATGCTGCCCTCACCGACGGTCTGGAATGGAACGTCAGAATATCCAACACCGTCACACCGGGTATCTTAGGGCAGTTCAAGGCAGCCTTCGAAAGCTACTGGAAATCCCACCAATTTGAAAGCTACACAGGGGTAGAGGAAGACCGCAAAAAACTAGATAAATCACTAGAACAAGCCACAATAGGCACCGGGGCCTCAGCACGCCCTAACCTTCATATCAACTTCTCCTATGTGGACGTTCACCCCTACCCCCATCAGGCCATTATGCTGGATGAGCTACAATCAGCCCGCCACAAAGGCTACCACCGCAACCTAGCAGTAGCGGCCACGGGCACAGGCAAAACCATTTTCTCTGCTCTCGATTACAAGAGACTCTGTGAAGAAGCCGGACGGAAACTACGTCTCCTTTTTGTCGCTCACCAGTCTGAAATACTAAACCAGTCACGTAGTGCTTTCGCCACAGTCATGCGGGACGCTAACTTTGGTGAACAATACTTTGGGGGAAGAATCCCTGACCATAACGAACATGTTTTTGCAACGATTCAGACCCTTGCAGGGGCAGGTAGTGAGCGGTTCGCGCCTGAGCATTTTGATGTCATCATCATTGATGAATTCCACCACGCCTCCGCCCCCAGCTATCAGAAGATTCTCGACTACTTTCAGCCACAAGAGCTCATTGGTCTTACAGCAACCCCTGAACGTACAGACGGTAAAAACGTTGCCGCCGAATACTTCGACGGACGCATCGCCACTCAACTTCGCCTCTGGGACGCCCTTGAAGCAGACCTACTGGTCCCTTTTCACTACTACGGTATCAATGACGCAACAGACCTGAGCGCACTCACCTTTGAACGAGGAAGCTACCGCGATAGCGAGCTCTCACACTACTACCTGGGTAATAAACGACGGGTAGGGCTTATCCTGCAACAAATTGAGGAGAAGATAGCTAACCCCCACAACATGCGAGCCATCGGGTTCTGCGTAGATACAGACCATGCCCGGTACATGGCAGAAGAATTCAACAAAGCAGGTATTCCAGCTACCTCTCTTCTAGGTAGCGATAACGCTGAGCGGCGCCAAGAAGTCATTGCCCAGCTGAAAGACCCTGCACACAAGCTCACCACAGTTTTTACGGTTAATCTTTTCAATGAGGGTGTAGATATTCCTGAAGTAGATACCCTGCTCATGCTACGCCCCACCCAGTCACCGACTCTCTTTCAACAGCAACTGGGGCGTGGTCTGCGCAGGTCACCTGATAAGGCGGTCCTAGTAGTACTAGACTTCGTGGGCAACCAGGCTAAGGGCTTTAGATTCGACCTTAAAATGCGTTCACTTACCCGTAGCGGCGTGGTGACACCGGGTGATATCGAAAACCCATTCCTTCCACCTGGGTGTAGCATCCAGTTGGATAAAAAGACTCAACAGCAGGTACTCAAAAGTATCAAAGCAGCTCTTAACCCCAAAGTGGAGGTCTTGGCCGATAACCTCAAGGTGTTTGCTGAAGAGCAAAAGAAAAAGAACTTTGAAGTTGTGGTCACCCAGCTCCTTGAGCCTTATCTTGAACGGTATGGTCTAGAACTTGCTCATATCTATGGGAGAAAAACAAAGAACGGTAAAGGGTTAACTTTTACATTCCTACTGGACCAGGCAGGGCAGATACCTAGGATCTCGGGCCTGTATGAAAAGGGGGCGGTGACAGAGCACCTGTCGAATCGCATTAAGGCCTTCACCAATGTGAACGATGAGGAACGAGTCGATACTTATCAGCGACTTCTATTAACCGATATTTGGGAAAAAGACCTCAGCATGCGGGAAAAACGCTTTGCCTGGATGCTGCTTTTCTCCTTCTGGCCCAACGGCAAGATAGGGGACAGCAAGGAAAAATTTACCCTCGACCAGGGACTGGGCGAACTGCGTCAGCACCCGTATTTCATTCAAGAACTCTTACAGGTTTGGGCTTACCGGCTAGGCACAGACAGGCACGCCCCTCAACCTTCTTCTAAAGTGTCAGAAGATATTCCGTTGCGCACTCACGCCTACTATTCACGCGAAGAAATCTTTGCTGCCATAGGTCTTCACGAGAATGAAAAGCGGTCTGTACCGGCGGGTGCTGTGCAAGGGGTCTACGAGTTGCGCGCAACTAACACCATTGCCTTATTGGTGAACCTTAGCAAGTCTGAGAAGCACTTCACCCCTGAAACAATGTATAGGGACTATGCCGTGACTGAGCGTGAGTTCGCTTGGGACTCTCAGAACTCAACCGCTTCTGAGAGCAGGCTAGGGAGAATCTACCAGCACCACGGGCAGCTGGGGCAGGTCCCACTACTTTTTGTGCGCTATACCAAAGAGGACGGAATAGGTACGGCACCCTACCTGTTTGTGGGTTCTGTAGCCTACCGTTCTCATAGCGGCTCGCAGCCGATGCACATTAAGTGGGACCTGGAGCGCCCCTTACCTGCTGACCTCTTCGCTCTTGCCCGTTCTACCGCTTAACCTGCGAGTAGAGGGCGCTGACGGCTGCGCGCACGCCTGCTTGGAGGGTGGGCTCTGGTTGGGGTGCGAAGAAGGGGGAGTGGTTTGAGGCAATCGGTTCCTCGGCTAGCTGTTCGGGCGTCATTCCGCCTAAGATCCAGAAGCAGTAGGGGATGTTCGCGGCGTCCCCCAGTTCCCCAAAGTCTTCGCTGGCCATGAGGTAAAAATTGGGGTCGAAGGTGACCTGCTGGCTGCCGAGTTCTTGGGTGAATACGGCTGCTAGTTCGGTTGAGACCTGCTCATCGTTCACCACAGAGTTTGAATAGTGGTAGTTGATGATATCGGGGGCTGGTGCCCCTGAGGCTAGGGCCTCTGCCTGGGCGATGCGTTCCACGGCGGCCAGAACGCGCTGGCGTACTTGGGGGTTGAAGGTTCTGATGCTGGTGCGGATCTCTGCTGAGTCGGGGATGATGTTCTCTTTCTTCCCGGCATGGAGCGACCCGACCGTCAGCACCGCTGTCTCACTGGGCGCTACTTCACGCGCTACCACCGTCTGAAGGCGTACTACCAGGTGGGCAGCCAACACTACCGGGTCGATAGTGTCTTGGGGTTGGGAGCCGTGCCCGCCCTTACCGTGAAGGGTGATACCTAGTGAATCAACGGCAGAGGTTAGTGGGCCGGTTGTCACAATGACCTTCCCCGCTTCAAAGGGGAAGACATGCTGGCCGTACATGACGCTGGGCACGGGCACGGTCTGCCACAGCCCTTGGGAGACCATGAGTTTGGCCCCGTCCTTGCCTTCTTCACCAGGTTGGAAGATGAACTCGATGGTTCCTGCCCAGTCGCTGCCGTCACGGGCGAAAAGGTCCATGGTTTTTAGGCCCATGGTGATGTGGCTGTCGTGCCCGCAGGCGTGCATGACGCCCACAGTTTCACCCTCCCAGGCGCCCACGGCGGTAGAAGCGTAGGGCAGGCCGGTGCGCTCAGTGACCGGTAGCCCATCAATGTCGGCCCGGTAGGCCACCGTGGGGCCCTCACCGTTGCGTAGGATCACCACGGTGCCGGTTTCCCCGATGGGGACGATGTCGCAGATGACCCCCTGCCCTAGCAGCAGGTTCTGGGCTCGTTCCCTAATCTTTCGGGTGGTCTCATATTCTTGCAGGCTCAGTTCTGGGCTGGCGTGGTAGGCCTTGTACTCTTCAAGCAGGTGCTCTTGATCGGCTGCGGTCAGGCTGAGCGAAGCGGGCAGGTAGGTCATGGGTTAACTCCTTGTGGGGTTGATATGTGGGGTAGAAGGCTAGAGGTGAGGGTAATAAAAACCGGTGTGCCCGCCCCCTTCCCGGAAAGGGGTGAACACACCGGCTAGATACTATTGGCCAATCATGATCCCTGCACCTGGCCCCATGGGCAGGTTGAAGAAGTAGAAGACGAAGAGCACAGCCAGCCACGCCAACCAGAAGGTGAACACGAAAGGCAGCAGGCGGGCCATCATGGTTCCTAGCCCTGCCTTGGGCTCATACTTACGCACCATGGCCAGTACCAGGAAGATGTACGGGTTCATGGGGGTAACAATCTGGGTTGCAGAGTCGCCCACACGGAAGGCACCTTGAACGAAGCCAGGCTCGAACCCGAGGATGCCGAACATGGGCACGAAAACTGCTGCCATGAGCGTCCACATGCCTGAACCTGAGACGATGAAAAGGTTCAAAATTGAGCACAGGACGATGAACATGACGATGACGGGGAAGCCAGTCAGGCCAGCATTTTCTAGGATCGTTGAGCCGCTCACGGCGATCCAGGAGCCTAGGCCACTCCAGTTGAATAGGGCGATGAACTGGCCTAGTACAAAGGCCAGGACCAGGAAGCCCACCATGTCTTTCAGGGCTTCACCCATGAGTGTGGGGACGTCCTTGAAACCGCGGACGGTACCAGCAACACGGCCGTACACGTAGCCACTGACGGAGAAGAACAAGAAGATGATGAAGACAATCGATGAGAGCAGGGGGGACTGGGGCAAGAAGCCGCCTGCTTCGTTACGCCAGGGGGAGTTGGGCATCAGGCAGGCGATGAGTACCGCGACCCCCACCAGCAGGAAGGCGATAGCGCCCCAGGCTAGGGCCTTCTTCTCGCGGGAGGAAACTTCGCCAGTTTCACCATTGGGCAGCTCTTGCTCAGCGGGAGGCACCTGCTCCTGGCCGATGGCACGCTGCATACGGGTGGAGGGGGTGGAGCTCTTGTCCTCTAGTTCCTCTTCGCTGATTTCTTCGGTGGAAATCTTGTCGCGCACAATGCGAGGCTCCAGCACCTTATCGATGATGAAACCAGCAACCAGGGTCAGAATGATTGCTGAGACGATGTTGAAGTAGTAGTTAGAAATAGGGGAGACCTCAGCGGCGTTTTCTGCCAGTGCCGGAACAGAAGGAATCACCGCGTTGGTGATGCCGGCAAAGAGGGCATCCAAGGAGGTCGGCAGGACGTTGGTGGAATACCCGGCGCCCGCAGCGGCGAAGCCACCGAGCAGACCTGCTAGGGGGTGGCGTCCTGCTGCTTTGAAGGCGAGGGCTGCTAGCGGAGGAACAATCAGGAAGACGGAGTCAGCCATGATAGAACCCAGCACGCCAATGAAACCTACTGCGTAGGGAAGGACCCAGCGGGGGGCACCGCCGATGCTGTAGCGGATTGCTGCGGCCAGGAAACCAGATTTTTCGGCGATACCAATAGCCAGCAGAATCGTTACCACGGTCAAAAGCGGTGGGAAACCAATATAGTTTTCGCCGATGGTGGTGGTGAACCACGTAAGACCCTCAGGGGTGAAAAACCCCCGGATAGCAAGAGGCTCGTCTGCCCCGGGGACGTGAATAGTTACCTTGTTCCAGGCCATGAGCGAAGAAGCTACTGCGGTGACCAGGAAAAGAAGGGTAAAGAGAGTAAAGGGTTCGGGCAGTTTATTGCCCACATTCTCGATACCGTTGAGAACTTTATCCAGGGGAGATTTGGAGGTTTTAGTGTCGGTAACCATAACCACTTCCTCAGTGTAATGTGTGTGTGCTGTGGCCTAGTATAAGCAGGTCGGGTGGTACTGGACTACTTTGAAAGAATATGACGGCGGGTGCGCCCCGCCTGCACCGGCTAAACTAGAGCCCATGCGCTACACCTACCTTGGCCCCTCGGGCACTTTTACTGAAGCAGCTCTTTTGACCGTGCCCGGTGCCCCCGACGCTGAACGCATCCCCTCAACGTCCGTACCTGCGGCGTTAGATGCCCTGCGCGATGGCCAGGCTGACGCTGCCATGGTGCCCATTGAGAACTCTGTAGAAGGTGGGGTTACCGCAACTCTTGATGCCATTGCGGCACTAGATGGCTCCTTGCGTATTATCCGTGAAGTGCTGGTGCCTATCACCTTTGTGCTGGTTGCCGGCCCGGGCGTTACCTTAGAGAGCGTCAGAACAATCTCAACTCACACCCACGCTTGGGCGCAGGTGCGTTCCTGGGTGGCAGAGAACAAGCCGGGTGTGGAGTACCTGCCCGGTTCGTCCACCGCTGGCGCTGCCTTGGGCTTATTGAACAAGAACCCCGGTTATGAGGCTGCGATCTGCTCGCCTGCGGTAGCTCAGACCAACCCCCAGTTGCAGGTGCTGGCCCATAATATTGGTGATAATAAGAACGCGGTGACTCGCTTTGTGCTGGTTGCCCGCAATGCGGCAACCCCTACCCCTACCGGTGCAGATAAAACGACCTTGGTTATTCCCTTGCCCCAGGACCGCCCAGGTGCCCTGCTGGATTTATTGGAGCAGTTCTCTACCCGCGGTATTAATCTTTCCCGCATCGAATCGCGGCCTACCGGCGAATTCTTGGGCTCCTATTTCTTCTCTATTGACATCGACGGGCACCTTTATGATGCTCGTGTGCGCGATGCCCTGCGCGGTATTCACCGGGTCTCACCTGGGGTTCTTTACCTGGGTTCCTACCCGCGCGCTGATAAACGATTAGCCGCCGTAGACCCCATGCACGATGAGACGTCCTTCGATGATGCCCGTGCCTGGGTTGAAAGTCTTTTCCCGGGTGGGCGGCCTGAGGATCTCAAACACAATATTTAGAGGCGTCATTTAGAGGCGGAAGAGCCGCTGCCACCAGAGGCGCTGCTGCTGGGCGATGTCTTCCCTGGCATCCATCAGGTCCCCCAGGGAACGAATCTGCATACTCTCGGGGTAAACATTGACCATTACCGCGCTGGGGCGCACCTGGGCGTGGAGGGCTGTGACGTCACCAAGGACGTCCCCATCTACCTCAACTGGTAGGTGGGAGTGGGGGAAGCGCACCTGCACGTCTGTGCCTACAAAGTGCTCTACCACCGGGTAAGGTACGTTGGGGCGGCGCAGAATAAACTGCCCGACCATGCGCACCCAGCTTAAGAGGTTGCGCGGGGTCAGCACAATAACCTCAAGCTGCCCGTCCGCTAGTTCTGCTACGGACGCCAGGTTCACCCCGCCCTGGATCTTGCCGGTATTAGCTATCAGCACCGCGCGAATTTTTCGGTGGATTGCTTCACCGCCGTCTACGGAAATCTCTGCGGGGCGGCGGCGGGTGACGATGTGCTTCATGCTGGCCTCAACGTAGGCTAACCACCCGATTTTAGCTTTGAGGTCTTCGCGGGTGTCTGTCATGATTTGGGCGTCAAAACCGGCCCCTCCCATGACCAGGTAGTTCACATCAGGGGGGGTCTTGGGGCCTGTCATACTCATGTGAATCATGTCGATAGCCCGCTGCTGACCGTGTAAGGCTACGTTGATGCAGGCGTGGAGGTCGGCTACGTTCATTTCAAGGTTGCGGGCTAGAAGGTTGCCGGTGCCCAGGGGTACTACTCCTAGGGTGGCTTCGGTTCCGGCTAGGGCATCGGCTACTGCCCGCACCGTGCCATCGCCGCCTACGGCTAGTACAATCTCGGCCCCGTCAGCTATGGCCTGGCGGGCCATTCCCGCGCCGGGGTCATCTATCTCGGTTTCATAGAAACGGGCCTTGGGCCAGTTGGCGAACCCCAGTTCGGCCGTAATGATGCGGTTGACGGACTCTGTGCGTGCTTTTGACGGGTTGTAGACCACCGCTACTTGGCGTGGTGTGCCGGCTTCTAGTTGCCGGTGGAAAGGCCTGTAGACGGGGAAGAGATCAGGGCGTGCCCGTTGCGCCTGCCGCACCGCAATAAGGGTGGCGGTGCCAGCGAGCACCGCAGAAACAGCAAGAGACGATACGACAGTCCTACGCAAAACCATATGACCAGCATACTGAATAAAACTGTCTGGTGCTTGGCCAACACCCTCCCAAACCTGCCCCAATCCCACCAGGCGGACGCACCAGCCCACCCCTCTGCGTCCTTCCGCCTGACATCGCAGCGGCAACTACGGTAAATTTAGAGGCATGATTGACATTAACCTCCTGCGTGAAAACCCCGACGCCTTCCGCGCCTCCCAGCGCGCTCGCGGCGCTGACGAAGCCGTCATCGACCAGATTCTCGAAGCGGACGCCACCCGCCGCACCTCCATCAACGAGTTTGAGAAGCTACGCGCTGAACAGAACGTTTTCTCCAAGAAAATCGGCAAGGCCGCCAAAGAAGAAAAGCAGGCCCTGCTCGCTGAGGTTAAGGAACTCTCCCAGAAAGTCTCAGAAGCCAAGGCCGCAGCGGACGCCGCAGCCGCCCGCCAGGAAGAACTGGTCGCCGGTGTTGGCAACCTCATCATTGACGGTATTCCCGCCGGTGGGGAGGATGACTATGTGGTCATCAAGCAGGTCGGTGAACCCCGCAACTTCGAGGCAGACGGCTTTGAACCCCGCGACCACCTTGAAATCGGTGAACTCATCGACGGTATCGACATGGTACGCGGCGCTAAAGTATCAGGCTCCCGCTTCTACTTCCTCAAAGGCCATGTAGCCCGCCTAGAACAGGCCCTTATGTGGATGGCCCTTGACCAGGCCACCGCCAACGGCTTCACCATGCTCACCACCCCCACCCTGGTGCGCCCCGAAACCATGAACGGCACCGGCTTCAACGTCGAACACGACGACGAAATCTACCGCCTCGAACGTGATGACCTCTACCTGGTCGGCACCTCAGAGGTCGCTATTGCCGGCTATCACGCCGATGAAATCATCGACTTCGACAAGGGCCCTAAGAAGTACCTGGGTTGGTCCTCCTGCTACCGCCGCGAAGCTGGCTCCGCCGGTAAAGACACCCGCGGCATCATCCGCGTGCACCAGTTCAACAAGGCTGAAATGTTCGTCTACTGCCCCGTTGAACAGGCAGAAGAGATGCACGCCAAAATGCTGGCCTGGGAAGAAGAAATGCTCGCCAAATGCGAGCTCTCCTACCGCGTCATCGACACCGCCGCAGGCGACTTGGGCTCATCTGCTGCCCGTAAGTTTGACTGCGAAGCCTGGGTGCCCACTCAGGGAGCCTTCCGCGAGCTGACCTCCACCTCCAACTGCACCACCTACCAGGCCCGCCGCCTGAACGTGCGCGAGCGCATGCCTGATACCGTCACCGCAGATGGCAAGACCAAAAAGGGTGGCACCCGCACCGTAGCCACCCTTAACGGCACCTTGGCGACTACCCGCTGGCTGGTTGCTATTCTTGAGACCCACCAGCAGGCTGACGGCTCGGTTCGTATCCCTGAGGCCCTGCGCCCCTATATGGGTGGGCTAGAGGTTATTCCGGTAGTCCAGTAAAGCGAGATAGTCTATCTGGTAGCTAAGGCTCACCTTCTTGCTTGCCCGTGTGGGGCAGGTGAGGGGTGGGCCTGAGTCTTTTGCGTGGATTTTGGTGGGTTTTATTGGGGTGTCAAAAATGCAAATATTCTTGAAAGTTCGTCTAGACGAACTTATGATGGTGGCGGTGAAGAAGACATCC
>JAXFPK010000081.1:0-5566 GCA_034179845.1 Rothia sp. (in: high G+C Gram-positive bacteria) | reverse complement strand
CTGCGGGTCAATACCAGCGGCCTCAAGAATCTCACCGGCACGAGTAGCAGAACCAGCCCAACCAGCAAGAGCAGCCCGCAAAGTCTTACGGCGCTGAGCAAAGGCAGCATCGACAATTGCAAAGACCTCTTCACGAGGCAGCTCAGACAACAGCTCAGGGCGACGCTTAAAAGCCACCAGACCCGACTTAATCTTAGGGGCCGGCCAGAAAACGTTCGTGCCAATCACACCAGCTTTTGACACCTCAGCGAACCAGTTAGCCTTGACCGAAGGCACCCCATAAATCTTTGAACCGGGCTTAGCTGAGAGGCGGTCTGCGACCTCGTCCTGCACCATCACCAAGGCATGCTCAATGGAAGGGAAAGTAGCAAACATGTGCAAGAGTACCGGCACTGCCACGTTATAGGGCAGGTTAGCTACCAGAGCGGACGGGGTACGCGGCAGCTCTGTGACCTTCATAGCATCTGAGAGCACCACGTCGATACGGTCTTCTGAGCCGGGGCGAAAGCGGGCAATTGTCGCAGGTAGCTGCTGGGCCAGGGGCGGGTCAATCTCAACAGCAACCATATCGCGGGCAGCATCCAAAATACCCAGGGTCAAAGACCCCAGGCCCGGGCCAATCTCAACCACCGTCTCATCAGGGCTGATACCGGCAGTAGCGATAATACGACGAATCGTGTTGGGGTCAATCACGAAGTTCTGCCCCAGGGTCTTAGTGGGGCGGATACCTAGAGTAGCGGCCAAATCACGAATTTCTTGGGGGCCCAAAAGAGCATCGGGCGCGGGCGTTTGCTGTTCAGTCACAAACCCTAGTCTACCCGCAGGTATATACACTTATGCTTTTCACTACCCTATCTCTTCAGCCCAGGCCTCTAGAACCCCTCAATGCCCCAGTGCCCGTAGGCGGCCAGCGAGTTAGCGCGAATATCCCGGCAGAGCCCTTCAAGGTCAGTGCCCAGGTGGTCAGCCATAAAACGAACAGTGTAGTTGGTCATGTAGCTGGCATTGGGGCGTCCGCGGAAGGGGTGAGGGGTCAAGAAGGGCGCATCGGTCTCAGCCAGGATCAGGTCGCGGCGGGCAAGGGTGAGCGACTCTTGAATACCGTGGTAGTTCTTGAAGGTCACGGTACCGGAAAAACTCATATACCAGCTCTGCTCATTGCAGATTTGAGCCAGATCAGGGCCGCCAGAGTAGCAGTGAAAAATAACAGTCTCAGGAGCGCCCTCATCGAGCAGGATACGCACGATGTCCTCATGGGCGTCCCGGTCGTGAATCTGCACAGCCTTACCGTGTTTCTTTGCCATGCGAATATGCGCCCGAAAGGACGCCTCCTGGGCGCCCTTGCCCTCTTCACCGGTGCGGAAGTAGTCCAAACCGGTCTCCCCCAGGGCCCGCACCCGCGGTTCAGCAGCCAGCGCGTCAATAGCCGCTAGGGCAGCATCAAGCTGGCCAGCCTCAGCCAGTTTGGGGGCCTCATTGGGGTGTAAGGCCACGGCAGCTAGTACGCGAGGATCTGCCTGAGCTGCACGCACAGCGTAGAGGGAGCTAGGAACATCACAGCCCACCTGCACGATAGCGCCAATACCCAAGGCTTCGCCAGTATCGAGGGCGTCACGGGCGGTAATAGCTACTTCACCATCGAGCAAATCCATGTGGGTATGGTTATCAACGATGGCATAGGGCAGGGGTGCCGGGGCTGGTGGGAATATCAGGTTGCGGCGGCGGCCGTCCTCCCCCTTCTCGCCTCGGCGGCGGGTGCCTTCCCCGCTGGGCTCATCAGCGGTGTTATAGCGTTCAGCTTGATAAGCCGGGGGCACCTCCCCTTCGACAATAGGCTCAGGGGCCGTAAAAATACTTGCTCCCTGTTCGGTCTTACTGGGCAGATAGGAGGCGAAACGCTCAGCAAGTTCCTTCAGCTGGGCATCGGTAAGAGTGTGGTCGGTACACATAGTTTTAGCTTTCTGAGTCTTTGACGGCCAGGGTCGCCTGGTAAAGATCACGCTTAGACACCCCGTGAGCTTCAGCTATCTGGGCGCAGGCAGTTTTCAGGCGGACGCCACCGGCCACCAATTCCACGACAAGGTCAGTAAGATTCTCTGCTGCCTCAGCCTCAGGAGCAGGGGCCCCTTCAACCACAATCGCGATTTCACCCTTAATCTGTTTGGATTCAGCCCAGGTAATGAGCTCACTCAGGCTGCCGCGGGCAACTTCTTCGTGCAACTTGGTCAGCTCCCGGCAGACCGCTACCCGGCGCTCTGCCCCAAAGGTTTCTGCAAAATCGTGCAGGGTCGCGGCCAGGCGGTGGGGTGACTCATAGAAAACCATGGTGCGCTCCTCTGCCGCCAGGGAGGCCAAGCGTCGGGTACGATCAGACCCCTTACGAGCCAAGAACCCCTCAAAAGTGAAACGCCCTGAAGGCAGGCCAGAAACAGCAATAGCAGTAACAACCGCTGAGGGGCCTGGCAAGGCGGTAACGGGTAGTCCCGCCTCAGCAACGGCCGCAGCAGCCACATAGCCAGGGTCAGAGACAGCAGGCATACCAGCGTCCGACATGAGCAGGACGGTCTGCCCTGCGGCCACCGCCTCAACAATCTGCCCGGCCCGGTCAGCCTCGTTATGGTCGTGGTTGACCAGCACCCGCCCCCGGGTGCTCACGCCCAGCCCGGCGGCAAGCTTACGCAGGGTGCGGCTATCTTCTACAGCCAGGACGTCAGCAGTAGCCAGCGCCTGACGCAGGCGGGCTGAGGCGTCGGCCAGGTTGCCGATAGGGGTGCCGCCCAGGATGAGGGCGCCACCTTCAGTGGGTGCTTGGGAGGTGGTGTGCTGGGAAGGTTCCATAGGGTTTAACCCTACTACTTTTGTGCTCTTGCAGGAGGGTTGGGGAAAACTGGCTTTGGGTGGCTGCGCGCATGTTCTTGTTACCGCAGGTAGCATATCTAGGGTGACATCTAACCAAGCTTCTGCCGTCCTGACCCTTAAAGACGCTTTTACCGAGTCTGCCCTGCGAGCGCGGCTTGCGGTGACTGCGGTGCCGCTCCCCCGCTATGGCTGGGTAGCGCCTCTGCTGGTGATGGTGCTAGCCGGGCTCATGCGCTTTGTGAACCTGGCTAACCCTAACGCCGTTGTCTTTGATGAAACCTACTACGCTAAAGACGCCTATTCTCTCTTGCATTACGGGTATGAGCGCAATTGGTCTGATACAGCCAATGAGACCTTCGTGGCCGGCGCCCCGTCTGGCCTGTTGGAAACGGCCGAGTATGTGGTGCACCCGCCGGTAGGTAAGTGGATGATTGCCCTGGGTATGGCTATTTTAGGTGATGATAATCCCTTGGGGTGGCGCTTTGCTGTGGCGCTGACCGGCACCCTATCGGTGGGGCTGGTCATGTTAGCTGGCTGGTTGCTCTTCCGCTCAGTTACGGTAGCGTCCCTTGCTGGTTTGTTGCTTTCTATTGATGGCCTACATTTTGTGCAGTCTCGTTTTGCCTTGCTTGACATCTTTTTGATGTTCTGGCTTTTAGCTACCTTTGTGGCGTTGCTCCTTGATAGGTATCAGGGTAGGCGCCGGCTTGCTGCTCGCATAGCGGCGCATGCCCGCGCCAACGGGGGTGCCCCCACCGATAACTTCATGCTCTATGGGCCTTGGCTGGGGTTCCGTTACTGGCGCTTTATAGCAGGTATCTGCGCGGGCCTGGCGGTAGGGGTCAAGTGGAACGCCCTTTTCTTCATCGCGATCTTTGGTGTGCTTACGGTCTTTTGGGACGCCAATGCCCGCCGTATCGCCGGGGTTCGCCGCTGGTATGTTGCAGGTTTCTTCCGCGATGGGATCTTGGCTTTCTTCGCTCTTATCGGCACTGGGTTGCTCACCTATTTAGTCACCTGGACTGGTTGGTTTCTCTCAGATTCTGCCTACGATCGCAATTGGGCGGCGGAGCACCCTGGTGAAGGGGTGCTCTGGTTGCCGGAATCTTTGCGCTCCTTGTGGGAGTATCACCGTTCTGCCTATTCCTTCCACTCGGGGTTGGATTCTCCTCATACCTATGAGTCCCCGGCCTGGCAGTGGCTGATTTTAGGGCGCCCTACTAGCTACTACTATGAGTCCCCCAAGCTGGGTGTGAACGGTTGTGCAGTGGATTCTTGCTCTGAGGCCGTGCTCAATATTGGTAATCCTCTGATCTGGTGGTCTTTCATCATCGTTGCGGTCTTGTCTTTGGTGATTGTGCTGTTGCGCCGTGACTGGCGTTTCGCTGCCCTGTTCGCTGTTTTTGCGGTGGGCTATTTCCCCTGGTTTGCTTACCCTGAGCGCACCATGTTCTTCTTTTATGCCCTGTCGTTTGAGCCTTATCTGATTCTCATGTTGGCGGGTATTTTAGGGCTGGCGCTAGGGCGCCCCGGCGACAGTGTGCGCCGCCGCCGGGTAGGTCTGCTGGTGGTGGGGCTGTTTGTGGTCTTTGCCTTGCTGGTGTCGATCTACTATTGGCCTATTTGGACGGCTCAGACTGTCCCTTACACTGAGTGGCGTGAGCGTATGTGGTTTGACGCCTGGATTTAGGGGTCTACTTGGTCAGGAGCTCTTTGAGCTCCTGACGCTCTACCCGGCGCTTGAGCGCTAGTTGCTTGCGGTAGCGGGTGGGCCAGGTGGTGGCGAGCATGATTGCCACCATGAGGAGGATGAGCAGGCCAGCGGTGGCGGCGGCGTCCACCCAGAATTGGGGCGGGTAGAGGCGGATCAGGGTGTCGCTCACGCTGAACTGCCAGTTACCTTGGGGGAAGAAGACCTGGTGAAAGTTGGTGAAGAAGGTTTCCCAGCCGATGGCAGCGGCAAGGCCAAGGCAGATGAGCATAGCCAGGGTAAGCCAGGCTCCGGTAAAGAGGGATGAGCGAAGGACGCCAGGGGCCCGCAAGCGCAGGGTCCGGGCAGAGAGTAGGGCCAACACCAGCATCACCAGGGCAAAGACGGTGCTGATGAGCATGACCTGTTTGACGTCGGTCATGTGCTCAACTTCGCTGGGAAGGAAGGCGGCCTGCCCACCGGTGGTGATGTCAGCCAGGTAGGTGTGGGGGGCCAGGTTCAGAATATAATCTAGTCCGTAGGAGCCTAGGCGTAACCGTTCTTGGGTGTCAAAGCCGTAGCTGTCTGCCGGGAAGCCGGGGCGGTGGTACTCCAACCAGAGGAAGGCGGAGCTGGCAACCGCGCGCACAGCTACCATGGTGATGAGCGCAGGGACGGCAAGAGCGATCAGGGCCCGGCGCAAGCCCAGCAGTCGGGGGGTATCGTCCACCGCAACTTCACGGGCTTCGGCCCGTTCTGACGCTGGTGTCACCTCTGATTCTTCGCTGATAGTCTCAGCCTGGGCCGGATCCTCTGTTGAAGAGTCGGCCAGAGCCGCCTGCGGGGTATCAGCAGGGGGTGTGCTCTCTTCAGGGCTCTTTACCGTCGCCAGGGTTGAGGTCCATGGGGCGGTTTCAGGGGGAGTATCTTTCCCTGATTCTGCCTCTGTCTGGTTGGTTTCAGATGAGCTGGTGGAGGTACTAGCGGGGATGTGAATACCGCGTTCAGCCCAGCGGG
>JAXFPK010000058.1:0-3666 GCA_034179845.1 Rothia sp. (in: high G+C Gram-positive bacteria) | reverse complement strand
CACGGGAATCACCTTCGTGTACGAGATGAAGAAAAAGTACGGGGCCTCAGCCAACGATATCGCCCGCGCCTTCCGTGCAGCCCGCCTAGAAGCAGGTGCCCTACCCGATATCAACGACAAGGGCGACTTTGAGGCCTGGGTCGAAGAAGCCCTGGCCCTACGCGCAGCTATCGAAGCTAAGCTCGCCGCCGCCTAACACGGCCCACTCCCCCACCCCAAAAGACGCCCGCCCTAGCTTATATAAGCTAGGGCGGGCGTGCGCTTATTGCTGATTAAAAGCTAGTATCGCAACCAAATTCATATATCATATTTTATAAATATTGTCATATACGCTATATTAAAATTATTTGATGTAACGTATACACACTTGTGTGAAAGCGGAAAAGAGCAATGTCAGAGCATACTATCCATGGCTTTTTGCAAGAGATCGGTAGCGTCCTTCTTCAAGCCTCAGCTTATCCTCAGCAACCTCGTAACCACTCTCACCAACTGTGGAAGTTAGAACTTCCCAGCAACCGAACCGTCACATTCTCTACCCATCTTTTTGAAACAGTAGGGGCCTCACAGATGCTACAGCTTACCTCCCTTGAGGGCCCCAACCACTACAACAAATCTGATAACGATACTTCGCCTTGCCTCGTCATAGCCTCAACCATCACAGCGAAAGCGCGCGAACAGCTCATACGCACAGGTAGCAGCTACATCGCCCTCCATCAAGGTTCTGCCTACTTAGATGGCACCTTCTATCAGCAGAAACATGCAGTCAGCAGCTCGGGTAAGACACCCCGCCCCCTGCCCTGGAATCTCTATGCCTTGGCTCGTTTCATCATTTTCTCCCCAACCATTCCCCATCAGCAAGAGATAGCCGACATACTCAATACCACCCAGCCCACCATCTCACGCACTTTCAGCCTCTTACGCCATAACCTCAAACAATTCGATAGTTCCACCTCCCTTACCCAAAAATCAAACCTCTTGAGCTGGCTTGAACACGTTTACCCCACCAAGCATGATTTCACGACATATTGGTCCTCTTCAGCGCCCCTTGCTCAGCAAATTAAAACCGTTCAGAAAGTCCTATCAGCAACAGGTACCCCTTCAGCAGTAGCAGGAGTAGCAGCCAGTGACATGTATTCACCATGGAAGCACCCTCAAACAGGCCTAATACTCACTTCAAAAATTACTGATTTCGAAGAGGAGGGCTTTTTCGAGAGCTCACCAGAAAAAGCAACTATGCAGATATCAATACCGGCTGACCCTACACGTTTTACTACTGCACAATGGTGGAGCGATGAGTCTGGCCTCCCAGGAATCTACACCGACCCCGTTGATACCTATCTAACCTTGCTACGCAGTAAAGAAGCAGATATCCGTGAAGCTGCTCAGATACTCAAAACCAAAATACTAGAAGGGGTTATGAAGTAATGTCAGAATCCGAAATTCCAATTACGCTCACTTCCACAAGTAAGGCTGAGAGCCTCGCACATGAAACATTACTCCTTGTTGCACAAGCATACGCCGGAAGAACTGACTATCGAATCATTGGAGGTCAGATGGTCATGCTTCTCCAGAAGATTTACCCTCTACCAGAACAAACTGAGCCCCGCTTCACCCTCGACACAGATGCTGCCCTAGGTAATACTGAAACGCCTCTCAAAGAGAACACCTCAGTTCTGGAACTCTTGGAAAAGGCAGACCAGCAATTAATCCGCGTAGGCTTCACTAAGGCAGGTGGTTCTGCATACATACGGGGTCAACACGGCACAGACAGTTATCAAGAGGTAAATTTTCTACAGCCCTTCAATGCCAACCCTAAAGCGGGGAAGATTCAAGCCGCGCGGATTCCTCTTGCCGATGAAGATAGCCTACGCCAGCTTGACTCCCTCTTCGAATTAGAGCATGTTCTCACCGTTCCACCAGTTCGACTCAAAGTATATTTTTCAGATTTTGAAACCACAGCAACTCTATGTATTCCTCCAGTTGAACAGGCTGTCATTCTAAAAACCTTCGCCACCGCAGGTAGAGGTTATCTCGATAGAGATCTCAAAGATCTCAGGTCACTCCTACTGATACGAGAACATTTTATGAGCATTCCCTGGGGCCTTCATCGTAAAAATCTCATTGGGTTACGTAAAGATACCGCGCACCAGTTGCATACAATAAGTGCGCGATTAAGACGAAAAAACGTTGATGGTTTCAACCGCAACGACCGTAATGAATTACGACAGCTTATCGGCCAGAATGTAACTAACCCCGCGGCATGAGAAAGCCCTAAGTTTCCTTTCTACAGAAAGACGCCCGCCCTAGCTTATATAAGCTAGGGCGGGCGTCTTACCTTGAGAGGTTAGCTATTCCTCTCCTGGGTTTTCCTTACTGGGGTTGGGGGCAGAAGGGTCCCAACCCTGCATCAGCAACTGGTTTTCCATTTCTACCGCCATAGTGGAACCATAGGCCTTTGAGATGTGGTTATCGTCGATATAGACGAAGATATTTCCTTCAACAGGCCGGCAAATACCGTTGGGGCAGATTTTATCCGTCAAATCTACCGTATAGACCTGGGGGTTGAAATCCGCCAGACCCAGCGAAGGGTTAACCGGGGCCAGTTTCTCAGCCACAGGCTCAGAACATGCGGAAAGATCACTCAGGTTATCCTGCCCGCACACATACATGTTGAAGTCATAGCGAGGGTTATCGCGTAGGGCAATGACGTTAATCCCCGCTGCTGTCAGACGGTCCACCACAGGGCCCAGCTCACCAATAGGAACCTCGTTGGTGCTAGTAGAGCTAGCCGCCGTAGAAATCACAAGAACATTCGCAGGGCGCAAATCGAGAATCTCTTGAGTAACATCCCGGCTAAAAGCTGCGCATTCTTCCCACCCGGGAGGCTGGGTGGGGAACTTACAGCCACCCAGAAGGAAGGCCATCATGTTCTGCCCGTTAGACTCTGCAATGGGGCGGTACATGGAGATAGCCTGCTCCGCGTGAGAGTCACCCACCACGACCGTAAGAGGGGCGTCCGTGCCACCCCACCGTTCGGTGGTGCAATACTCGGCAAGAGCCACATTGGCTAAATCATTATAGGCGGCACAAGGTACGCTCAGGTTATCAAACTGATTGGCAATATCACCCTGAGGAATAGGTGTATCGCGGTACCGCTGGTTACTCCCAGCAGCTAGGGCGCCTGGGTAGGCCTTAGTACCAGCAAGAAGAGCAAGCTCTTCTGACCGGTCTTGTTGCTGGCGCACCCACGCCTGCCCTGCTGAGACGCTCCCCCCAACGAGTGCCAGGCAGGTAGCGATAATAGCTATCGGACGCACCCAGCGGCCTCGAGCGTCCTGCTTTTTGTGGACCCAGGGGGCCTCACTGTGCGTTACCTGTTGCAAGGACCGGCGGCTGGGTTTTTTCTCCCATGCCCGGAGGGGCTTCTCAACCACATTATGCAAAACCCAGGCAACCCCGATAGACGAGAGAATCACCAAAGATCCGTCCAACCATCCGGCCTTAGGTTCCCCGATAGCGGTGGTATACAGAATGAGGATGGGCCAGTGCACCAGGTAAAGGCAGTAAGAAATTGCCCCCATCTTCTGTAAAGGCTTAACGGAGAGAAGGCGATCTACACCGAAAGGCGAACCGGTCTGACCAGCAGCAATCACAAAAGCGCCCGAG
>JAXFPK010000036.1:0-2119 GCA_034179845.1 Rothia sp. (in: high G+C Gram-positive bacteria) | reverse complement strand
TGTACGCTGGTGTAGCAACGGTCTTGTCCGGTATGGCTTGAGGTTATTTGTAGAGATTTAACGCTCATATTTTTGCCGCGGGTGGGGCCGTTGTCTAGTTGGTGGGTGTGGGGTGCGTGTCTACTTTTGAATAAGCCTCATAATCTCTTCACTCAAGAAGAGCTTCTCTCTACCAAATTTTTCTTCCCGAAGCACCCCAGCTGCGACATACTCACCCAGATATTTGACAGCGGCGATAGGTCGTTGTGGGGTTCATCGACAGACCAGATCATGTACAAAATCTACCGATTTTTTGGGAGGTAGGCCCTCAAAACTGCTGATATTTCAAAATTTTCGCGTTTTTGACAGGTTCCGCGCTAGACAGCTACTTCCACCTGCTGAGAGCTACCCGGCAACACCATAGACTGCCCCACGCTTCCCAGGAACATGAGAAGAGCTAATGAGCCCAGTGTCCTTGAGCTTACCGAGATTGTAGGCAACCTGTCGGCGGGTCAGTTGAAGCCCCTCCATAATTTCTGCGACGGTTCGATCGCCGCCCTGGAGCAGATAAGAGTAGATTTTCTGCTCAGTTTCTGCAAGCTCCAGAGGCGCACCGTCCTGCCCAGACTCAAGAAGCTGAGCTACTTCGTCCTTCTGCACGTCCATCGAAGGGCGCCGAATAATCACAGTAAATTGGAAGCCCTTATCTACAAACTCCAGCGGCGGCAGACCGGCCTGCCGCATGGCCTTTTGAGCCTCAAAAATACCGTTCCCTTCACCCTCAATCACCCTGGAACCATCAGAAATCTGAGCAAGTTTACAAATTTCATAGAGGGCAGAATTAACCGCAGTTTTGTGCCCCGGTTGAGCAAGGTTGGCAGTAGTCACAGCCCATAACCCTCCAGGGTTAGTGATAACAATGCGATTGCGATAAACCCGAATAACAACGTCTTTCGCGTAGGCAGTATCAGCATCAAGGGCACGGTGAACCAGAGCATTCGCCACCAGCTCACGAAGCACAATGAGCGGAATCTCAGGCTGATTTTTCAGCCCTCCCTGACCATCAGGAACCACAGAAAAACGAAGATTTCTTACTAACCATTGCAGGGTTTGCTCCAGCATCTCTACCAAGGGGCCGTCAGCTTCTAACTTGTCTGCATTACGCAAGACCTCATCTTCAACCCACCCAGAAACTTTGAGAGCA
This sequence comes from Rothia sp. (in: high G+C Gram-positive bacteria), assembly GCA_034179845.1. Classification (GTDB taxonomy): domain Bacteria; phylum Actinomycetota; class Actinomycetes; order Actinomycetales; family Micrococcaceae; genus Rothia. The sequence continues at coordinate 936 of JAXFPK010000036.1, read as the reverse complement.
GGGTAGAACTGCTGCGGGTAGTTACCCAGGGCATACAAGCCAGCCAGGGTCAGCTGTCGGTGGTCTGCTGTAGTAACGCTTTTGCGAGCAAGCACGACCTTGTCGTCTATCTGACTCAGCCGTTGCGAAGTATGCCGGGCAGCTGAAACAAATTTTTCGGTGTACCGCCTATCGAGGTCTTCAGGGCTCGTGTGAGCAACCGCTTCAAGGTCATGCTGCCTGCGTTCCCGTGCGGCCAGAACACGGGTAATCTCGTAGTCGTCCATGGCGTAGTCGCCGTCGGAATAGCGCATGTAGGCCTTGCCCCGGTAATAGCAGGGGCGGTCAACCAGGGGGAGGGGCGCAACGCTCACGATGAGGACGGCAGCATCACCCACTGTTATGCGATCAAAGGTGGCGTTCCCCTTAGGGGTCAAAGAGTTTCGCAGGGCAGAGGCAATGGACTTTTCAAGTTCATCTATGTCATAGACTCCAACAACGGAGAAGTTCTCTGCTTCATCGATACCGCAGATAAGGGTTCCCCCGTCAGGCATATTGGAGAAGGCACAGAGGGTTTCAGCGATGCTGGTGGGGTAGCCTTCCGTTGCCTTTTTAATTTCGAGGCGGGGTTCTTCGGAACCGTAGGTTCTGAGCCGGTTCAGGGTCTCATTGAGATGTTCTAATGTCCATTCCATATGTACATATATACACACTTATACACATGATGTACATGGTTTTGCACATTTCAATGTACATCTCCCCTATCAATCCGCACAGACCCCTCAGGCCGTATGCAGCGATAAACCGGCACAGAGCGAATACGACGAGGAGTTCTACCCTTTCACCACGTCACTCTTCAAAATATCCATCAGCCCCTCATTCACAAAGAGCTTCTCTCTACCAACTTTTTCTTCCCGTAGCACCCCGGCCAAGACAAGCTCCCCCAGGTACTTGGTT
>JAXFPK010000016.1:0-11890 GCA_034179845.1 Rothia sp. (in: high G+C Gram-positive bacteria) | reverse complement strand
AGTGGCACTGTGAGAACGGCGGTAAGAGTGAACCTCAACAGCAATCACATTCTTACCCTGGTTCAGCTGGCTAGCAGGAATAACCACAGTAATCGGGGTTGCCTTGGCCAGAGAATAGGTCACAGGCTTCCGCGCCGGGGTATTCGGTGCAGCACCGTTCATCAGATTCGTACGGTTAACCTCACGCCCGTTGACGTAGATAGCCAAACCGTCATCTGCGTATGTGGTCAAGACCAGATCCTGGTTAGGCTGCGGGGTTAGTTGCAGCTCCTTGCGCAGGAACATAGACATGGGCTGGTTGTAGTAGGAGAACTGCAGGCGGGTTGCCAGCGAGAATTCCCCCCAACCAATAGAGGTCGGCGCAACATACCACTGACGGGCGGTGTTGTAGGCGTAGTTGGTAGAACGCCAGGTCTTGTCGTACTCATTGGTCAGTGCGAAAGCAACATTCCAGTCATCGCCTGAGGCAAGAACCTTCTGATCTGCGGGCTTGACCGGTTCAACCGGGGCCACAGGCTCAGCCGGGGCAGGGTTATCTTCAATGACCGGCGGCACAGGTTCTGCGGTAATTTCCTCGATAGGCTTGACGCTAGCCGAAGCGCTAGGTTCAGCAGACGGGGCAGGAGTCGTCGGTTCAGGTGCCGGTTCAGACGGTGCCTGGGTCGTGGGTGCAGCGGTCGGCTCACCAGGAGCTTCGGTGGTGGGTTCTACGGTCGGCTCAGGTGCGGGCGCAGGTTTAGCTGCTAGAGCTACCGGGGTAGAAGCTGAGACGTTACCGGCTGCATCTGCAACACGAACGAAGTAGCGGGCGTCCTTAGATGTGGGCAGCCTGTAGCTGGTCTCTGAGGTTGAGGCGATGACCCGGTTATTACGCAGAATCTGGTAGGTGACACCGCGCTCTGATACACCCTTCCAGGTGAGAGTATCGGTAGCATCAGCGGTGGTTACTGCCAGGTTAGAAGCAGCAGCCGGGGCCTTAGCGTCAGCAGGTGCGTAACGGGCAAAGCCTACAGTCTGCTGCACACCCTGGTAGCCCAGTGAACGGGTGATGTCGCCACCTACCCAGAGAGTACCGGTGGAGTCAGTGAAAGAAGCCCAGATACCATGCCCCTTAGCTCCCTGAATGTTGGGGTTGAACTGGGGCAGAATGTCACCGGTCTGAGCGTCGAAAGCGGCAATCAGTCGGATGGTGTTGACGCCCTTATAGGTCGGGGCATCCCAGGGGTTATCGTGGGTGGTGGCTCCTGAGTAAATCCAGTCGCCACAGTGGCAGGAGGCGTACAGGACGCCGTTGTTCATGGAAAGATCCTGGAAGTCGCCACCGCTCTTAGTGATATAGGTAGTGGGACGGTTTGCCAGGTTTGCTTTGTCGTACTGGGCCAGAAGATGCTCGGTACCAGCTGTCCAGATAGTTGAACCGGCATCTTGTATATCGAACTGGAACCCGTCGCGGGGGTAGGGGTTCTTTGCCCGGTGGGACAGCGTCCACTCCCACTGCTGGGCGAGGGCGCCGTCTGTGGTGTTAAGGTAGGCCAGTTTCCAGGAGCGCTGATTGTTGACGGTGGAGAAGTAGCCGGCTACGGCAATGCCCTCATCGCTTGCGGAGACACCGTTGACGGTGCCGTTGGTGGTTGGGCGCCAGCTCCAGTCAACCGAGTTATCGTTCAGACGGAAGCGGGCGATGTTCTTAGAATAAGCGTAAACATCTGAGGTGGAACCCTTCACGTGGGTGAAGTTACCACCGATATAGACGTAGTTGCCGTGAACGGTGATGGACTTAACGAAGGAAACACCGCTAGCGTTACGGTTCACTACATCCCAGCCCAGGGAAGTATCGGTAGCACCAGTGACCGGGTCAAGGATCACAAAGCCCTTAGCGGGCTGACCGTTGACCTGGGTGAACTCACCGCCCACTGCCAGTTTGCCGTTGGGCAGGGGCTCAATAGCCTTCACCTGGCCGTTGAGCTGAGGAGTAAAAGTGCGTACCAGTTCGCCGGTATTGACGTTGTAGCCAGCAATAAACTTCTGCTGCACTTTCTCGCCGGTGACAGCATTTTCAACGAAGGCGAAGTCACCGCCGGTGTAGACGGTCTCACCGAGCTGGTTAATGGCCTGCACACGGGTGTTGAGCTCCCCTAGCATGCCTGTGCCACTGTTGGCGCTGGTACGCCAAAGGACGCGGGAAGAGAAGCTGGCAGGCAGGGCACGCTTGGTTGCCTCTGCGGTGCCGCTATCGGCAATATCGGTCAGCTTCAGGTCTGCCTGGGTAAGCTTGGGGCGCACAAAGACCTGGGTGAAGGGGATAGCGTAACCGGCCAAAGGGGGTGACCACAGGTAAGAGGTGGGGGTGTCGGTGCCGTAGATGAAACGGCCGTAAGCAAAACCAATCTTCCAGGACTGGCTTTTGCGCCCGTAGAAGGTGTTGGAGTAGTAGTAGTCGTTATCGTTGGAGATACGGTTGACCGAGGTGGGGTAGCTGCGGTCTGCGCCTAGTGCAGGGTCGTTATCGTAGCGGATGTTTTCCCAGGGGTGGTAGGCAGAGAGAGTCCAGGACCAGTTCTCGGTCTTGGTGCGCTGTGCGTACATGTTCTGCCAGGTAGTACCTGCTGCGTTACCTGCACGGTAGAAGCGTACCCCATCCGCAAGGTCCTGCACCTTAGTGTCGCCCAGTAGAGCATCCACAGTGGTAGAGGGAAGCTGGACCGGGGTAAAAGCGTCCGTCCCATCAGGGTTGGTGGCCAGCTCTCGGGGGTCACCCTTACCGGCGTAGTCTTCGCTCCAGCCTTCGCGGCCGCGGCCAATCATGACCCAGCCGCCGCCGTTGGTTTCCTGGTCGCAGTAGAACTGGGCGGGGGCGTCCATTTTATCGGTCCACAGCCAGTAGGCACCGGATGCGGACTCAGGGTCATTCTGCTTAATTTCCCAGCAGGAGGCTGCCGCGGTTTCGCTCGTCAGACCGTCGGGTACATACTCATTGGTGGCAGTAGCGCCGGGCAGAATGGAGATACCAAGGCCCAAGGTGATTGCACCGACGGCGATTTTAGTTAAGAGTGAGGGTTTTTTCATGTGTGTGTTTAGCAATCTGCGTCGTTGGGGAAGTCATGGGAAGCGATTTTCCAGGCCCCGTTATCTTCTACCAGGGTGAAAATATTCAGTGAGCGGGTGAACTGCGAATCACTGACAGGGTTGCCGTTTTCATCTAGTACCTTGACCTGGGAGGAATCTAGGCATACTTCAAGAACTTTGGCGGCCTGCCCCTGGTAGTCACTATCTGCTACACGGGGGGTGCCTACTACCGTGGAGTTTCCCTCGACATGCCAGCCCGCCAGCGCGTATTCAGTTGCCGTGGCTAGGTACTGGTCGAGGGCTGCACCGGTGGCTGCTGCTTCAAGCTGCGCGGTGGTTTCGGCTGAGATGTAGCTTTCGACCGCGTCCTCATCGATGTGGACGTTTTCGGTGTCGCTGCTGATCTCATCAGAGGTGTCTTCTGTGCTGGCCAAGGTGCTGGCAGGCTCGATGCCTGCTAGGGCTTCTTGGATGTCGGTGTAGAGTTGCTCTGCATTTTCAACCTCTGGGGCATCTAGGGCGACGTCGCTGGCTTGGGCGAGAGCCTCGGAACCTACGAAGTTTTCGGTGAGAGTTTCACCTGCACTGTTGGTAGCTACCGCGTTTGCGGTGGTGCTGGGGTTTTCGCTGCTGTTATTAGGTGAGGTGCAAGCTGCCAGGGCTAGGGTGGCGCTGACACAGAGGGTAAGGACGCCTGCGCGTCGGCTGGGTGCGCGCAGGGCAGATGAGAGAGATGGCCCTAATCGTTTCATTAAGTCCCTAAGAGTTGTGGTGCGTGGATGGGGAAGGCGGGAGGCTACTGGTGCTCTGTGCGATAGGAGCGAGGTTCAACCAGGGGCCTTGCCGGTCATCTCATATTACCGGCTGGCTCTTGTGCTGGTCAGTAGATGTGGAGGGAAAATATGAGGTTACTCAGTAGTAACTTATGGGGACAAAATAGTTTTTAATTCAAAAAAATTTAGCCAGGCTCACCACCCCACCAAGCCTCAAGAACCGCGAAAATTCCCTCACCCCCTCTACCCACCAGGGCTTACCGGCACACAAGGGCCTATGGGATAATGAAGCCTGCACCAACCGGCCATACACCAGGGGAGTGAAGATGTCACTGAGCGGCCTTGCCCAAGCCCTCACCCACGAGCCCAGCTACACCGCAATCGTCAACCAGGCAGGTGCAGACCCTAAAGCCCGCCTGGACGAATTCCTCATCGGCTCCCCAGACGGGGCCCGCCCCTTTATTCTTGCCGGTATAGCCCAAAAACTTGCCACCCAGAGCGAGGCGAGTAAGCCCGTCCTCTTAGCTGTTACGGCCACCGACCGCGAAGCTGAAGACACCGTCACAGCCCTGAACAGCATCCTGGAACCCGGCCAGGCCCAGCTCTTCCCCGCCTGGGAAACCCTGCCCCATGAGCGGCTCTCCCCGCGCAGCGACACCGTAGGCCAGCGCCTCGCCGTCCTCCGCGCCCTAGCTGAGGGAGACGCGTCCGCCCCACGCGTACTGGTAGCCCCCATCCGCTCAGTACTACAACCCCTGGTTGCCGGCCTAGAAAAAATGCGGCCAGTCACCCTACGGGCGGGGGAAGAACACGATTTTGATGCCCTGACTAAATCTCTTGCAGCAGCCGCCTACTCCCGCGTTGATCTGGTCTCAAAACGCGGAGAATTCGCTGTGCGCGGCGGCATCATCGACATATTCTCACCGACTGCCGCCCACCCGGCCCGCATCGAATTCTTTGGGGACGAGGTCGAAAATATCCGCTGGTTCTCAGTCGCTGACCAGCGCACCCTACCAACAGCTGACCACCCTACCGAACTACTAGCGCCACCTTGCCGTGAACTGCTGATTACCCCCAGCGTCATGAGCCGAGCAGCCCGACTCAAAGACTCCTTCCCCGGCGCTGCTGCCATGCTAGAAAAAATTGCTGGCGGTATCTACGTCGAAGGCATGGAATCTCTGATCCCCCTCCTGGTCGATGACATGGTCACCCTGCTCGATCACCTACCCCAAGGTTCTCTACCTCTGATTATTGAGCCAGAGAAGGTGCGCTCGCGTGCGACCGACCTGGTGGCCACCAACGAAGAGTTCCTCCTAGCTGCCTGGGATTCGGTGACTGACAGTACGGACGCCCCCATCGATTTAGGGGCTAACGGCTCTGATGGGCTGAGCGCCGGTAGCTTCCGCACCATTGCCTCCATGAGAGAGAGCGCCCTGACCCGAGGGCTGGGCTGGTGGGCTATCACGGCCCTGGGCGTAGATGATGCCATCGATGACGGTATCGATTCGGTTCAGCTCGCTGCCCGTGCCCCCCACACCTATGCGGGTAACGTGACCGAACTGCTGAGCGAGGTCGGTAAGAAGGTTAAGGACGGCTGGCGGATCACCGTGGTCACTGACGGGCCCGGCCCCCTTACCCGCTTGTTGGATCTTTTCCAGGAGGCTGACATCCCAGCCTCTCGTGTAGAGAGCCTGACCAGCCTGCCGGAGCCTGGCCTCATCGAGATGACCACAGCCTCCATGGGGCGTGGCTTCATGATGGATGGTGAAAAGCTGGGCCTGCTGACTGAAGCAGATATTCTGGGCCGAACCAGCCCCTATGCCACCCGTGATTTGCGTAGCGGCAAACTGCCGGTGCGCCGCCGTAAGAACGCGGTAGACCCTATGAGCCTATCTGCCGGTGACTACGTGGTGCATGAACAGCACGGTATCGGCCAGTTCGTTGAGCTGATTCAGCGCCCTATTGCCGGGGCCACCATCACCCCCGGCCAGCCCAAGCCCATGAAAGAATACCTGGTACTGGAGTACGCCCCCTCCAAGAGGGGCGGGCCTAAAGACCGTCTTTTCGTGCCCTCTGACCAGTTGGATCAGGTGTCCAACTATGTGGGTGGCGATGCCCCGGTGCTCTCAAAGATGGGTGGGTCGGACTGGGCTAAGACTAAGTCCAAGGCCCGCAAGGCTGTTAAAGAAATTGCTGCTGACCTGATTAAACTCTACTCAGCCCGGCAGGCCTCCCGCGGGCACGCCTTCGGCCCAGATACCCCCTGGCAGCGCGAGTTAGAAGAAGCCTTCCCCTACAATGAGACCCCTGATCAGCTCTCGGCGATCAACGAGGTTAAGGCTGATATGGAGCGAGAAATCCCCATGGACCGCCTCATCTCAGGCGATGTAGGCTACGGCAAGACCGAAATCGCTGTGCGCGCTGCCTTCAAGGCAGTACAGGACGGTAAACAGGTGGCCGTCCTTGTGCCCACCACCTTGCTAGCCCAACAGCACTATGAGACTTTCACCGAACGATTCTCCGGTTTCCCGGTTTCTATCAAGGTGCTCTCTCGCTTCCAGAAGGCCAAAGAATCTGCCGAAATCGCTGAAGGTATTAAGAACGGGTCAGTGGACGTCGTTGTAGGCACCCACCGTATTCTTTCTGAGTCTGTGGACTGGAAGGACCTGGGCCTGGTCATTATCGATGAGGAGCAGCGCTTCGGTGTAGAACACAAGGAAAAGCTTAAAACCATGCGCACCAATGTGGATGTGCTGGCCATGAGTGCCACCCCCATCCCGCGTACCCTTGAGATGTCCCTGACCGGCATCAGGGAGACATCCACCCTTGCCACCCCGCCTGAGGAGCGCCACCCCGTCCTGACCTTTGTAGGGCCCCGCACCGATAAGCAGATTACCGCCGCTATTCGCCGTGAGCTCATGCGCGAAGGCCAGGTCTTTGTGGTGCACAATCGGGTCTCCACCATTGAAGAGACCGCCAACGAGATTCAAAAACTTGTTCCTGAGGCCCGCATTGCAGTGGCCCACGGGCGTATGAGCGAATCCCGTCTTGAAAAAATTATTGTGGACTTCTGGGAACGTAAATTTGATGTGCTGGTTTCCACTACCATTGTTGAAACTGGCCTCGATATCTCCAACGCCAACACCCTGATTGTGGATCAGGCACAGAACTATGGCCTCTCCCAGCTTCACCAGTTGCGCGGACGCGTGGGCCGCGGCCGCGAGCGCGCCTACGCCTACTTCCTCTACCCGGCCGAAAAAATGCTGACTGAGGTCGCCCATGAACGGCTTAAGGCAGTAGCCACCCACAATGAGCTGGGTGCCGGTATGCGTCTGGCCATGAAAGACCTTGAAATTCGTGGAGCCGGTAACCTGCTTGGTGGTGAACAGTCTGGCCATATTGCCGGGGTGGGCTTTGACCTCTACCTGCGCCTGGTTGGAGAGGCTGTGGCTAACTTCCAGCACGGGGAGAAGGAAGAGGTCCCTGCTGAGATTAAGGTTGATTTGCCGGTTAATGCCCACATGCCTCATGACTATGTGAGCTCAGAGCGTCTGCGTCTGTCGGCCTACCGGCAGATTGCCCAGGCTCAGAGCGCAGAAGAACTGGTAGAGGCCCGCGAAGAACTGGTGGACCGATATGGTACCCCACCGGCACCGGTTGAAAATCTTTTCAAGGTTGAGGCCCTGCGTCATCGTGCCCGCGCCGTGGGTCTGACCGAGATTGTGGCGATGGGCCCCAAGGTGCGCTTCTTTCCGGTCAATGATTTGCCGGAATCTCGTCAGATGCGACTTGAGCGCATGTACCCCGGTGCCCAGTACCGTCAAATACCGGGCACCGAGAACTGGCAGATTTTGGTGCCCCGCCCTAAGACCTCTGCTGTGGGGGGTAAGGACCTGGTAGATGATGCCATGGTGGAGTGGACTGAGCAGTTCATCCACGCCATCTTTGAAGCTGGCGTCTCAGGCTCATAGAGGAGGGCGGCTCACCTGCAGAAGGTGGGCCGCCCCTTACATAACTAGACGGTCAGGTCTCTCTATTTGAGGTAGAGGTCTGTACCGCCGAGGTGCTGCTTCTCGTTGGTCTTGGAGGGCAGAATCCATAAGGGGACGATAAAGGTGAGGCCGTAAAGGAGAACAGCTACGGTCCACCAGAGCCAGCCACCTTCAGGGTACATGCCCAGGGTGTAGAGGCACCCTAAGAGTAGTACAAAGCAGAGAATGAAGAGGGCGATATTGGAGCCCAGTTCCTGAGTGCCTGAATACTGGGGCGCGCCGCTACGGGCAGGGGCACCAGATTCCATTCTGAAGGATTCAACATTGGAGCGTTTTTCAGCATCCGACTGGGCAGAAGTCTTAACCATGGGGGAGTCCTTTTCGTGTGTGTACTTTAGTACTCAGTATAGGTGCTACAGACGTGATGTGCACCATGGGTGCAAAGGTGAAGGGGGTCTTAGTAACCGCCCTGATCGGCCTGGCCCGCACCAATAATGGAAATGCCCTTGGATGCCCCGATACGGGTGGCCCCGGCTTCAATCATGGCCAGTGCTTGATCGCGGGTACGTACCCCACCAGAGGCCTTCACCCCCATATCGGGCCCTACGGTAGCGCGCATCAGGGCAATGTCTTCAACGGTGGCACCGGCAGAAGAATAGCCGGTGGAGGTTTTAACGAAATCTGCCCCGGCCTCAACAGCGGCCTGGCAGGCCAGAACCTTCTGCTCATCGGTCAGCTCAGAGGTCTCAATAATAACTTTCAGTAAGGCACCACCGGCATGGGCAGCCTCAGCTACAGCCTTAATATCAGCTACCAGGGCATCCTTCTTACCTGCTCGGGCATCAGCAATATTGATGACCATATCCACCTCGCGAGCCCCTGCCTCAACGGCGGTCTTGGTCTCGAAGGCCTTGACCACGGTGGCGCTGGCACCGAAGGGGAAGCCAACCACCACGCAGGGTACAGAGGTAGACCCGGCCAGTTCTTCTGCCAGGAGAGGAGCCCAGATGGGGTTAGCGCAGACGGAGGCAAAACCGTACTGCTTGGCCTCGGAACAGAGACGGCGGATATCTGCCTCTGAGGCTGAGGGGGCCAAGATGGTGTGGTCAATCATGGCCGCTAGCTGAGCTGATGAAAGGTCAAGAGTCATTATATTTTTTCCTCCAGGGTAGATTCGTTTAGAGGCCCAGGGCCGCTGTCATATCGGCCTTCAGCAAGGCTAACTTGGCCGCTGCAAGGGTGCGGGCATCACTAACAGAAGCGGTTACAGGCACGATAACCTCCAGGTAGCACTTGAGCTTAGGTTCGGTACCTGAGGGGCGGACGATGACTCGGCTAGAATCCTGCGTGTAATAGCGCATACCGTCGGTCGGGGGAAGAGTCTCACTGCCCTGAGCCAGATTCTCAACCGATACTACGGGGGAGTTGGCAAGCTCTGCGGGCGGGTGAGCGCGTAGGCGCTGCATCATGGCCGGAATCAAGGCTAAATCTTCAACACGCACAGAAAGCTGGTCGGTGGCGTACAGGCCGTACTTTGCGGCAATGGCATCAAGGAGGGCTGGGAAGGAGGAGCCTGCGTCCTTCAGTTCTTGCGCGTAATCGGCCATGACGAGGGCCGCTGAGATACCGTCCTTATCGCGCACCTGGGCATGATCAACACAATAGCCCAGGGCTTCCTCGTAGCCGAAGGTGAGGTTTTCCACCCGGGCAATCCACTTGAAACCGGTCAGAGTCTCATAGTGGGTGACCCCAGCGGCCTTGGCGATAGCCCCGGCTAGGCGGGAGGAGACAATCGAGTTAGCGAAAGTGGCGCTGGAAGGGTCAGTGACGGACGCCAACACCCGGGTCGCTAGGATAGCCCCGACCTCATCGCCACGGAGCATAACCCAGGTTCCATCACGTTTCACGGCGAAAGCTGCGCGGTCTGCGTCCGGATCATTGGCAATAATCAGATCGGCATCAATCCTCTGGGCTAGGGCCATAGCCAGGTCCAGTGCGCCGGGCTCTTCGGGGTTAGGGAAGGCAACAGTAGGGAAATTCGGGTCAGGTTCAGCCTGCTCCGGCACCAGGGTAACGTGAGTGAAACCGGCCTGGTGCAGCACAGCTTCAGCAGTTTTGCCGCCCACACCGTGCAGGGGGGTCAGTACGATTTTGAGGTCGCGCTCTTTCTTCTCCACCAGGGGGGTGACCCGGCTCATGTAGTCACTGACGATACTCTCAGGCAGTACCGACCAGCCCTCAGTAGCCAGCACCGGGGTAGTGACGGCAGAAATGGCAGCAGCGATATCCCCATCGTAGGGTGGGATAATCTGGGCACCGCGAGCAGCAGGCTCAACGGCTGCTCCGCCCAGGTAAACCTTGTACCCGTTGTCATTCGGTGGGTTGTGGGAGGCTGTGACCATCACCCCAATCTCGGCCCCATATTCGCGGGTGGCCCAGGCGGTAACGGGTGTGGGCAGGGCCGAGGGCATCAGGTGAACCTCGATGCCGGCGGCAGTGAAAATAGCGGCGGTATCGAGGGCAAAGACGTCCGAGTTCTTACGGGCATCAAAACCCACCACAGCAGAAATTTTCTCCCAGCCCTCAGCGGACGCCCGCGCGGTCGCGTAGTCTGCCAGGCCCTGGGCTGCACGCTGAACCACGACCCGGTTCATGCGCATGGGCCCAGCGCCGAGTTCAGCTCGCAGACCTGCGGTGCCGAACTGTAGGGTCCCTGAAAAACGGTCAGCTAAATCGGCGGTAGCAGCTTCATCACCGGATTCAACCTGGTTGATCAGGCCCTCTAGTTGGGCCTGAGTCTCGGCATCGGGGTCAAGACCAGCCCAGGTGCGGGCTTGCTCTAGTAGCTGCTGAATATCAAGTGGCTGAGCATCGAGTGACTGAGTATAAAGTGGCACGGGGGTTCCCTTCGCAGTATTAAAGAGCTGCAACAATATCTGCAAGCAGGCGAGAAATGCGGGGGCCAGCAGCCTGGCCAGCCTCAATCACTTCGGCATGAGAAAGCGGAGTCTGCTGAATACCGGCAGCCAGGTTAGTTACCAGGGAGATACCAAAGACCTCAAGGCCAGCAGCGCGGGCGGCAATAGCTTCAAGGGCGGTGGACATGCCCACCAAGTCAGCACCAAGAACACCGGCCATCTTCACCTCAGCAGGAGTCTCGTAATGAGGGCCAGGGAACTGCATATACACACCTTCCTGCAAGGAAGGGTCAATGCTGCGGGCAATCTGACGGATACGGGGGGAGTAGAGATCGGTCAAATCAACGAAGTGGGCGCCGGTAAGCGGGGACGCGCCGGTAAAGTTCAGATGATCAGAGATAAGAATAGGCTCCCCAGCTGAATAAGCGGGGTTCAGCCCACCACAGCCGTTAGTGAGAATCATGGTCTTAGCGCCGGTAGCAGCAGCGGTACGCACACCGTGCACCACAGCCTCTACGCCGCGACCTTCGTAGTAGTGGGTGCGCGAACCAATTACCAGGGCCCGCTTGCCGCCCTTGGTTAGAATTGAGGTGAGGGTGCCGGAGTGGCCGGCCACAGCGGCCTTGTGGAAGCCAGGTACCTCATCGGCTGAGAGAACATGGGTGGCCTCGCCAATGAGTGAGGCAGCCTCGCCCCAGCCAGAACCCAGCGTCAGCGCCAGGTCGTGCTTCTCGACGCCGGTTTTCTCAGCAATGAAGTCCGCGGCCTCACGGGCACGAACCAGTGCCGGGTGGTTGGGATCAGCGGTGGAAACAGCGGAAATATTTGAATCATTCAACACCCTTCTACGGTACCAAACCTGCCCAGAGTTGAGCGCGCGTGCGATGTGCGACACAATAAAAGGGTGACTCTCAAAACAGACTACGCATCACACAAGATTGTTATTCTCGGTGGTGGCCCTGGCGGTTATGAGGCCGCTCTTGTTGCCGCTAGCCACGGCGCCGACGTCACTATCATCGAAGATAAAGGTATCGGCGGCTCAGCCGTCCTCACCGACGTCGTACCCTCCAAAACCCTCATCGCCAGCGCGGACGCCCGCAACCGCTTCGGCAAAGCCCAAGAACTCGCCATCTCAGTAGGC
>JAXFPK010000004.1:0-10627 GCA_034179845.1 Rothia sp. (in: high G+C Gram-positive bacteria) | reverse complement strand
TTTTTGCTAACGATACTCACCTGCTGGTGGTGCCTTTTTTGGCGGCAGTGACCGCCTGGATTTGGGCTTACCTGATTGGTTATGGGGCTGATAACCACATGGGGGAGGACTAGCCCACCAGCTACCCCAGGCTGAAGGGGGGCATAAAAAATCTCGCATCGACTTCACCTGAACCGGCGCTTGATGCGAGATTTTAGTTATGGAGCCCCCAGTCGGATTTGAACCGACGACCTTTTCTTTACGAGGGAAATGCTCTACCCCTGAGCTATGGAGGCCTGTTCTCACCCCTGATTGAGGGGGCGAACGAAAGAAAACTTTACCAGATATACAGGCCTGCAACCACTGACTGGGTGTATCACTGGCTGAAAGAAGGGCGCCCCAACCCTAGGTTTTATGGCTCTCACCACTAGAATGGGTGGCATGACAAGTTCACAGCGTTCCGGGCTGAACCCCCGCCCGGTCTTTACCCAGCTCCCTCAGTACGCCGCAGGCAAGCCCCCGGCGCAGGTAGAGGGCCTGACCCAGTACAAGCTCTCATCCAATGAGAACCCCTTCGGACCAGTAGCCTCAGTGGCTGGTCTCTTAGCTGAGTTCGATACTGTGCACCGCTACCCCGACCCGCTCTCCACCGCCTTGCGCACCTCCTTGGGGGAGCACCTGGGGGTTAACCCTGATGATATTGTCACCGGTGCAGGTAGCCTGGGCGCTTTAACCCAGATTCTGGCTACTTTCGCAGGGACCCACGCCGATGGCGTCCAAGACGAAGTGATATATGCCTGGCGCTCTTTTGAGGCTTACCCGATTTGTGTGGGCCTAGCCGGTGCTAAGAGTGTTCAGGTGCCTAACCTGCCTAATGGTGCCCACGACCTTGATGCTATGGCAGCAGCGGTAACTGACCAGACCCGCGTCATTCTGATCTGCACCCCCAATAACCCCACCGGCCCGGCCGTCACTGAAAGCCAGGTGCGTAACTTCCTGGTTAAGGTGCCCAGCGATGTGCTGGCGGTTATCGACGAGGCTTACTTTGAGTTCTGTGCGGCCTCTGAGATCCCTGAGGGGCAGGAGCCTCCCGTCAATGGTCTGGACGTATACCCCGACTACCCCAACGTCGCTATTTTGCGTACCTTCTCTAAGGCCCAGGGACTAGCGGGTCTGCGCGTGGGCTATTCCATCACCCACCCTGAGGTCACCGCCCACCTGCGCGTAGGTGCCACCCCCTTTGCGGTGAGCGCCCTGGCAGAGCGGGCCGCTATTGCATCTATCGAGCACACGGATGAGGTCATGGAACGCGTAGAGCACCTGGTTGCTGAGCGTGAAAAGATGGTTACCGGGCTGAAGAACCTGGGCTACTGGGTGCCAGAAACCCGCGCCAACTTCGTCTGGCTGCCCCTGGGGGAGCACTCCACTGCTTTCGCCGCCCTGGCTGAGGCCAATGCCCTGGCTGTGCGTGCTTTTGCTGGGGAAGGGGTGCGGGTGAGCATCGGTGAGGACCAAGCTAACGCCCGCCTGCTTAAAATTGCTGAAGAGTTCGAAGAACGCACCACCGAGCCCCGCTAAGAGGGCAGGACGCAGGCGGGCGGGGAAAACCTGCCCGCCTACCCCTAAAGGTAGGTGCAATTAATCCCTCAAAAGCCTAAAAATAGACTTTTCCTGCCTGCAGCAGGCGTAGGGTTAAGCAAAGGTAGTAACAGAGCAAGACCGGAGACTCCATGTCACAGACGCACACCCCCACCAACCGCTGGGGAACGCCAGAGCGTATCCAGCTCCTGAACGAAGCAGGTGAAGTTACCCCTCACCCCAGCTTCTCCACCTATGCCGACGAGCTGACCGGCGACGATCTCAAAGACATGTACCGCACCATGGCCCTGACCCGCCGCTTCTGTGAGGAAATGACCTCCCTGCAGCGCCAGGGGCAGCTGGCCTTGTGGGTTCCCTCCACCGGCCAGGAGGCGGCCCAGGTGGCGTCCGCCCGTGCCCTTGCCGCCAATGACTACATTTTCCCCTCTTACCGGGAGCACGGGGTTCTGCTAGAGCGCGGCATCACCCCCGAAGAAATTACCCCTCTCTTCCGGGGCACCGCCACCTTAGGGTGGGATGCTAAAAAACATAACGTGCACCCCTACACCCTGGTGCTGGCAGCCCAGGTGCTGCACGCCACCGGCTACGCTATGGGCCTGAACCTTGACGCTGAGATTCAGGCAGAAACCGGCCAGGCCCAGACCGGCCAGGGGCAGGGCACCGACCCGGCAGGTGATACCGAGAAACCTGCTGTTGCCGTCTACTTTGGTGATGGTTCCAGCACAGAAGGCGATGTGCACGAGTCCATGGTCTTTGCCGCCAGCTATAACGCGCCCGTCCTTTTCTTTGTGCAAAACAACCGGTGGGCTATTTCTGTGCCCTTTAGCGTGCAATCTCGTGTGCCTATCTCAACCCGCGCCGCAGGCTACGGCTTTGAGGGCCTGCGCGTGGACGGCAACGACGTACTAGCTGTCTACGCTGCCACCCGCTACGCCATGGAAAAAATTAGGGCAGGGGAGGGGCCGGTGCTCATTGAGGCCGAAACCTACCGTATGGGCCCCCACACCACAGCGGATGACCCCACCAAGTACCGCCCCGAAGATCACCAGGCCACTTATGAGCCCCTAGACCCCATGGCGCGCCTGGAAGCGCACTTGCGCTCTACCGGCCAGGCAGACGATTCTTTCTTCCAGGAGGTTGCTACCTTCACCCAGGAGCAGGTCAAGGGCGTGCGCTCTTATGTTCTGGCCAGTGAAGCTGAAGATTTTGAGACTTACCTGGACCGCGCCTACGTGGCCCCCCACCAGCAGGTTGAGGACGACCGCTCCTTCTACCGCGCCTACAACGACGGTTTCGAGGACTAACCTATGGCAGAGCAGAACCCCCAGCAGACAACCGAAACCCTGACCCTAGCTAAGGCCATTACCAGGGCCTTGCACGATGAGATGACCGCCAACCGCAAGGTGCTGGCCCTGGGCGAGGACATCGGCAAACTTGGCGGTGTCTACCGCGTGACCGATGGCCTGCAAGAAACCTTTGGCCCTACCCGCGTCATGGACACCCCCTTGGGTGAGGCTGGCATTATCGGCACCTCTATCGGCATGGCCCTGCGCGGCTACCGGCCCGTACCTGAAATCCAGTTCGATGGTTTCGTTTTCCCCGGCTTTAACCAGATCACCTCCCAGCTTTCTAAAATGCACGGACGCACCCACGGCCAGTACCAGGTGCCTGTCACTGTGCGTATTCCTTACGGTGGCATGATTGGTTCGATTGAGCATCACTCTGAGTCCCCTGAGGCGCTCTTTACCCACACCCCGGGTCTGCGCGTGGTCACTCCTTCATCGCCCCACGATGCCTACTGGATGCTGCGTAAGGCCATTGCCCACCCGGACCCGGTGATTTATTTTGAACCTAAGCGCCGCTACTGGATGAAGGGTGAGGTTGATTTTTCAGATACCAACTTTGACCCCTTTAGCGCCCAGGTAGTGCGTGAGGGTGAGGACCTGACAATTGCCACCTACGGCCCGCTGGTTCCGGTGGCTCTAGCTGCTGCCGAGGCGGCACGAGAGGACGGCCACTCTATCGAGGTCATTGATCTACGCTCGCTTTCACCTCTGGATGTTCCCACTATTGAGGCTTCGGTTCAGAAAACTGGGCGTCTTGTGGTGGCTCATGAGGCTTCTGCTTTTGGTGGTATCGGCTCAGATGTTGCTGCTGCTATTACGGAGCGTTGCTTCTACCACCTGGAGGCTCCGGTGATTCGTGTGGGTAGCTACCATATTCCTTACCCTGTTTCTCGTGTTGAAGAAGAGCATGTGCCCGGTATTGACCGCCTGCTCGAAGCCGTCGATCGCTCCTTGGCCTACTAGGGCCTGAAAGGCATACCATGTCACAGATGTTTAACCTGCCCGATGTGGGCGAAGGCCTCACTGAGGCAGAAATCCTGAGCTGGAAAGTAGCCCCCGGCGATACTGTCGGTATCAACGATGTGCTTGTTGAAATTGAGACAGCTAAGTCGGTCGTTGAACTGCCCTCACCCTATGAGGGCACCGTGGAAGAGCTGCTGGTGGCTGAGGGTGAGACGGTTGAGGTTGGCACCCCCATTATTTCAATCGCTGGTGAGGGTGCTGCAAGCGCTCCCCAGGGGGCAGATGAGACAGCGGCGGGCGGACGTCCGGACGCTGCCTCCCAGCCAGCCCCGAATAAGCCTCTCACTGAGGAAGAGGGCGGGGGTAGCGCCCTGGTGGGTTCTGGCCCTAAGGCTGACCCCGTCAAACGCCGTGCCCGTAAGAAGATGGCGGCCTCGGCAGCTACTAGCGCCACCCCGTCGCCTGCTGCGCCTGTTGATACGCCCACCCAGCCTTCTGCTGCCTCTCATGGCTCCTCTGCTGATGCCCCTTTGGCTTCTGCTCTTTTCTCTGCCGATAGCCGCCGTCAGATACTGAGCGGCCTGCCAGCCCGCGCAGGTAAGTTGCTGAGCGAAAATGGTATGGGCGGTGTGCTCCGCCGCCTGGGTAACCAGGACCTTCCTGCTGAGACTGGCACTAGTGAGGTGCCGCGCCGCCAGCCCCTAGCTAAGCCTCCTGTGCGGAAGGCCGCCCAGGATATGGGCATTGACCTGGCCCAGGTCACCCCCACCGGTGAGCAGGGGCAGGTCACTAAACGCGACCTCCTCAACTATGCAGCTCACTTGAGCCTCTCTGAGCAGGCCACCGTCACCGATACTGCTGATCCGACCAGCTTCTGGATTCCAGCAGGTGTTGGTGGTGACCGCATCGAGCGGATCAAGGTGAAGGGTGTGCGTAAGGCGACCGCTAAGGCCATGGTTGAGTCAGCCTTCAAGGCCCCGCACGTCTCAATTTTTGTTGACGTGGACGCTACCCGCACCATGGAATTTGTTAAGCGTCTTAAAAAATCTCCTCAGTTTGAGGGCGTTAAGGTGACTCCGCTGCTGATTCTGGCTAAGGCCGTTATTTGGGCTACAGCCCGCACCCCGCAGGTCAATGCCACCTGGACTGATTCTGAGATTCAAATTAAGCACTTCATGAACCTGGGTATTGCCGCAGCTACCCCGCGTGGGCTGATGGTACCTAACATCAAGGACGCCCACACCATGAACCTGCGGGAGCTAGCCCTTGCTCTTAACGACCTGACCCTCAGGGCTCGTGAGGGCAAGACTCAGCCTGCTGAAATGCAGCAGGGCACCATGACCATCACCAATATCGGTTCACTGGGTATTGATACGGGAACTCCCATCATTAACCCCGGCGAGGCTGCCATTATCGCCTTTGGCACTATTAAGCAGAAGCCCTGGGTAGTCGATGGGGAAGTTATTCCCCGCTGGGTTACTACCCTAGGTGGTTCTTTCGATCACCGTGTGCTTGATGGTGATCTTTCAGCTAAATTCTTGGCTGATGTGGCTTCAATTCTGGAAGAACCTGCCCTGCTTCTTGATATGTAAGCAGAGAGAAGAAGCGCAGAAGCAGCGTTAACATAGTGAGGCTCCCACCTGATAGGTGGGAGCCTCACAACGTTAAGGTACGAAACCCGGAGTATAATCCGAATTATCTCCCCCAAGAAATCCGAAGCTATGGGCCTTAGGCCCATGGTAGGTTCAGGTCTCGTAGGTTACCTTATGCCCTTGAGGTGCTTTCTATAAAATATCTGGGTCAGTCCCCCAACGTCGCCAGAACACTAAGTCCCCCGACTTAGTGCTAGAGCACTCAAGTTACTATAAATTCTAGCTGAGGTGAGCTGGCCCTGTATGTCCTCATATAGGGCGACACTAGAGCTTAAAGCGTGGGCAGCAAGGGGGAACGCTTCCCTCACACCGCCCACAAAACCTCCCCAAACCAGGAAAGGGTAGCCCTAGAAACGCCTAGAAACGCTCAATCACACCGGTCTGAGAAATCTCAATAGCACTAGGGTCTTCACCCTCAGAATTACCGTCATGCACCAGCATCACAGCCGTATCATCATCAGAGGGGAAAGCCCGCACCGTGATAGTACCGCCTGAGGCGTTATCAAAAAGATCCACCGCGCACTGGGTGAGCGCCGCAGCTACCCGAGAGGGCAAAGCTGAACCGCGCTCGTCCAAAATATCGACCTTCACACCGCGCTGACGAGCCAACCAGGCAGCATCCAGGATCTCCTTATTCACGATATAGCGGCCGCGAATCGTATCGCGCAATTGGGCCTCAGTGAAGCGGAACTCGTCCATCTCAGCGCGGGTGACAGGTGAACCGTTATAGGCGATACGGTGCAACATATCTTCGGTCAGTGTGCGCACTTCTTGCACACGCTGGGTAGCGATAGCACCCATATCAGTCTCTTCAGCACGCCCTGCATCGGCGATAATACGCATACCGCGGGCCTGCCGGGTCTTTGACACCGCCTGCTCAATTTGCTGAGGCACAACCATACTGACCACCATCAGCAAAGAAGGAATAGCGAACTCGGTAGAAAGGGCCAAGCGGGAAGCAAAATAGTTGGTGTGCCAGCTAAGCACCAAGACTACAAACCCAATAAAGAAGAGCCAGCCAAAAAAAGTATGGCGGCGCAAGACCAAGCCCACCGCAAGTAGGGTATAGGCCATGAGAGGCCAGAAGAGATTAGCGAAAGTTACCGAATGGCTCATAGAGCCCAAGGTGGTATCGACCGAGTTCAGGGCCAAGACCAAGATGATAGGCAACATAACATCAGGCAGGGCCAAGCGTTTAGTAGGCAGGAAAACCGGTAAGGCAGCTAGGGCATAGGGGCTTAAAATGATGGCCCAGTGCGGGGCACGGGTAATGGTGTAGTGGTTGTACCAGAAGAAAAAAGACCCCAAAATCAGCAGGGTAACAGTGCTCAAGACCAGGGTGAGAATACGGGAACGGTAGTACTTAGCCAGCATTGGGTTCCTCATGAGGCCATTGGACAACCACCCTCGTGCCCTTTTCCGGAGCCGAGCTGATGGTGACCCTACCGCCGGCCTCCTCCATGGAACGGATCATAGATACACGCACACCCAGGCGACGGAAATCAATATCACTGACAGAAAACCCCTGACCCCTATCTGAAATCGTACAAAGAATATAGGGGCGTACCTCATCGGAGCGGGTGGAGTTGAAAGGGCGGCGCATCTCTGTACGAATCGAGATTTGAGTGGTGCGAGTCCCCGAGTGACGGGCAGAGTTAGAAACCGCCTCGGTCACAGCATGGGTAAAGGCCCGAGCCGCAGTATAGGGGAGGGTAGAGTCAGGGCTGGCTAGGGGGTGCTTTTCAACGGAGTCAGAGACAAAACGTAGACGCTGGTTCCAGGGCTCTACACCCTCTGCTATCTGCTCGGTGAGAGCCTGGAAAGTGATAGGGCGCTGGGGCTGAGATTTAAGGGCCTCTTCTTCGAGTACAGCGATAGCACGGCGGGCCAAGAGGCGGGTGCGCTGGGGGAGTTCACCGGGGTTACGGCTGGCATCGAGTAGGGCGGCCATGACATTATCGTGCACCAGCTTGTCGAAGTCCTGAAGCTCTTTGGAATAGTCGCGGGAACGGTTGAGTAGTAGCTGAGCAGAAAGAGTCTCGTAGTAGGTCTTATCTGATTCTCGTACAGCGTTGAGGGCAAAGCGGGCCAGCCCAGCCAGCAGGGCACAGCAGAAAAGGAGATAAGCTACCCGAATGGTAAGGTCTACGCCATTGAGAGGGGCACCTGTGAGCAGATGAGCTGCCATTGAACTGGCCACAAGAAGCGCAGGAGAGACTAGACAGTGAAGAATACTTGCACGGGGGCTTTCTTCAAAGACCGGCACCAGCATGGCATAGATACCAAAGAGCCAAGACCAGGGGATAGCTGAATGCTCAGCCCCTGCACTAAAAGGCCACAGAACATAAGACCCGTAGCCAATAAACAGCATGAGACTAACGACCTTAGCTGAGACTTCCTTACGGATGCCGTTGAAGGTCAGTAGAGCTGCGTGGATAGTCAGCAAAGGAAAAATCGCTAGAAACCAGTAGGAGTCGCCCCCACGGGTCTCAGAGACATTAGCAAGAGACTGGCAGAGCAGCCCCACAGCAACCAGGGAGTAGATGATTTCCAAGGTGCAGTAGAGGCCGAAGGAGCTCGGCCCCATGAGCCGCTGCTGCCCGGTGGTGAGTGAGAGCGACTTGAAAGAGAAAGAACGGAGGCGGTCCGCCCGCGACGGTTGTAGCGCGTGGGCTAGATCCCGGGAAGCGCCGCCGGTGGTGGTAGACAGGGTGCGTCCTTAAATCTTTACGTCTTAGAGGTTACGGTCTGCGGTGGAGGTATCTTCCATAGAATCAACAAGGCCGTCTTCGATGGCACGAATACGCAGGTCAATTTTGGTGGGCGCAGGGCGGCCTACACGGGCGTACTTTTCGCGGATACGGTCAATATTGGTTTTAACCGCTGACTGCTTGATACCCATGCGGCGGGCTACCTGCACCTGGGCGAAACCTGAGGCGTAAAGACGCAGGGTTTCTTGTTCACGCGGTGAGAGGTTAGCGCGGGAGAACTCGTGGTCACCGTCAATAGCTGCCGCCAGCTCTTTAGTGACCACGGCCTTACCTTCAGCAATGTTCTTGGCTTCTGCCAGGGCGTGCTCTAGGGGCTCTGATTTGCGTACCAGACCCAGGGCACCAGCCTTCAGGGCCTCACGAATAAGGCCGGGGTTCTCACCGATGCTGAAGATGAGCACCTTAATACCGGCACGCTGCAGAATATCGACGTTTTCTGAGGGGCGGGACTTATCTTGCAGGGAGAGGTCGAGCAGCACAACGTCGCAGTCGCGCTTGAGCTTGCCCAGGTCAGCGGACGAGGGGTCGGAGAGACTGCGACCCAGGGCAACGAGAAGGTCTGCCGCGGTGGGTGCTGCGGCGACCAGTTCGATTTCGCTGGCGCCTGCTGCGACGGCTCGCATGCCCTCACGGACGACTTCGTGGTCATCGACAATGCCTACGCGTACTACGCTCATGATCCCTACTTACCTCGTGTGCTGGTGCAACCTTCACCTGTGGGCGGTGGCTGCTCGTCGGTTGCTGTGTGTGGTGCGGTGAGCAGACCGGGGTGTTTTTCTTACGAAAATATTTTACAGGCAAAGTGTGGTTCGTGGGCTGAACTGTGGGCGCGGTGACGCGCTCTTACTGTTTTAGCGGCTGCGGGCGTCCGCGGTAGTCAGGGCACGGTGGTAGCGCAGGCCTAGTCCGGCTCCTGCGAGGGCGGCAAGAAGAGCTAGGACACCGGTGGCCAGGACGGTCAGGGCACCGATAGGTAGATCGGGGGCCAAGAGGGGCTGGAGGGCGTAGGCGGGTGCTAGGGGGTGTGTGAGCTGGGCGGTTGCCCATGTGAGCAGGGTGGCAAGAAGTACGCCCAGGGTGCTCATGGCAAGGACGCCCACGGCCTGTTTGCTGGGGGCTAGGGCCGTCATGCGCGAGGCGGTGTAGCCTGCAAAACCAAAGGCCACCGAGATAAGGACGGCGACCGTGATAAGCCAGGGCAGGGCCTGGGTGCGGCTGGCAGGGGCAGTGACAGCTAGAACCGTCTCGGTCAGGCCGCTGTAGGTAGAAACTCCTAGAACACCCATCACCGTGCGGGCTAGGGCCAGGCTGCCGGTGGCCAGGGCGTAGGCGACCAGGGCGCCGCAGAAAGCCGGGATAAACTGCACCCGTTTGAGGGCAGCGGCGGGCGCCGTTGCACCCAGGTTTGCTGCCGGGGGAGCGGACGCCGGCACCGGCTGCAGGGGCTGGGCAGGAGGTGCCGGTTCAGCAGAATAAACCTGCTGCGTGGGCTGGGGTTGCGCCTGAACCGGAACGGTCTGCTGGTGGTTCTGCTCTGCGGGCGGAACGCGCTGGTAGCGGGTAGCCGAGACCTCGGGGTCTGCTGGGGTGGGTGCCTGGCTGCCACCCGCGTCATGCCCGAAGGTGCGCGGGTCGAGCACCCGGGTGGGGTCGGAGTCCTCAAAGACAGCATCCCACTCATCAAAATCACGGCGGTTCTTAGGCTGATCGGTCACCGGCAACGCCCCTTTCTACAAAAAATACTTACGCCAGCCCCAGAGCCTGGGGGCTGTACTGGTGGGCCGGGTCGGTGGGGCGCTCATCGGCGCCCACATACTTAATTACCCGGGCGGGGTTACCGACCACCACGGCGTTAGCGGGGACATCCTTGGTCACCACCGCACCGGCACCAATCACGGCGTTCTCACCCACAGTGACGCCCGGGCAGAGAATCGCCCCGCCACCAATCCAAACGTTGCGCTCCACCGTAATAGGCAGACCACCCTCCCACAGGGCCTCGCGGTCTACCGGGTTAAGGGGGTGGGTGGGCGTCAAAAACTGCACGTTGGGGCCCACCAGGACGGCATCGCCAAAGGTAATGGGGGCAACGTCAAGGAAGACGCAACCAAAGTTGAAGAAGCAACCCGCCCCAATATGGGTATTGACCCCGTAATCAAAGGCAACCGAGGGCCGAATCGTGGAGCCCTCACCGAGGGACCCCACAATCTGGGCTAGCACCTCTTGCCTGCGGCTATCGCGGGCCCGGTACAGCCGGGTGTATTCCTCCACCAGCTCCACCACCCGGTAGTGGGTATCGGCACACTCATCGTCCGGGCGG
>JAXFPK010000152.1:0-18936 GCA_034179845.1 Rothia sp. (in: high G+C Gram-positive bacteria) | reverse complement strand
GGTGTGTTACCTCAAAATCTCACTCGTGTGAGTGGGTTTTCTTGGTTCCGGCTGTGGCCTGAATTCGCTATGTGACTAGTTGTTTTGTCGCTGGGTGGGTTTCCCCTGTGCCGTGGCGACTGGTAATACTTTACGCAGGTTTTTCAGACCATGCAACCCACTCTGAGCACTTTTGAGGCAGATTCAGCCCCAAAAAACACCCTCATACCAACAAAGAGACTAGTCAAAGACGTATTAAAGACATCAAAAGTTTTTTAAAAGTTTTTTTAAAGACCACTCAGAGACTTGATTTTAGGGATTTTTTGTGAGCCACGCCCTTAGTATGGCTCACAGAAGCCTCATCAGCTCCTATACACAAAGTGCTCCCCCACTATCTGCAGGAGAGCACTTATCGGCATTAAAGCTTAGGAAGCTCGACGGCGTGATACCTCATAGAGAGAAATACCGACAGCCATAGAAGCATTCAGAGATTCCATCGCTGAACTAATGGGAATCGAAACAATCTGATCACAGTTCTCAGTCACCAGACGCGACAGCCCCTTACCTTCTGAACCAACAACAATCATGAGCGGTTCAGAAGCTAGCTCAAGGTTGGGCAAATCAATATCGCCACCACCATCTAGCCCAACAACGAAAATGCCAGCGTCCTTAGCCTGCTGGATAACGCGAGTCAGGTTAGTAGCCTTAGCAACCGGGATACGGGCAGCAGCACCAGAAGAAGTCTTCCAAGCAGAAGCAGTCATAGCTGCTGAACGGCGCTCAGGAATAATGACGCCGTTACCCGAGAAAGCTGAAACAGAACGAATAATGGCACCCAAGTTGCGGGGATCAGTAATACCATCCAAAGCAACAAAGAGAGGCGGGGTGTCCATCTGCTTGTCGTACCAGCGGTCCATCGTATCGAGAACCAGGTTGCCAGCGTCCGGATACTTATAGGGAGGAATCTGAAGCGCAACACCCTGGTGAACGGCGTGATCGGTGAGACGATCTAGCTCATTACGGCCAATTTCAAGCATAGGAAGACCCTGCTTGTTGGCCTCGGTCATAATGTCACGGACGCGGTCATCAACCTCAATACGGGACATGACAAAAAGAGTCTTAGCAGGAATCTCAGTCTGAAGTGCCTCAAGTACAGAATTACGACCGGTCACCAGCTCATCAGAGGCGCGCTTACCACCCAAGCGGGGCTGGCGAGAACGCAAAGTACCGGTTGCCTTACGGTTTTCTGTAGCCTTCTTCATCTTGTAGGCCTTGTGGTAGACGCGCTCTTCCGCCTTAGGGGTGTTGCCACGACCTTCAAGAGCCTTACGGCCGTGACCGCCAGTGCCCTTAACAGGGCCCTTCTTCTTACTTGTTGCGCCGGGGCGTGAACCTGCCTTCGCCATGGTTACTGTCCTTTATTAGATGTCTATGAATTATTCTCCAGCTTACCGACCCCACGCCCTATACAGGGCGAGAGATGGAGCACGGTAACCAGAAGAAGGAGGAAGTATTAGAGCGACCAGGTAGACCCTGCCGCACCGTCCTTGACGGTAATGCCAGCAGCAACCAAAGCATCACGAATCTGATCAGCCCGAGCCCAGTCCTTAGCCTCACGAGCTTCAGCACGCTGAGTCAGCATGGCCTGAATCAGAGAATCTAGTGCTGCATGCTCACCAGCTTCATGTGCGGCAGCGCCCTCCTGGCTGAAAGACATAAGCTCCACCAGCCCCAGAACCTTAGCCATGGCATACACCTGCTCAGCGGCATCCTGGGCAGACTCACCAGCAGCTAAAGCGGCGTTACCTGAGCGGACGCCCACATGCAAAGCAGCAAGAGCCTTAGGGATATTGAGGTCATCATCCATCGCCTCAGCAAAAGCCTGAGGAACCTGAGCTCCTTCCCGGTGATACTCCTGAGTCGCAGCCAGGAAAGCCTCAACACGTTCAACAGCAACACGGGCCTCTTCCAACGAGGAAGGAAGATAATCAAGCACAGAACGGTAGTGAGCCTGACCCAAGTAATAGCGCACAACCAAAGGACGCGCCTGCTCCAGCATCTGGGCCGGGGTGATGATATTGCCAATAGACTTAGACATCTTCTCACCCTCATAGTTGACCAGCCCGTTATGCATCCAGAAGTTAGCAAAACCGTAACCAGCTGCCTGAGACTGAGCCATCTCATTCTCATGGTGAGGGAAACGCAAATCAAGGCCACCACCATGAATATCGAAAGTCTCACCCAGATACTTACCGGCCATAGCCGAGCATTCTAAATGCCAACCGGGGCGGCCCTTACCCCAGGGAGACTCCCAAGAAGCAGTGACAGGCTCCCCTTCCTTATATGCCTTCCACAAGGCAAAATCACGCGGGTCGCGCTTGCCTCGGGGGTCAGCGTCCGGAGCATCCTGCATGTCATCAATCTTCTGACGAGTCAAAGCACCATAGTTCTCCCAGGAACGCACATCAAAGTAAACATCCCCACACCCATCAGTAGCCGGATACGCATGACCACGATCAATCAAACGCTGAATAAGAGCAAACATCTCAGGAATATGCCCGGTAGCGCGCGGCTCATAGGTAGGAGGAGCAATATTCAAAGAAGCATAAGCCTGCCCAAAAACCCGCTCAAAACGGTAAGCCAAAGCCCACCACTGCTCAGCCGGGTACTCCCCGCTATAGTCAGCCTCAAAAGACGCAGCCGAATTCACCAGAATCTTATCGTCAATATCGGTAACGTTACGCACCATAGTGACCTTATAACCGCGGTAAGTCAGCCAGCGAGAAAGCTGATCAAAAACCAGCCCCGAGCGCACATGCCCAATATGCGGGGCACCCTGCACAGTGGCACCACAATAATAGATACGGGCCTCCCCAGGATGAACCGGGGTAAAGTCACGGACGCTTGCTGTTGCTGAATCATAAAAACGTAAAGTCACGCCTACCAGTTTACCGCGCGAGACAAAACCGGTGCGAGAAAACTACCCGCACAACTCATCAACAAGGAAAAATGCCCATCACGAGGCAGCTCATGAATCTGCGCCCCCAAACGCAACCCCAAGTTGCGAGCGCGAGCAGGCTTCACCACCCGATCACTGCCACCTATCCACACATGCACAGGGGTTTTAACAGTGGACTCAGAGAAACCCCAATCACCTTGAATCGCGTGCTCATCTTGCACCCCGCCCTCTATATCTATAGAAGATGGGAGAGCATAGTCGTGAGAGACAGCCATACGATAAGCAGCCGTCCGCCCCTGCACCTTCTGCCCCAGGGCCGCAGCAAGAGGCGAGACAGGCGATAAAGGGGCACAGACCGCAGCGGTAGCCCGGTCAAGTAAGCCTTTAGGTATCACAGAAGAGATGAGGCAGGTTAGGTGCACCCGCAAGGGGGTAAGGGCCAAGCCGATACGGGTGCTCCACAGGCTGTGGTGGGTGAAAGGGGCAAGCAAGATGAGCTGATCAACTTTGTGCGGGTATAAAGCTGCCAGGCTCATGGCGTACGGGCCACCACCGGAAAAACCAATCACGCTCATCTGCTCCAGACCCAGGTGCTCGAGGAGGGCAGCAGCGTCCTCTTCAGCCCAGGTACTGACCCGGCGGTGAGCTACAGGATCCGACTGACCTAGGCCAGGGCGGTCCGGGGCAATAATACGAATGCCCAGCTCCTTAGCTGCCCCATCAAGAAAGAGAGCCTCATAGCCGCTACCGGGAGTGCCATGACAATACAGTGCAGTCGCCACAGGAGAATTAGTCTGCCCAAATTCATGCCAGGCGATACGGCGGGTGCCCTCATACACAAAGGAATGGGGGCGGGGTTCAAGAGAATCGACGTTCACAGACACTTCTTTACAGGTTAGAGCCAGTTTTCTAGGAGGGACAGCCTTATTCTAGCCCTGTTAGGCATGACTATACTGAACGAGACCAAATATCTTATTCCCCATCATCGCTGACCAGGAGGCTACTGTGCCTTTGACTTCTACCCCGGCCTCACCTCACATCGAGTCACACCCCGTCATCACCAGGCGCCTGCGCTGGACCCGCGAATACATCACCGCCTACATCACTGTAGCCCCCTTCTCAGCCCTACTGGTGGGGCTCGCTCTCGGTGGGCTCGTCATTGAACTGCTTTTAGGGCAAGAAAAAGCCGCCGCCCTCACCTTCCAGCCCGGTAATTTTACCGCCACCTGGGAACCGCTCACCGGCATCATCATTAACCACAAGCCAGTAAGCACCCTCTTCTTCCTTGCCATTCTTACACTCACCGGCCCCCTCATTGAAAGAGCTCTAGGAACCTGGCGGTTCATTCTCACCGCCCTCGCTAGCTACCTGTTCCCAGCAGCGGCAATCACCGTTATCTTCTCTGCCGCACAAACCCTCCTTCCCGGTTGGGCTCAAGCACTCACAATCCACTCCGTCTTCGGCCTACCCCTCATGCTGGCAGGTTCCCTGCTAGCAGCAAGCCGCACCTACTCCACCGTCTGGCGCCGCCGCATCCGCACACTTACCTGCACGCTCCTTCTGGGGCTCCTACTTTTCGGTGGTTCCTTGAACGATATCGCCCTCATCGTAGCGGCAGCCACAGGCTGGGCGTGTGGGATTCTCCTAGTTCCAGCTCCCGAACGTGAACACTCCCTCGTCGGCACCCGCTATGAGGCCCGCACCCTAGTAGCTCTCGCTATCACCGCGGTCTCCCTCGGGATTTTCTTCGCCGCCCACTCACCCAACCCCGTAGGTCCGCTCTCAGCAGCCCGCTACGTGGTGGGGCCAGGGGCCCTGACCGACGCCGCCCTCGATGCGCTGTGCGCCGACAAGGCTACAAGCTCCCTCTGCGCCCACCAGGTATATGTAGATCAGACCAAGGGATTTTTAGCCAGCACCCTAGCGCTCTTCCCCCTGATTCTTCAACTTGTTCTCGCCCTAGGCCTAGTGCGGGGGCGCCGTCTAGCAGCCTACGGAACCCTAGCACTTCAAGGTGTTGTCCTCCTCTTTTCTCTCCTCAGTTTGGTAATTTACTCCGGCGTTCTAGGCCACCATTTAGCCCCTTTGAATGCCATCGCAGAACTTGAGGACGCCGGTGCCCGCCTGCTCGTACCCGTACTAGTACCTGCCGCCCTCATAGCCCTAGTGCTAGCTACCCTCCGCTTTTTTCCCCTACCCTCATCACGGCAGGCGGTATGGGCGTCCGCTCGTACCGTAGGGCTAGTAGCCCTCTCAGGGCTGGTGCTGGTGACAGCTCTAGCTGTCCTTTTCCCCCAGGGCTTTGCCCCTCAACCTCACCCGCTAGCTTTTGCCGGGGACTACCTAGTTAAGCTCCTGCCCTCAGCAGCCTGGTATGTGCTCCCGCCCTCCTACGCAGGAACCTTTTGGTTCACGGCCTCTCTGCACTGGCTAACCCCCGCCCTCACCTGGCTTGCCCTCATTATGTGCACCCACCGGGTCATGGTCGCCCCCGCCGGTGACACCTCCCAGAACCGTGACCACTACCTTGAACTGGTTCGTGAACACGGGGCAGGGACCCTGGGATGGATCGGCACCTGGGACAACCGCAGCTACTGGATCTCAGAGAGTGGAGAAGAAGGCTTCGCCTACCTGGAGCACGGGGGCGTTGCTCTTACCGTAGGAGACCCTGCTGCAGCCCCCAATCGGGTTGAGCAGGCCGTGCAAGAATTTGCCCGATTCTGCACCAACCGGGGTCTAGCACCGGCCCTCTATTCGGTGCACTCCCCCACCCAGCAGGTCTCCCAGGCCCTGGGCTGGAGCTCCTGGCAGGTGGCCGAAGAGGCTATCATCGACCTAGCTGAACTCAAGTTCTCAGGTAAAAAATTCCAGTCTATCCGCACCGCCCTCAACCAGGCCGGAAAACAGGGAATCACCACCAAATGGACCAGCTACAACGAACTGCTCCTAGCCGAGTGGGCCCAGATTGTGGAGATTTCTGAAGGCTGGGTCTCAGAAAAGTCCCTACCAGAGATGGGCTTTACCCTCGGTGGCCTTGAGGAGCTCAAAGACCCCGAGACTCGCATCCTCCTTGCTCTTGATGAGAGCGGCTTCATCCACGGTGTCACCTCCTGGATGCCCGTGTACAGAGAAGGGCGCCTCATCGGCCTAACCCTAGACTTCATGCGCCGCCGCGACGCCGAGGGCGTCTTTGCGGCCTCCATGGAATATCTGATTGCCTCAGCAGCCCAGGACGCCAAGGATGAAGGACTTGAGATTCTTTCCCTCTCCGGCGCCCCTCTGGCCCACTCCGTAGCCCCGGCAGTACGCAGCGGCCTTGATCGACTGCTGGACTACCTAGGGGAGCGCATGGAACCCCTCTACGGCTTCCGTTCCCTGCTCACCTTTAAAGCCAAGTTCCGCCCCCGTTTTGAACCCATGTACCTAGTCACCCCCGATTCCGGGGATCTACCAGCTATCGGAATCGCAGTCTCTCACGCCTACCTGCCTGAGATGAAACCAAAAGATGTGCTGGGCATCTTACAAGCTATGGGATCCCAGGAGAAATAAATGTTCGCTGATTTTGCCCGTTCCATTGATTTACGCGCCGACTATTGGGGGCCGCTGACCATCATTCTTGCAAGCCTCCTGGCCCTAGCATTGCTGGGGCGGGCTCTATCAGTAGTGCGCTGGCGCACCCACCTCATCATTCTCTTAGGCCTTACAGCCCTCGTCGCACTGAGCGCCTACCTCACCAACAATGTCTGGCACCCCGTAGCTGACGCTATTGGGGCACCCACCTGGCTCTGGTCAGGCTACGCCCTATGGGTAGTCATCTACGCTGTACTTGCCGCCAGGGCACACTGGCCACAGCGCGGACGTCTGCGCCCAACACTTTCAGTACTTACAGCCGCCCTCGCAGTTGGTCTAGGGTTTGCCCTAACCGGCTTAGGAATCAACGCCTACTACGGGGGCTACCCCACCCTGGCGTCCGCCCTGGGGATTACTGTGCCCACCAGCACCCTGGCTGAAACAGGGGCCTCTACCCCCGTCGCCGTCTACGATACCGGCGGGCAAACCCTAGCTAGCACCTGGACAGCGCCCGCTGATCTAGCCAGTGAGGGAACCATCATCCGGGAGAACATACCAGCCCACGACTCAGCCTTCACCCCGCGCGATGCCTACATCTACCTGCCCCCGGCCTACTTCAGCAACCCCCGCCCGCTACTGCCTGTTGTGGTCCTCATGGCTGGGCAGCCCGGTTCACCCTCTGACTGGTTCAACCTGGGCCAGGTGCATACCATACTCGACTCCTACGCAGCAGACCAGGCCGGGCTGGCACCGGTTGTCGTCGTTGTTGATCAACTGGGCGGTGACTGGACCAACCCCCTCTGTAGCGACACCGCCCACGGCCAGGTAGCTACCTACCTGCAAGAGACTGTCCCCACCTGGCTGACCAGTAATCTACAGGTCGACACTGACCGCTCCCACTGGGCTATCGCAGGACTCTCCAACGGGGGAACTTGCGCCCTGCAAACAGCACTACGCGCCCCCGACACCTACCCGGCCTTCATCAACATGTCCGGGGAGGCTCACCCCTCCCTCGGCAACGAAAAGCTCACCCTCACCCGCGGCTTCGACGGCGACCAAGCCACCTACCAGGCAAATGACCCAGCAACCATGCTGGAACAGGGTACCTACACCCAGCCAGGGCCCAGCGGCATCTTCTCTATCGGCACCGAAGACGACCCCTCCTACACATCAGGTCTAGAAGGGCTCTATACCGCCGCTCAACAGGCCGGGCTCAATGTGCAATGGAAAACCTACCCCGGCAAGCACGAATGGAAAGTCTGGGAGGCGGCCTTCGCTGATGCCCTGCCCTGGCTAGGGCAGCGCACCGGCCTCCAGTAACCCTGAAGCAGCCTAGCTCTGCGGGTAAACCAGGGCCACCGCAACCGCAGCAAGCCCCTCACCACGGCCGGTCAAACCCAGCCCATCGGTGGTTGTAGCGGTCACCGTCACCGGCGC
Source organism: Rothia sp. (in: high G+C Gram-positive bacteria) (assembly GCA_034179845.1). Lineage (GTDB taxonomy): Bacteria > Actinomycetota > Actinomycetes > Actinomycetales > Micrococcaceae > Rothia. The sequence continues at coordinate 10,991 of JAXFPK010000152.1, read as the reverse complement.
ACCGGCAGCCTGAGATAGGACGCGGTTAGCCTCCTGACGGCGAGGAGAAAACTTAGGCTTATTGCCAATCAGCTGCACAGCAATATTGCCGATCTCAAAACCGGCAGCCCGCACGATTGCCGCCGCCTCCGACAAGATACGCACCCCAGAAGCCCCCGCCATATCAGGGCGGTCCACCCCAAAGTTAGACCCCAAATCGCCTGTACCGCTAGCGGAAAAAAGGGCATCAGCAGCAGCATGGGCCACCACATCACCATCTGAGTGACCTGACAGGCCCCGCTGGCCTGGCCAGTGCAGACCAGCCACCCACAGTTCGGTGCCCTCCTCACCAAAAGCGTGCACATCATTGCCGGTACCAATACGGGGAATCATACTTCTCTCTTTTCAGAATAGAGGGCTGTAGCGAGGGTAAGGTCTAGAGGGGTTGTTATCTTAAAGGCTTGGGCCGCCCCTTCGACAGTAGCGACCGGCAGACCCAGGGTTTCTGTCAGCATGGCATCATCAGTGATGCTTTCAGCAACTTCAGGGCTCAAAGAGGCAACATCCCGATGAGCCTGTAACAAGGTAGCAAGATCAAAGCCCTGGGGGGTCTGCACCGCCCGCAACTGGGCACGAGCCGGGGTCCCGCTGACGTACCCGGCAGAATCCACAGTCTTAATGGTATCTACCACAGGCAGGGCAGGAATCACGGCCTTCTCTCCTGCCGCCAAGGCAGCAGCCACCCGGTGGTAGACACTGGCAGGGGTAAAGCAGCGGGCCGCATCGTGCACCAGGACGCCGGTAGGCAGCTGCTGGGAGGCACCAGATAGGGGCGGTGCGTCCGCAATTGCGGCTAAGGCGCTGGTTACCGACTCGGCGCGAGTAGCGCCCCCGGCCACCGCTAGAGCACCATAGCGGGCACACACGTGCCGCAACTCACGATCTTGGGGTGGTACCGTCACTACCAGCCGCGCAGCCACACCGGAGGACAAGGCCCCTTGTAAAGCCCACTCTAAGAGAGTGCGCCCGGCAACCTGAACCTCGGCCTTGGGCTTGCCCGCTCCCAAACGCGACCCGGAACCAGCCGCCACAATAACAAGAGCGAGCACCGAACCACCCGATGTGGTTGCGGTGCCCGCTGTATCAGAAAAATCTAGAGTGCTCACAGCTAGTGAGCATACCCGAAAGTTTAGACGCCTTCGAGAATCTTATCGAGTTCAACCTCGGCAGCTTCTTCGTCGATGTCCTTAGCCAGAGCGACCTCAGATGACAGAATCTGACGGGCCTTAGCCAGCATACGCTTCTCACCAGCAGACAGGCCACGGTCATTCTCACGGCGCCACAAGTCGCGCACGACCTCAGCAACCTTCAGCACATCACCAGAAGCCAGCTTCTCAACATTAGCCTTGTAACGGCGTGACCAGTTCGCTGCTTCTTCGGTATCGGTTGCCTGGAGTACATCGATGACTTCCTGCAGACCGCGCTCGTCAACAACATCGCGCACGCCCACCATATCGACGTTCTCAGCGGGCACCTCAATCACCAGGTCACCGTTAGCAACCTTGAGTTTCAGGTACATCTTCTCTTCGCCACGAATCTTGCGCATCTTGATTTCTTCAATCGTTGCGGCACCGTGGTGAGGGTAAACGACTGTTTCGCCAACCTCAAAAACCATATGGATAAACCCCTTTCAGCCTACCTATTCTACCATGCAACGAAAGACAGCACCCTTAAAAGTCTCAAAAATAGGCCCGGTGCTCTGAGCGAACCTAGGCACTTCATTTAGGGCCTTTTACCACCTTGATACAGACGTATCGTCGATAAAGCAGATAGAATGTGACCTGAACGAAATAAAAATCCGTACCTCGGCGCGGAGCACACACTTTCTCTGCCCAGCAGCAGATTACGACCCTACACAAGGAGCTAGAGCTGTGAAGAACACCGCTTCTATGACCCTCAAGCGCGTCAGCGCCCTCGCCGCTATTGCTGGTGCAATGCTAGCTACCACCGGTTGCACCTACACCAACCAGCCCGCCACCACCATCGTCTACTCAGCATCAGACGGCCAGATGGTCAACCTCATCGGCGAAAACGGCCAGCAAGATATCCAGTTGCGCAACATCATGGTCATCGCAGCAGATGAAACCTCACAGGGCCGCCTCCTGGGCACCATCTTAAACCAGACTGAAGAAGACGCCACCGTCACTCTGGCCTTCCCCACCGAAACTCTCACCCTTAAGATCCCCGCAGGCCAAGAAGTCCGCCTAGAAGACGATAAGAACCAGCTTCTGCTCGACAAAGCTGGCGCTACCCCCGGCCTGCTCCTGAAGGACGTCGAAGTATCCTCCACCGTTACCCCGGGCACTGAAACCTTCAACGTGCCGGTACTTGATGGCACCCTGGAAGAATATGCCCCCTACCTGCCTACCACAGCAGCTAGCAACAACCGCTAAAAACTTTCTCCTTCACACCCAAGGGGGCTGGTAGTTCACATCATCGAACTACCAGCCCCCTTTGCTTTACCCGGCGTATAAGAGCGGTTTAAGGCTCAAACTTATAGCCCAGACCACGCACCGTCACCACATAACGCGGGGACGAGGGGTCAGGCTCCACCTTGGAACGCAGACGCTTAATATGCACATCTAAGGTCTTGGTATCACCTACATAGTCAGCACCCCAGACCCGGTCAATGAGCTGAGCGCGCGTCATCACGCGACCAGCGTTACGCAAAAGCATCTCTAGCAGCTCGAACTCCTTGAGAGGCATGGCCACAGTTTCACCAGAAACAGTAACCACGTGGCGTTCAACGTCCATACGCACTGGCCCGCCCTCGATAGCTCCCGCATCATGCTCTTCAGATTCGCCCTGGCGTCGTAGCACTGCGCGGATACGGGCTATGAGCTCACGGGAGGAATAGGGCTTAGTGACGTAGTCATCAGCACCGAGTTCTAGGCCAAGCACCTTATCAATTTCTGAGTCTTTGGCAGTGAGCATGATAATCGGGACCGCGCTGGTAGCACGAATCTGCTTGCAGACCTCGGTGCCCGATTGGCCCGGAAGCATGATGTCGAGCAATACCAAATCTGCTCCGTTACGCTCAAACTCGACGACAGCGTCCAGGCCATTATCAACGACCTGCACCTCAAAGCCCTCACGACCCAGCAAAAAGGCCAGGGGCTCGCTCAGCGCCTCTTCGTCCTCAACCACTAAAATACGGGTCACTTACTTTGTTTCCTTCGCAGTTTGAGCCGACCCTATGGGGCGCGGCGCTGTGTGGGTGTTGTGATCTGTTACCTGGGTGAGAGGCCCGGTCAGTGGGTGCTCTCCCAGCAGGTCTTGTTTGGTCTCTTCGTCAACAAGGGGTAGAGAAATCGTGAAGGTTGAGCCGGAACCAGGCTGGGACCAGAGGGTCACTTCGCCGCCGTGCTGCCCGATAATATGTTTCACAATGCTCAACCCCAGGCCTGTGCCTCCGGTCTGACGTGAACGGGCTGGGTCTACCCGGTAAAAACGCTCAAAGATGCGGTCTTGTTCATCCTCTGGGATGCCGGGGCCCTGGTCTTTCACAGAAATTCTAACAGCGTCACCTTTCACCGCCATGCCGATACCCACCTTCGTGTTCTCAGGTGAATAGCGGATAGCGTTCTCGATGAGATTGCGTAAGGCAGTGCCCAGTAGCTCCGGGTCCCCATGCACCGGGTAGGGTGCCTTACCTCCCACCAGAAGCTCAATATTTTTGCCCTCAGCGGTGAGGCGGTTACGGTCTACTGATTCAGCTACTATCTGCTCAACATCGACCAGGGTGGAGTTCAGTACCATATCAGCTGACTGGAGGCGGGAAAGCTCAATGACATCTTGCACCAGAGCTGCAAGCCGCTGGGACTCTTTCTTCAGCTTGCCCGAAAAATAGCGCACTGACTCAGGGTCATCGGCTGAGGACTCAATCGCCTCAGCCATGAGCCCCACCGCACCCACCGGGGTTTTTAGTTCGTGCGAAACATTGGCCACAAAGTCGGTACGCACAGTCTGCGCGCGGACGATTTCGGTGCGGTCATCAGCTAACACCAAAATATATTCATCGCCCAGGGGCGCTACCCGCACATCAAGCACCAGGCGGCTCTGGTCATAAAAACCGCGGGTTAAAATAATCTCTCTCTCAACAATGACGCTCTTAGAACGTACCGCATCAATCATCTCTAAGAGTTCATCGAAGACCACTGTATGCCCGCGCACCAGCCCCAGGGCATAGGCACCGGGGGAGGCTTGCACTACCCCATCCACAGCATCTACCACCAGGTAGGCACGGCCAATGACCGCCAGCACCTCAGCGGCGCCGTCGCTAATGGTTGGCTCCTCAACATCAGCCCAGCGAGCGCGCTGACGCTCACTACGTTGCACAGCGAGCATGCTCACCACGCCAATGAGGAGCCCTAGCACAGCGGCAGATAAAGCAATCACAGTAGGGTTCACATCTACCAGCTTAGGGCCTGTACGCCCGCCCTGAGCCCCTTAAAGCCCTAAATATTTGGGGGTTCAACTAACGTTTACCCAACCATGTGTTTGTGTTCATGTGGCCTTGGCACTCTATAGAGGTAGCCGTAGGCAGGAGTCTGCCCGGCACCCCACACTTCCCCAGATGGAAAGGACGCGCACGTGCGCAAAGTCTTCCAAGCCGAACTACAGCACGTCGGTGAAGAGCTGATTCATATCGCCACCCTAGTCCAGGAAGCCCTTAACCGTGCTTCGGACTCCTTCTTGCAGGCTGACGTGCAAGAAGCTGAAGAAGTCATCAGCAATGATGCCCGCATCGACTTCATGCAAAATGAGCTCGATGAACGCGCCATCGACATCCTAGCCCTGCAGGGCCCGGTAGCCTCTGATTTGCGCATGATTGTAGGTGCCCTGCGCATGAGCTCTTCCCTTGAGCGCATGGGTGACCTTGCCCGTCACGTAGCTCAGGTTGCCCGCATGCGCTACCCTGAGCATGTTCTGCCTGAGTCCATCGTGCCGGTCTTCCGCGAGATTATTGAGTTGGACCAGAAAATTATCGCCAGCGTCATCAGCCTGCTGGAGACCCGCGATCTCTCCCACACTCAGAACATCATCAAGAACAAGATGCGTATCAACGAACTTCACGTTGAGGTCTTTAACCGCATGGCGGCTCCTGACTGGAATCAGAGCGCCCAGGTGACCGTGGACGTCACTCTCACATCCCGCTATTTGGAGCGTTTTGGTGACCATGGCGTCTCGGTAGCTCGTAAGGTCACCTACCTGGTGACCGGTGACTGGAATGCTGTGCCTAGCATCTAGTTTTTATTCTTGCCTGCTCTAAGAGTGGGAGCTTGATGCACCTGGTGCTGTACTCCTTGTATGAGGGGTGGGGCACCAGGTTTTTTATGGGGTGTGGACGCCGCTCACAGAGTCTTCTTGCTGCCTGAGTTTGGGTTTATGATAGATAATCGTAAATGAGAATGATTCTCATAAACCTGATAAGGAGCCCCCATGCGCAAGCACCCCTTACTAGCTGCCCTAGCTATAGGAGCAGCCCTCTCCCCCTTCACCTCCGCCCAAGCCATCTCAGGAGGTCAAGAAACCAACTCCGAGTTCATCGTCCAACTCGCTATCCAAAAAGAAGACCAAACCTACGACCGCTGCACCGGTACAGCCCTCAGCCCCACCTGGGTCATCACCGCAGCCCACTGCACCGAAGATGCCGCCACCCCCACCTCCGCCGACATCTACTTCTCCAACGACAAGCTGAACCCCGGCACCCCCATCAGCTCCGCCAACATTATCGAATCCTCCCAGGCTGATATAGCCCTCATCCAGCTCTCCACGCCCCAAGAGCTCAGCAGCTACGCGACCCTAGCCTCAGATCACAGCTTCACTATGAATCAAGAAGGGTACATCTACGGCTATGGGCGAGGAATAGAGGGCGAAACTATGCCCTGGCTCCGCACAGCAGCAGTCAAACAGTCTTTCCAAAGCCGAGATGCCTACTGGAACGAGGTCTACCGACTTGAAGGTATTGACGGGACCTCCAACCATGGCGACTCCGGTGGGCCCTTTATGGTCGATAACAAGCTCGTTGGCATTAACGTCATGGGCTCTCACGTAGCTAACGACTACTGGATCGGTGAAGTTTCTGGCGCCCTGGAACTGCGCCCCTTCGTTTCCTGGATAGAAAAAACCGCAGGCATCCAGGCACAACCCATGACCGGTGTAGCTAGCCCTGAACCTGAAACAAGCCCTGAACCTGAAACAAGCCCAGCACCAGAGGCCAGCCCAGCACCAAGCGACCTGCCCACCCTTGCTCCTGAACCTGATGCCACTCAGGAACCGGTAGATGCCCCAGCACCTACAGAGACCCCAGCACCTGCAGAAACCCCAGTACCTGCAGAAACCCCAGTACCTACAGAAGCCCCAGAACCTGCACCCAGTGCAGAGCCCACCCCCAGCACAGCACCTGCGCTCCCAGCCCCCAACCAGCCTGAAGCCAGCTCTGAACCGAGCGCCTCGGCAGAACCCACCAGCTCACCCAAGCCCAGCGAAACCGCCCCTGTAGCAAGCCCCAGCGCGCAGCCGTCCGCGCAGGGCAATGGAAACCCCGCAGAGCCCAAGGTAGAACCCAGCGCAGAATCTAACGCACATCAGACCGGCACCGCGCCCCTAGCGCATAAGGGAGCTCAAGAAGCTCACCAGAAGCAGGAACCTGCCAGCTTGGCCCGCACCGGTGCGCCCCTGCTGGTTCTGACCGCCTTAGCCGCCGCTATCGCACTAGCTGGAGCCGCCCTCACCCGGCGCAAACCCACCAGCCAGAAGTAAAACACACACCGGGCGCTAGCACCTCTAGAGATGCTAGCGCCCGGTATCTACTGCGATAAAGCTTAAAGACAGGAAAGAAGCTACTTCTTACCCTGGTTAGCAACAGCCTTAATAGCGTCCTTAGCGGCCTCGGGGTCTAGGTACTCGCCGGCACCCAGGGGTTTAAAGTTTTCATCCAGCTCGTAGTAGAGGGGGATGCCGGTAGGGATGTTCAGCCCGGCAATATCCTCATCTGAGATACCTTCAAGGTTCTTCACCACAGCGCGCAGGGAGTTACCGTGAGCTGCCACCAGAACGGTCTTACCGGCCTTCAAATCTTCCTTAATCTCTGATTCCCAGTAAGGCAGCATACGCTCAAGAACATCTTTGAGGCACTCGGTGCGCGGAGCGTTCTCAATATCTGCGTAGCGGGGGTCATTGGCCTGGGAGAACTCGTCGTTATCATCCAGTGCCGGTGGGGGAACATCGTAGGAACGGCGCCAGGTCATGAACTGCTCTTCGCCGTAGGTTTCCAGGGTCTGAGTCTTATCTTTGCCCTGGAGCGCACCGTAATGGCGCTCATTCAGGCGCCAGGTGCGCTTAACGGGAATCCAGTGGCGGTCAGCCGCATCAAGAGCCAGGTTAGCGGTGTTAATGGCGCGACGCTGTAAGGAGGTGTGCACAACATCGGGGAGGATGCCGCGCTCCTTGAGTAGTTCACCACCACGGGTAGCTTCGGCGCGGCCCTTCTCGGTCAGGGCAACATCGACCCAACCGGTGAAGAGGTTCTTCTCGTTCCATTCTGATTGCCCGTGACGGAGCAGTACCAATTTATAAGTCATAGCCCCCATTATCCCACTTCGCTACGCCAAACCCTAGAAAAACCCACACATATTCATAATATGACCGGCAAAATACGGAATAATTATGATTATGTGTGGGTTTTTCAGGCAGAACGCAAGTTGCTGTTAGCGGCGACGCACCGCCACAGCAGGGCGGACGTCCGCCAGGAATACGCCCACCGCCGTAGCAGCAATGAGCTGCAGAAAAATAGAGCCCCCACCAAAAGTCCAGGTCTGCCAGAGCGTCACAACAGAGAAGGCTGCTGCCGCACCGGTCACCCCCACCCAGAAGCCCTTAGTGCGCCTAAAAGCGCTCTGATAGGCGTGACTTGAGGCGCGGGCCGCCTCAATCAAGGCAAAGACCGCCAGGGCGGCAACTACCAGGGCCAGGGCAAGGCCCACATAGTGGGTAACCAGAATAATGAGGGCAATGGGTGTCATGGCGTCCGTTCGCTACTTGAGGTTTTCTAGGGCCGCGGCCAGATCGTTGTAGAGATCATCAACGTTCTCGATACCTACCGACATACGCAGCAGCGACTCAGGAATTGAGTGCGGCTCTGAACCGTGACGGCGGCGGCGTTCAATCAGAGATTCTACGCCACCGAGGCTGGTTGCAGGCGTCCAAATGTTCAGGGCCTGAACCACGCGGTCAGTTTCTTCGGCAGTGGCATCTAGGGTGATGGAAAGAATTGAGCCGAAGGTACGCATCTGTGCGGACGCCCGCTCAAAGCCGGGATCAGTCGGCAGGCCAGGGTAGCGCACAGCCTTGACAGCAGGGTGAGCTTGCAGACGCTCAGCTAGCTCTAAGGCGTTAGCGGCTGCACGTTCCAAACGCACACCCAAAGTACGGATACCGCGCAGACCCAGCCAAGCTTCAAAAGGCCCAGCAATGGCGCCATTGGTGGTGCGGTGGGCGACCATAGCATCACGCAGTACGGGGTTAGAGGTAACGGTAAGACCCAATATCACATCGGAGTGTCCGGCGATGGACTTAGTAGCAGAGTGGACGACGACGTCCGCCCCCAGCGCTAGCGGGTTCTGCCCCAGCGGGGTGGCGAAGGTGTTATCAACCGCAGAAACAATGCCCAGGCGCTGAGCAGCATCGAGGATAGCGGGCAGATCCGCGACCTCCATCATGGGGTTGGTGGGTGACTCTACCCACAGCAGCACCTTAGGGGCTGCATAGTTGATGTTCTCAGGGGTGACGCCAGCGGTGGCGGCAGCCTTTTCCATTTCAGCGATAACGGACTCAGTGTTCTCAATATCAAGACGCACCAGAGTGGCAATACCGCGAGCTTCAAGACGCTTAGCCATAGAAACTGAAGCCATGTAGGTGTGCTCAGGCTGCAAAATAATGGAGCCAACAGGCACTAGATCCTGCACAGCAGCAACAGCGGCCATACCGGATGCAAAGACCAAACCAGGTAGTTCTGCCCCCTCAAGATCAGCTACAACCTCTTCAATGCCATCCCAGCTCTGGTTAGTGAAACGAGCATAGGTGTTAACATCTGAGGGGCCTGTCTGCCGGAAGGTAGAAGACATGGCAATGGGCGGGTTCACAGGAGCCAGATCATCATGGGCGGGGCGGCCACCAGCGACCAGGCGGGTTTCGGGAGCAAGATTCTGTTCAGTCATAAATTCAACGATACGCACTGAGCAGGGAGGGCGCTACCAGCTGTTCATCAATGGTCATACAAGGGGCAGTGTGGCTGTATTAACTAGGTAGCGCGCGGAAGCGAATTAGCGGCTACTGTCGATAACAAGATGAAAACGTTCTGCCAGAACTACACCCATTCCAGCAGCAACAAGAGTCAAAATAACCTGATACAGTTGCGGGTCATTATTAACCAACCAAGCCCAGGGAGCAAGCCCTCCCCCTGAGCGGCGGGCAAAAATTGTACTCAGCACAAGAAGAATGGAGGGAATTAAACTGACGTAGGCACCGAGGCAGCGATAGAGCACCGAGACGACACCCAACAGTCCCAGTAGCTTCATAAGTACAAGCCAGACAGTAGAATCTCCCAGGCAGGCTATGCCAAAAGTAAAACACGTAAAAAGACCGAGACCGGTTGCTAGAAAATAGGAATACATCTGGATACTACGCGGAGCCACTCTTTCCCACAATTGAGCGCCTGGGTAAGCTGCAAGAGCAATTGCAGTAACGGAGCAAACAATCAGTACAGCATCAATAGGCACAGACCGCGCCAGGGTAGGGATAAAATCAGGCAGGGGGAGATAAAGTGAAGTCCCCTTCCAGAGGGCAAGCAAACCCGAACTCAGCAAAAGCACCAAAGTGGGTCGCATGAGATTACGTGACTTGAGAAAATAGCGCACTTAAACTCCTGGAGGAAGAGAACAGCCACTCAGAGTTGTGTAGAGCTCTCGAATCGCTTGTTCTCGCGTAGAGTCTACATCTGCAGAGTCTGCCAGATAGTCGGTGAGCTGATTCATAAGCAGGTCGGTAGAAGCACTATAGGCGCTGAAAGCTTGCATATCGATTTTGAGTCAAAAAGACATCGAAGCACTGCTCTAACGGGGCAGTATAAATCGAGGCCACCATGCGATGAGCTTCTTCTCCTGTCATCGTCGGAGGGTAAGCAATATAGGCTGTTCCTTCATGCAGGGCAGGGAGATTTTCACCCCTGTAAATCAGGGCTTGTTCTACAGGGGGTAGCCCTATATTCTGCATTTTCTTGAAGTCAAACGATATCTGCTCCCGCAGGTCATTCCTCGCCAAAGATACTTCTCCCACACAGACCTGCGGTGCGCTACCTGCACAAACAAGATCCTGGTCAGCAAGATAAGAGGTTGCAACTGGGCCCAAGTGACCTGCCACAAGATATCCTGCGCCACCACCCAGGGTTAGGCAAAGTGTAGCAACTCCTATTTTGACCAGCTTATGGCCACCCCGCCATGTAGCTAGGCCAAGAAGACCACAGCCCACTATCACAGAAAAGATAAGAAGAGCCGCAGGGGCGGCAGGATCTATACGTTCTACCGGCGAGCAGCACATAACCATAGCGGGACCAGCCAGATACCGTATAAAGGTGATAGGTAGCGTCCAAGTAAAGGCTAGCCATAAGTAGCTCGTCAGCAGGGCAAGGGGGTAGGCAAGAAAAGGACATAAGAATCTACCACACCAGTAACCGAGGGCGGTATGAACCATCAAGGCTGAAATTTGAGCTACAAGAATCAGTGCAAACCGAGAATTGGGCAAAGCTTCTGATAACGCAAGCAATCCAATCGCTCCAGCTATCTGTACCGCTGCTCCGCCGAGAAAGGCAGGAAAAATCCATAACCCTATTATTTGCCAGCTCGGTCTTGCCGCTGCAGTGTGCATTAACCTAGTACGGCAAAGTTGCACCC
>JAXFPK010000094.1:0-7559 GCA_034179845.1 Rothia sp. (in: high G+C Gram-positive bacteria) | reverse complement strand
CAAAGAGGTGCGCCCGGTTGTTGATTTGACCGGCGGTGAGATTGGTCAGCTGGGCCTGGGCCTAGATTTTGGCCCTGAGACCCGCCTGCTCTTTGCCGATACCATAAAGGAAGCCAAGCTGGTCTTCTGGAACGGCCCGGTCGGTGTCTTTGAAATGGAGTCCTTCGCTGCTGGCACCAAGGCGGTTGCTGATGCGCTGGTAGCATCAGAGGCTTTCTCTATCATCGGTGGCGGCGATTCAGCCTCTGCTGTGCGCAACCTGGGCTTCTCAGATGACCAGTTCAGCCACATCTCCACCGGTGGAGGCGCCTCCCTGGAATACATTGAAGGTAAAACTCTGCCCGGCCTTGAGGCACTGGGCGCCTAAAAACGCCCCGCGGCAGTGAACCCACCTGGCAGCTGTGACTGCCTAGAGGCAGGACGCCGCACCCGCTGCGTCCTGCCCCATCCACCGTAGATTTCGTGAAAGGAACGAGCCCATGACTCGCAAGCCCCTCATCGCAGGCAACTGGAAGATGAACATGGATCATACCGAAGGTGTGACCCTGCTCCAGAAACTGGCCTGGACCTTAGATGACACCAACTTTGACTACGACACCGCCGAGGTCGCTGTCTTCCCTCCCTTTACTGACATCCGCTCCGTGCAGACCCTCGTCGATGGCGATAAGCTCAAAATCGTCTACGGCGGCCAGGACCTCTCAGACCAGGATTCTGGTGCCTACACTGGCGACATCTCCGGTGTCTTCCTCAAAAAACTTGGTGCCACCTATGTGCTGGTGGGCCACTCTGAGCGCCGCACCATTCACGGTGAGTCCAACGGTGTTTGCGCCGCTAAGGTGCAAGCTGCCTACCGTAACGAGCTCACCCCCGTGCTGTGTGTGGGTGAAGGCCTTGAGAAGCGTGAAGCTGGTGAGCACGTTGAGTTCACTCTCGACCAGCTCCGTAGCTCCCTTGAGGGCTTGACCGAAGAGCAGGCTCAAACCCTGGTGGTAGCCTATGAGCCTGTCTGGGCCATTGGCACCGGCAAGGTCGCAACAGCAGAGGACGCCCAGGAAATGGGCCAGGCTATCCGCCAGGAACTAGCGAAGCTCTACTCAGACCAGGTTGCTGATCAGGTGCGTGTGCTCTACGGTGGCTCTGTTAAGGCAGCCTCAGCCCCCGACATCATGGCCCAAGCGGACGTGGATGGCGTGCTGGTGGGCGGTGCTTCTTTGGACGCTACCGAGTTCGCTAACATCGCCCGGTACCAGGCCTAGAAACTTTTTCTGCTAGTCTACTTTTCCTTCTGCCAGATAAACGGCGTATAGTAGTTTGATGGCGCTTCGAGACGCTACCCAACCCGACTGAAAGGTTATGCGTGGAAACCCTCAAGATTATTCTGATGGTCATTATCGCTATAGCGAGTATTCTCACCATCCTGCTGGTTCTTCTGAACCGTGGTAAGGGCGGCGGCCTTTCAGATATGTTCGGCGGTGGCATGACCACCTCGCTCAACTCTTCAGGCATGGCCTCTAAAAACCTGATCCGCCTGACAGTCACCGTGATTTTGCTGTGGGTCTTTGCCATTATCGGCTACGCCCTGGTGATGCGTTTCTCAGAGGTTGCCGTCATTTAGGCTTACACCACAAAATATCCCCGCCCACCGGCTCACCGGTAGGCGGGGATATTTTTTATAGTCTCCAAGGGCCCCTTAGGGCTTAGAGCCTCTGGGCTTAGAGTTTCTGGCCTTAGAGGGGCGCCTGCAGGGCGTCCTCAGTAGCCAGGATCAGGGTCTCTAGCAGACCGCGGGCCCCGGCTGCTGGGGTCTGGGTAAGAATCTGGGCGGTCAACTCAGTCTCAGGCAGAGCGGACGCAGCCCGCAGCCGGGCTGTCGCCTCAGCCTTATCGCCACCGGCAACCAGGAACCAGATACGCTCTGAAAAGTTGATGACCGGCAAGGTTAGGCTTACCCGGGTGGGCGGGGGCTTGGGTGAATCGTGCACCGCAAGAGCTGTAGCTTCAGCCTCTAGAATCTCAGTGCGCTCAGGGAAAAGGGAAGCGATGTGACCATCGGGGCCCATCCCCAGCAGGGTCAGATCAAAGAGGGGAGAAGACTCACCTTCCGGGGCGTAACGGGCCAGCTCAGTAGTGTAAGCCTGGGCTGCATCTTCCGGGGTCTCAAAGACATCAGAGGCCCCCATGATGTGCAGGTTCTGCTCAGGCAGCCCCAGAGAATCAAGCAGGGCGTCCTTAGCCTGCTGCTCATTACGGTCAGCATGGCCGCGGGGCACAAAACGCTCATCAGACCACCAAAAATGCACCTTAGACCAGTTGACCGTAGCCTTCAGCGGGCAGGCAGCAATACCTTCAAGCACCGCAATACCCATGGTCCCGCCAGTAAGCGAAATATGGGCGATACCCCGGGCAGCAAGAGCAGTAGAGGCCACATGAATAATGCGGGTGGCACCAGCTAGCTTCAACTGCTCCTTATCCCGGTGGGGAACTACTACAGGGTTAGGCATCATAGACCTCCGTATAATCAGTGCCCTCTACAGGCTCATCGTCGGTATCCACATCAACCACAATCTTGCTGTTAGCAGCCACAGACTTGAGTACCTCGCCGTAGACCACATCAGGGTCAAGACGGCGCAATTCTTCAGCCAGGCAATCAGCCAGCGAACGGGCAGGCAAGGAAATCTGCTGGTCGGGCACACCAGGGGAAGAAATCGTGGCAATATTGCGGCCGGGGCGGTGAATAACAATTGAGCCATCTTCTCGTTCTAGCTCGACCTTATACAGACCACGCTGGGCATCAGTGGTACGCAGGTGCACCTCAGCATCCAGACGATCTCCCAGCCAGGCACCCAGCAGAACCACCGAGGGGCTCATAGAAGAACCAGAAACTACCACACGCTTGACGGGGGCAGGCTCAAGCTGGTCGAAGACAGCAGCAATCTGAATACGCCAGAGAGTCAGACGAATCCAGGCCAGGTCAGTGTCCCCATCCTTGTAACTGGTCACCAGCTTCTTGAGCACACCCAGCGGGTTATAGGCACGGGCCGAATCAGTGATACGGCGCTGGGCAATCTTACCGATAGAATGCTCAGCAGGGTTCTCAGGCACCGAGTGCGGCCACCAGGCAACAATCGGGGAATCAGGCAGCAACAGCCCCGAAATCAGGGACTCGGTAGCTACAGCAGCAGACCCATAACCGCGCAGAATAATCAGCTCTGAGGCCCCAGCATCCCCACCGACATAAATGTGGGCATCCAGTCGGTCCTGAGCGTCCTGACCATAATCAACATGCACAATAATGCGGCAAGGGTGCTCATAGGAGGCCTTCAAAGCCGCCTCAACAGCGGTCTTAGAATGCCCCTTCTCAGCCAAAATAACCAAGGTCAGCACCCGAGAGGACGTCGTTGCCCCCTTCTCATTACGCAGGCGGGAGAGCTCCTTAGCAACTTTGCCCACAGTGGTTTCTTCAAGTTTTTTAATCATGCGCGCCTCCAAACACGGCCATCGCGTTCTAGCATTGCGTGGGCAGAAACCGGGCCCCAGGAACCAGGGGGGTAGGCTTCAGGTTTAATCTTGTGCTCTTCCCAGTATTCCTCAAAAGGGTCAAGAATCTTCCAGGAAAGCTCAACCTCTTCATGACGGGGAAAGAGCGGGGGCTCACCGAGCAGCACATCCAAAATCAGACGCTCGTAGGCCTCCGGTGACTCCTCCGTAAAGGAATGAGAATACCCAAAATCCATGTTGACATCACGAATCTCCATCTGCGTGCCAGGCACCTTAGACGCAAACCGCAAGGTCATACCCTCATCAGGCTGCACCCGAATCACAATCGCATTCTGCCCCGAACTATCGGCACTACCACCAAAGAGCAGGTTAGAAGTCTTCTTGAAAACCACAGCAATTTCGGTGACGCGGCGGCCCAGTCGCTTACCAGCGCGCAGGTAGAAGGGAACACCTGCCCAGCGGCGAGTATTGATATTCAACTTCAGCGCAGCAAAAGTCTCGGTACGAGAATCAGCAGGAATATCACTCTCATCGAAGAAACCATTAACCTCCTCACCCCCCTGGTTACCGGCAGCGTACTGGCCAATAGCGAAGGCAGTGGAAATATCCTCAGGAATCTGTACCGCCTCAAGCACCTTAGCCTTCTCAGCCCGCAGATGCTCAGCATTGAAACTCACCGGCTCTTCCATAGCAGTCAAAGCCAGCAGCTGCAACAGATGGTTCTGAATAACATCGCGGGCTGCACCTACACCGTCGTAGTAGCCTGCACGGGTGCCGATACCAATATCTTCAGCCATGGTGATCTGCACATGGTCAACATAGGTGGCATTCCACAGAGGCTCAAACATCTGGTTAGCAAAGCGCAGAGCCAAAATATTCTGCACCGTCTCTTTCCCCAAGTAATGGTCAATACGGAAAACCGAATCAGCGGGAAAGACCCGCTCAACAATGGCATTGAGCTCACGGGCAGTCTTAAGGTTATGACCAAAAGGCTTTTCGATAATCACCCGGCGCCACCCATCATGCTGGTTATGGTTGGCCAAATCGTGATCAGCGAGCTTCTGCAAGACCTGCTCAAACCCCTTCGGAGGGATCGACAGGTAAAAAGCATGATTGCCGCGGGTCCCCCTCGTCTCATCAAGCTCAGCCAAAGTTGCCTTGAGCTTCTCAAAGGACTCATCAGAGTCAAAGGTACCAGTGACAAAGCGAATGCCAGCGGCAAACTGCTTCCAGACGTCCTCGCGGAAAGGGGTGCGCGCATGGGCCTCAACATAGGTGCGTACTTCCTGCTGGAAGTCCTCGTGGCTCCATTCGCGGCGTCCGAAACCTACCAGCCCGAAGCTGGGAGGAAGCAAGCCACGGTTGACCAGGTCATAGACAGCTGGGAGCAATTTCTTGCGCGCAAGGTCACCGGTAACACCGAAGAAGACCAAGGAGGACGGGCCTGCCACGCGGGTCAGTCTGCGGTCGCGCGAATCGCGCAGGGGATTTGATTCGTGAGTGTTGGCCACCGCCGTGAATCCTTCACAGATTGGTTGGGGCGGCAGCTCCTCACATGGAGTGAAAGCTGCCGTGATTCTCATGTCTAGTCTAATGGCATCCACTAGCCCTATCGCACCTACAAGCAAGGCAGATACCCGCCACCAAGTGCGCGCAGTGAGGGTGGGGGAGAAAACCCCCACCCTCAGCGTGAGCTAGTTTTACTTCTGATCAGCCAGTGCGGCGGTGACAGTCTCGAGCAGTTCCTTCCAAGAAACCTCGAACTTCTCAACACCTTCGCTCTCCAGCTTATTGACCACATCCTGGTAAGAGATACCCACAGCTTCAAGCTGGTTAAGGATCTCGTTAGATTCCTGGTATGTGCCCTCAATAGCATTACCAGCAACCTCAGCATGATCGAAGGTCGCCTCCAAAGTCGCCTCAGGCATAGTGTTAACCGTGCCAGGAGCCGCAATCTCAGTAACGTAGAGAGTATCAGGGTAAGCCGGGTTCTTCACACCGGTTGAAGCCCACAGCGGACGCTGACGGTTAGCCCCAGCAGCTTCCAGACGAGCCCAACGCTCAGAAGTGAAAGCCTGCTCATAGACCTCAAAAGCCAGACGAGCATTAGCCACACCAGCCTTACCACGCAGAGCAAAAGCCTCATCGGTGCCAATAGCCTCAAGGCGAGCATCAACCTCAGTATCTACACGAGAGACAAAGAAAGAGGCCACAGAATGAATCTTAGAAAGATCCTTACCGTTCTCCAGAGCCTTCTCCAGACCCAGCAGGTAGGCATTGATAACGGCGCGGTAACGCTCCAAAGAGAAAATCAGGGTGACGTTGACCGAGATACCTTCTGCCAGCGCCTCAGCAATCGGTTCCAGCCCCTCTTCAGTAGCAGGAATCTTAATCATGACGTTCTCACGGCCAACAGCAGAGTAGAGCTCCTTAGCCTGGGCCAAAGTAGCGGCAGACTCACGAGCCAACAGGGGAGAGACCTCAATGGAGACACGGCCGTCATAGCCCTGGCTGGCCTTGTAGATGGGAGCAAAAACATCGCAAGCATCACGAACATCGTCAATCATGGCAGCAAAACCTGCTGCCTCAGCTTCGGTACCCTCTGCTGCCAGCATCTTCATCTGCTCAGCGTAGGCTGCACCATCAGAAAGAGCCGCAGCAAAAATGCTGGGGTTGGTAGTCACACCGACCACGTTCTTAGTGTCGATGAGTTCTTGCAGGTTGCCGCTGGTGAGGCGCTCGCGGGAGAGGTCATCGAGCCAGATGGAGACACCTGCGTCTGAGAGTTTCTGTGTGGGGGTAGTCATGGTTTCTTCCTTAGAACTGGTGGGGTTAGCGGGCAGCGGCGATGGATTCGCGGGCCTTAGCTACTACGTTTTCAGCGGTGAAACCGTAGTCGGCGAAGAGCTCTTCGGCTGAGGCAGAAGCGCCGTAGTGCTCCAGGGAGACGGCGCGGCCGGCTTCACCTAGAATATCCATCCATGGCATGGACAGGCCAGCTTCAACGCTCACGCGGGCCTTGACAGCTGAGGGAATCACAGATTCACGGTACTCAGCAGATTCTGCGGCGAACCATTCACGGCAGGGCATGGAAACGACGCGGGCGGCGATACCCTCTTCAGCTAGCTGGATGCGGGCTGCTAGGGCAATCTCAACCTCAGAGCCGGTGGCAATGAGGATGACATCGGGGGTGCCCTCGGTATCTGCCAGCACGTAGCCACCTCGGGCTGCACCGTTTGCTGAGGCGAACTTCTCGCCCTCAGCATCTGCGTGCAGGTCTTCACGGGCTACGTTGGTCAGGTTCTGGCGGGAGAGCACCAGGCCAGCAGGGTGGTCCTTGATATCTAGGATCTTGCGCCAGGCTACGGCAGTTTCGTTACCGTCAGCGGGGCGCACCACATCCAGGTTGGGGATGGCGCGCATGGCGGTCAGGTGCTCAACGGGCTGGTGGGTGGGGCCGTCCTCACCTAGACCGATGGAGTCGTGGGTCCAGACGAAGATGTTGGGCACACCCATGAGCGCTGCCAGTCGGACGGCCGGGCGCTGGTAGTCGGTGAAGACGAAGAAGGTGCCAGAGAAAGGACGGGTGGGTGAGGAGAGCGCGATACCGTTGGTGATTGCCGCGGCGGCGTGCTCGCGGATACCGAAGTGCAGAACACGACCGTAGGGGTGACCGGTCCAGCTCTTGGTGGAACGAGACTCGGGGTTGAAGGACTTCTCGGTATCGATAGTGGTGTTGTTGGAGCCAGCCAGGTCAGCAGAACCGCCCCAGAGCTCGGGCAGAACCGGAGCAATAGCGTTGATGACCTTGCCCGACGCTGCACGGGTAGCGATGGAGGTGCCAGCCTCGAAGGTGGGTAGGGCCTCATCGAGCTCGGCGGGCAGCTCACCAGCTACTAGGCGCTCGTAGAGTTTGGCCTGCTCGGGGTTTGCTTCAGCCCAGGCATCGAAGGACTTCTGCCACTCCTCGCGCTCAGCTGCGCTGCGCTCGACCAGGGCACGGGTGTGCTCAAGAATCTCGGGCTCTACCACAAAGTGCTGCTCGGGGTCGAAGCCCAGCA
>JAXFPK010000077.1:0-47191 GCA_034179845.1 Rothia sp. (in: high G+C Gram-positive bacteria) | reverse complement strand
GGCAGCTGCCCGGTGCTTACTGATATTTTTGTTCCTGGGCGCAGCGTGACGCGGTGTGTATTGAGCCATAAGTTACCCCTCATATGCGGATTTATTCAACATTGCTCCCTCATCTTAAAGGAAGAAAGCTGCTCATTCGGGCAGATTTCTGCTCATAGTTATGGGGACAGGGTCTCAGCTTGTAGCCTTTTAATCTACGGAATATCTTGCCTACCGGTACTTAACTTTTTAAGCTGGTTTGGATACCTGCAGAAAAATGCCGGCAACGATAAAAACTAGCCCAGATGGTAGCACTGCTGATTATTTCGACGGGCAGCAGCGTAAGAATAGGGCAAGTACTCGATAGATTAAACCTCATTACACAAAGCAAGGTTCTGATCAAAGGTATAAGGACTGGTCTCTTGTGTGCACTAGAGCGTACCCGCAGAAACACGAGCTTCTGTCACACATTCATAGGTTTATGAATCTCCAGACCCCTATCAATGACCAATGCGTTTAGCCTAGAAGACCTATTCACAATAGCGGGAGCGTTGAGACTTTCACTCGATGAGCTACTGGGGGCATCAATCATGACAGCTACCCCGAATTACGTTGAAGATGAAAAGGGCAAGAAAAAAGTCGCCCCGATCGGATTCATACCGAACGGAGCGACTTATGTGGTTGCGGGGGCAGGATTTGAACCTGCGGCCTCCGGGTTATGAGCCCGGCGAGCTACCGAACTGCTCCACCCCGCGGCGACTCATATAACTATACGCACTTATATTGCTACACGCAAGTCAATATAGGCTTTTGTGATTCACTCTACATTTACCTAGGCAAAAGGACGCCGTCTGCCCGCTCAGTGCGGGAGGCGGCGTCCTTACCATCACCAGGCCACTAAAGCCCTACCCCCTAGTTGGAAGGTGAAGGGGTGGGGCTAGCCTGGGTACTTGCGGTACCTTCAAGCCCCTCGGCCTCGATAGCGCGTTGCAAAGCCTCATTCAGGCGGGTCTGAGCCTCACCATAGGCGGCCCAGTCACCAGCCTTCATAGCGGCGTCCGCATCCTGCATAGCCTTGCGAGCCTCCTGCAAGGCACCGGTCAAGCTGGCACTATCAGTACCAGGAGCAGTACCATCGGCAGCCTGAGCGGCCTCAGCATCACTCACACCGGCATCAGCAGCAGTTTCAGCGCCAGAAGAACCGCTAAAGAGTTCATCCAGGGCCTCATCCAGGGTGGGGGCAAAGCCTACCTGCTCACCAAAGCCCACCAGCACGCGGCGCAGTGAGGGGTAAGCAGCATCGCCCGAAGACTGCACGTAGACCGGCTGCACGTAGAGAATACCGCCACCCACAGGCAGAGTCAGCAAGTTACCGTTGATAACGTCCGAAGCGCCCTGACGTAGCAGGTTCAACTCAGTTGATACAGCCGTATCTGAGTTAAAGACATTCTGCGCCTGACCGGGTCCAGGAACAACCGAAGAGCGAGGCAACTCAAGCAAGGTTAGCTTGCCATAGTCCTCAGCCTTCTGCCCGTCCTTACCAGTACCGGCATCACCATTGGCTGAAAGGAAACCGTACATGACGTTACGGGTGTTGCTATCTGCCTGCTGAGGGATAAAGCTGGTGGTCAAAGAGAAGTTAGCCTCTGATTCCCCAGGCATCTGCAAGGACATGTAATAAGGCGGCAAAGGCTGACCACTATTATTAGTCGGATCGTTAGGGATAGACCAGAGGTCATCACCAGTGTAGAGGCTGTGGGCGTTATCCACATGGTAGGCGTTCAAGATTTCACGCTGCACCTTGAAAAGATCCTGAGGGTAGCGCACATGCTCAATCAGCGAGGCGCTCATCTCACTGTAGGGGCGTACCGTATCAGGATAGACCTTCTGCCAGGTCTTCAGAACTGGGTCCTGGTCATCCCAGGCATAAAGAGTCACTGAACCGTCATAGGCGTTGACAGTAGCCTTCACCGAGTTACGAATATAGTTGACCTGCTGGTTAGGCAGAGCCTGTGAAATACCGGTAGCAGTCTCAGAATCAGAAGTCGCATTATCAAGCTGAGCAGCCTGCGCGTAGGGGTACTGATTACTGGTGGTGTAGGCATCCACAATCCAGAGCACCTGGCCATCAATAATCGCCGGGTAAGGGTTACCATCAACAGTCAAGTAAGGGGCAACCTTCTTCACACGCTCAGAAGGGTCACGATCATACAAAATCTGCGATTCAGGGCGCACAGCATCCGAGAGCAGAATATCTGAAGACTGGAACTTAATAGCGTACGCCAAACGGTTAAAGGCATGACCAATGACCGGGCCGCCATTACCGCTAAAGGTGTACTTAGCGTCCGCACCGCTTTCATCATCAGCAGTCTGGGGGCGATCAAGCTCTAGCGGCTCATCATCTGAGGTGCCACCAACAATAGAATATTCCGGTGAACTCTGGCCAAAGTAGATACGCGGCTCATAATCACTACTAATCGCGCCAGTTGCCTGAATACCTGACTGAATGAACTTAGGCTTACCATCAGCCTCAACCTGGTTACCATAGGCGGCGATAACACCATAGCCGTGGGTATACACTACGTGCTGGTTAACCCAGGAAGAACCGGCATTCTGGTCAGGGTTAAGCTCGCGGGCGGCGATAACAGTATCAGTCTCCGTGCCCTTGATGGAATAGCGGTCAACAGAAAGGTTCTGCCCAAACTGGTAGTAGGGGCGGAACTGCTGCAACTGAGCAAAAGCGCCAGATACTACATTAGGGTCCAGCAGGCGGATGTTAGAGATAGTCTCACTCTCACCGCGCAGGGCACCTGCGGCGGTAGAGGTAGTAGCGTCATAGTTCTGAACATCAAGCTGATCAAGACCGTAAGCGGTGCGGGTAGCGTCAATATTGCGCTGAATATAAGGGGCCTCAACAGCCTGCTCGTTAGGCACTACCTGGAAACGCTGCACAACCCAAGGGTAGATTCCCCCGGCGACCAGCGAAGCAATGACCAGCACAGCAGTACCAATCAGAGGTAAACGGAAATTACCGCGAACAGCTGCAAGCACAAAGAGCGCAGCCACCAGCAAGGAGGCTACCGCCAAGATAGCGTTAACCGGAATAATGGCATTGACATCCCGGTACATGGCACCAGCCCAAGAACCTGACTGGTCCTGGGTGGCAGTGTAGCGAGAAAGCCACAGGTTCACGGCACGCAAGAGAATAAAGAGGGCACCGAGCACAGCAAAATGACGGCGGAAATGCACGGTCGTTGTAATACCGCGCTCCCCCACCACAATGCCACCGTAGAAATAGTGCATGACCAGGGCTGCCATGGCAGAGAAAATAATGGCGGTACTCAGCAGGCCCGTGACCATATTCAGGAAGGGCAGGGTAAACATGAAGTAACTCACATCAAGACCGAACTCGGGGTCTACGCTGCCAAAGCTCTCACCCTGGAAGAAGAGCAGAACGGTCTCCCACTGGGTCATAGCCCCAGCGCCGACAAAAGCACCCAGCAAGGCTGGCACAGCAATCAGCAGCACCTTACGCATGCGCTCAATACCCTGACGGTAGCGCTCCATATTCTGGTTAAAGAGGTCCTGCACATCGCCATAGGGGTTAGGCAGAGGGTTGCCATCGGCATCACGTCGAGGGCCTGTAGCAGATCGGGGGCGGGGAGCCTGTAATTTCCCATGCTTATAGGCGTAGAAGAGGCTGGCCCAAACAGCGATACCTACAACGAGAGCTGCAACCAAAAAGACGGCACCGCGGGTCAGGTTTTGGGTAATGAAAACCTTCAGGTAGCCCAACTGGTCATACCAGAGGACGTCGGTGTACACCTGGGTTGCAAAAACGAAAGCTACGACCAAGGCGGCAATAATTGCCACGGTGGCGGTCAGCGGCCGGTTTCTACGTTGAGGAGCGCGTGATGGTGAACGGGGAGGAGTGCTTCCGGTACTCACGGGTATCCTTCAGTTGTGTTTTGTGTCTGCCGCACGAATGCGGCCTGTATAAGGGGTGCCACCGCACAGTGGGCGACACTACATATAAGACACTATTTTGCCAAAGAAAACCACGAGTTACGAGAGCAGGCTTAGTATTTCAGCTCTAGGGTAAGTTCCCCGCCGCACTAGGAGCAGGTGGGGAAGGCAGCAGGGTCCTCCCCCTGACCAATACGAGTCACAGCATCCACAGCCTCATCGAGTGTTGAAACCTTAACAACCTTAAGACCACGTGGCACCCTGCCAACCACATCATCACAGTTATCTGCCGGGGCCAAGAAAACTGTGGCACCAGCGTCCGCAGCACCCCGCATCTTCTGCTCAATGCCGCCGATACTACCGACTGTGCCGTCCGAATCAATGGTTCCGGTGCCAGCAAAATGCACGCCCCCGGTCATCTGCCCCTCAGTCAGCTCATCAATAATGCCCAAAGCAAACATCATGCCAGCAGAAGGGCCGCCAACCTCTTGCAGACCATAAGTGACAGTCATAGGGAACTCAAAAGAGCGGGCAATATACAAACCCAGCACATAACGCTGCCGCTGCTCATTATAAGAAGGAGTGAGAGTGACCTCCTGCTCCTGCCCATCACGCATCACAGTAACAGTAACCGGATTCCCAGCGGACGCATTCACCCGCTGAGTCAATTCAGCATAGCCCTCAAGCACCTGACCATCGAGGGCAGTCACAACGTCCCCCTCACGCAGGATCCCTTGGCTAGGGCCGCCCTCACTAGTACCCGAGACCGTCAAAATTTCGGTGTAATCAATACCCAACTGAGTCAGAGCAGCAGCCTGCGCCACCTCCTGAGAGTTGGTCATATCAGCGCTATTTTGCGCACTCACTTGCTCCCTCGTAACCGAAGGATCATAAATCAAATCACTGGGTAAGACAGCCGTAGAGTCCTCTAACCAAGTAGCAAGAGCCTCAACTGCAAAGAGAGAAGAATTAGGGCCACCAGCAACAGACACCGTGGTCATATCAAGATTGCCACCCACAGGGTAAGTCTGGGCACCCTCAATCTCAATCAGCGGCTTACTATTGAACTCACCAATGGTATTGAAGGTAGGGCCGGGCGATTCGGCCACAAAATTAACCGGAACCACCAAAGAAAACGTCGACAGGCCCAAAGCACCCAAGGCACTCACCGTCCGCAAATCAGCCTTACGCTTACCAGGCCGGACACCTGCATCTTTCCTCTGAGAAAAAACCATAGAACTAGCCTACTAGCAAAACCACCCCCTCAGGACCCTCCCCTCAGCAAATTCTCACTCGGCTCAGGGCTAAAAGAGCCCCAGGGCACACACCAGGGTAGGTAGGCTAGGGAGAAATAGTAGCGGCGGGCGCCGCAGCCCCCTATTGAAACGAGGCAGAACGTGACCAACAACCCCTACGACTCAGCTGGCCGTGACCCCCTTGAAGAATTCCTCAAAAAGCTACAAGAACAGGGCTTTGACCCCACAGCCATGAACGGGGCCGCAGGCTTCGATGCCGACGCCCTTAAAAATATGGGATTGGTCATCGACCCAGCCATGCTCTCAGGCATCTTCGCCCAAGTAAACTCCATGATGAGCGCCCAACCCAGCAACGGCCCCGTCAACTGGGACATGGCCAAGCAGCACGCCCGCCAAGTACTAGCCCTGGGCAAGGACCCCTCCGTCACCTCCACCCAAGCCGGTGCAGTACGAGATGCCGCCGCCCTCGCAGACCTCTGGCTAGACCCCGTCACCATCTTCGAACGTCCTGCCTTCACCGTTGAAGCCTGGGCAAAAGCAGAATGGGTGGAGAACTCCTTTGACACCTGGAAAGAAATCGCTAGCCCCGTTGCCGAAGAAGTCTCATCAGCTATGAACTCCTCCATCCAGCAACAAATGCCCCAAGACATGGCCGGCATGCTCGGCGGCGGCAACATCTTCGCTGGCCTAGGCGGAATGATGTTCGGCATGCAAATGGGCCAAGCTATCGGCAAACTCGCCGAAGAAGTCGTCTCCTCCACAGACATCGGAATCCCCCTGGCCCAAGGCCGCTCAGCCCTGATCCCCTCAGGCGTTGCTGCCTTCGGCCAAGGCCTAGAAATCCCTGCCCAGGAAGTCATGCTCTACCTAGCCGTGCGAGAAGCTGCCCTAGTGCGCCTGCACAAGACCAACCCCTGGCTACGCGAAGACATCATCGCCCTCATCACCCGTTTCTCCCGCGGAATCCACGTTGATATTGAGCGCATGCAAGAAGCAGCCCACACCATCGACTTCGACCCCTCAAACCCCGAAGCCATGATGGAAGCCTTCGCCGGGGACATGTTCAAACCCCAACTCACCGAAGACCAGCAACTCGCCCTAGACCGGCTCGAAACCCTCCTTGCCCTGATCGAAGGCTGGGTCAGCCTCATCACCGAACAAGCCAGCAAAAACCTGCCCACAGCCCCACAACTGGCTGAAACCATGGCCCGCCGCCGCGCCACCGGCGGACCAGCAGAACACGCCTTTGCCCAGCTCGTCGGCCTTGAACTGCGCCCCCGCAAGATGCACGAAGCCCTAGCCTTCTGGCGCCACTACGAAGAAAACCACGGCTTTGAAGCCCGCGACCAGCTCTGGGAAGGCCCCGAAACTCTACCCACCAGCGAAGACCTGGACGACCCCACAGGCTTCACCTCCCGCCGCGCCCTGCTCAACGCCAGCGAAGACGAATTCGACGCTGCCCTCGAAAAGCTCCTAGCAGGCGGCTACGACCAGCCCACCGAAGAGACTGACAGCAAGGACAAAGAATAAGCGCTTCCCAGAAAAAGGAAGAAACCCCTAAGACCGCTCAGCCGGGATAGCCGCCCCGCTGCGGCACCAACTGCACAGTGCGAGTACGGCAGGTAGAGCGCACCACCTCAACCTCCGGGCGGGAGGCGGGAGCCGGCAAAATTTCACGGGAGCTAGCCACTAGAGACCCCGAGGAGCAATGTCATTAATAAAACGCGACCGCTTACGCCCAGCCCTCCCGCCAGGGGTACGCGACCGCGACCAGCTCAGGGTCAAATAAGAACGAGCGCGGGTGATACCCACATAGAAGAGGCGGCGTTCTTCATCTACTTCATCGCTAGTTTGGGCGAAAGAAATCGGCATGAGCCCCTCATTGAGGCCGCAGAGAAAAACCGCCTCCCATTCAAGGCCCTTAGCTGCGTGCAAGGAGGCGAGAGTGACCCCATTGAGAGAGGGCGCATCCCGATGCTGGGATCGCTGGATGAGCACAGCAACCAGCTCGTAGAGAGAGAACTCCGGCGGCAGGTCGGTAGCACCATTAGCGGACGCCTGCTCCCGCGCCTGGGCGCGTTCATCAGCAAGGCGATCAGCCAGGGAGACGAGGGTTTCTAGGGATTCCCAGCGGGCCCGCTCCTGGCCTGAGCGTTGGGGAGCCTTAGCAGACCAACCCAAGTTCTTAAGGTTATCTCGCACCAGCTGGGTGACGCTATCAGTGGGTTCAGCCCCCTTAGCTGCGCCCTGGAGCATGCTCAGGGCTGCGCGCACCTCAGGGCGGTCGAAGAACTGTTCTGCACCGCGTAGCTGATAGTTAATTCCGGCATCAGTCAGGGCTTGTTCTAGGGCAGCAGACTGGGAGTTGGTGCGGTAGAGCACAGCAATATCGGCTGCCGGTATGCCTTCTTTATCGATGAGGTCTTTGATATCTTCAGCGATACCCATCGCTTCTTGTTCATCATCTGCGTATTCAAACCATTCCGGCTTAGCCCCAGGCTCCCGCTGGGAGACCAGTTCTAGGGGCGGCGCCCAAGAATAGCGGGTGGAATCTGGCATCTGACGGCGGGCAGCTAGCAGGCGATTAGCCACATCAACTACCTGCGGGGTAGAACGGTAGTCACGCACCAGCTTCACCACGGTAGCGCCCTCAAAACGGGTGCGGAACTCAAGGAGATGACGGCTAGTTGCCCCAGCAAAAGAGTAGATGGTCTGGGAGGCATCGCCCACCACGCACAAATCATCGCGCCGCCCCAGCCAGGCCTCCAGTAGGCGCTGTTGCAGGGGCGAGACGTCCTGATATTCATCGACCACAAAGTGGCGGTACTGCTGGTGAATCTGGGCGGCAATATCGGGGTTTTCTTCAATAACTGCAACAGTCAGCAGCAAGATATCTTCAAAGTCAATGACGTTGCGCTCATCCTTAAGCTCCTCGTAGGTGCGGAGCAGGCGCACCATGTCAATGGGGCTAATATCTGCCGGTAGCTCCCGGTCAGCCAGATGAGGCATGAGAGAATCAGCTGTGAGCATAGAGACCTTAGCCCACTCAATTTCGCTGGCAAGATCACGCACAATAGCCCGGTCAGTAGCTAACCCCAGGCGGCGAGCCGACTCAATAATAAACTGGGACTTATTCTTAATAATCTCCGGCAGAGCACCACCAATAGCCTGAGGCCAAAAATAGCGTAACTGGGCCAGAGCAGCTGAGTGAAAGGTTCGAGCCACTACCCCAGCAGCCCCCAGCTGGCGCAGGCGCACCTTCATCTCTTCAGCCGCCCGGTTAGTGAAAGTAAGAGCCAGCACAGCCCGCGGGTTATAGCGGCCAATGGCAATGCCGTAGGCGATACGGTGGGTGATAGCACGAGTTTTACCGGTACCAGCACCAGCCATCACACACATAGGCCCAGCAAGCTCAGTAGCAACACGGCGCTGCTCAGGGTCAAGACCCTCAAGGATAGCCTCAGCATTGGGGGCTGACAGAGTAATAGGCTGGGCCCTGAGCTTATCGTGATTCATGGTGCATCTCCCCTACCCTCGCAGTTATCACTGGCCATACGCGCTCACGCCAGCTTACTAGTCTACCGCCCACCAGCGCCCACCTGCTGGGGGTAGCGGAGCTGGGGGCTGCGTCCTGACCCTGTGCCGGACGTTCTTGGGGCCAATGAATCAATTTTTCTCCCCTTCATTTCGGGTTCAGTCCAACTTCTCTTGTACCCTTAAAAATGTGACCTCAACACCTCTTCAACTTGCCGCCATCGTATCAGCGGGGGTGCCCGGGCTCTACCCGGTAGCCGCCCTGCCCTCAGCCGACGACGCCCTAGACTTCGACTCGGCCATTATCATCGACTCCACCAACAAACGCTGGAGGGTACGCGCCCCCAAGCACCCAGAAGCTAGCGTGCGCCTAGAAGCAGAGCACGTCATCCTGCAATCCTTCACTCCCGCCCTGCGCGCCCGCCTACCCTTCCTGGTGCCTACCATCGTTGGCACCGTCCCCTTAGACGGGCGGCAGGCTTTCATCTACACCCACATCCCCGGTACCCCCCACGATATCGATGACCTAGCCGCCATCTCGTGCGCCACCGGCAGCGGGCAGGCCAATATTGCCGATGACATCGCCAAAAATATTGCCTCCATCCATGTTTTTCCCACCACTATCGTGGAGGACGCTGACCTGCCGGTCTATACCGGCCAGCAGGTACGCGAGCGCCGCCTTGCAGAACTAGACCTGGCTGTAGCTACCGGCAAGGTACCGTCGGGGCTGCTAACCCGCTGGGAGCAGCAGCTCAACAATTCGGCTATGTGGGACTTCCGCCCCCGCACCATTCATGGGGATTTGAACGAAGATAACCTTGTGCTTGAGCAGAAGAAGATTGTTGAGATTACCGGCTGGTCTGAGGTGTGTGTGGGTGACCCTGCTGCTGATTTCGCCTGGCTCTATGCCTGTGAAGATCCTCTTTTTAGGGAGAGGGTTTTTGCGACCTACCGTCAAGAGATGCCTCAGGAGCCTGACCGTAATCTTGAGGCCCGGGCTAATCTCTACGCAGAGTTTGGTCTGGCCCAGTGGCTGGTGCGTGGAGTTGAGTTAGAAGATCGGGTCATGATTTCAGAGGCTGTCTCCATGCTTGACCATCTGGAGGCAGAGCTGCGGGCTGTTGGTGCCCTTGAGCCGACCTTTGATGAGGAGAAGCCCCAGCCCTTGGACTAGCACCAAGGGCTAGAACTAGGGCTAGGGGGCTAGAGTGCTAGGGGGCTAGGGCCTCTCACTGCTCTGGTGTCCGTAGCTACTGTGGTGTTTTAGCTTTTCTGGTGCCCTAACTGGCCTGCTCCTTGCAGGGCTTTCTCTAACTCCTCGCGCGTGGAGAAGTGAGTCACCTCGATGCTCTGGCCGGTAGAAGCATAGAAGAAATGAGCTTCTATATTTTCTTCGGCTACACCGTGCAGGCGGGCAAAACCCAGCCGGTAGAGAGACAGCTGCACTGACCGCTCTTTGAGCTCCTTTTTGGTGCGCGGTGGGCGGCCGGTCTTCCAATCCACCAGCTCCCAGATAGTCGCACCGTCCCCGTCTGTACGGGTAAAGATAGCGTCAATTCGGCCACGGACCGTTACCCCCGCAAGCGGTGTTTCAAGGGGGTACTCTAGGGCCCAGGGGGTGCGATGAGCCCAGGGGCTTTCTAAGAAGTTCTCACGCAGGGCCGGGATATTCAGCTCTTCTTCGGTGCCCTCATCATCGAAGTCTTCGTCCATATCCAGCATGCCAGTGGTGCCAAAGTGCTCTTCTACCCAGCTGTGGAAGATAGTTCCCTGGCGGGCTGCAATCCCTGGTTTTTGGGGCATGGGCCGGCGCATATTGTCGATAACAGCTTGCCGGTCCTTGACCAGGTTGACCAGCAGTGAAGCTGAGATATGCCCTGGCAGTTCAAAGGTGCTGTTTTCTGCTGGGGCTGCCAGCAGGCTCAACAAGAGGTCAGTTTCTTCTTGCCAGTCCTCAATGGTGCCTTGGGTTTCGTGAACCTGGTCGGGGGTTAGCTCAGGCAGAGCCTCATAGGCTTGGGCTAGTTCATCAGGGGCAAGCCCGCCCCGTAGTACATTATGGGCTGCACGCTCAACCACCTGGCGAGGGCTAAGCCCGGTGAGCTCTCCCTGCCTGGGAGTGTTCGGGTGAGGTGTTGGCCCTGCCGCTTCAAGTTCCTCTAGCGATGCCCAGGTCATCTGGTGGGGCCCCTCCAAGGGGTCAAAGGGCCACAGGGCGGTAGTGATAGTAGCAGATTGGGGGTTGACCGCACCGACCTGCTCGGGGTCAAGCTCACTGATTATCTGTGCAAGGTCAGCAGCAGAGTCAAGCAGCTCATCAACAAAGGTAGACATCAGCCGGGGCTTAGCGGTGGTCCCCTTCCAGGCTGAGGTGGTTAGCACCAGCAAGGAGCGGGCGCGCGTGTAGCCCACATAGGCAAGGCGGCGCTCTTCCAGGGTGCGGTGTTCTACCGCCTGATCTGAGAGCTGGCCCATGAAGTCACCTAGGTCTTGCAGGTGTTCGAAGTCTGACCGCCAGCCGGGGAGGTAGGCGGCGTCCCCGCGTAAGGGCCAGGGCAGGGTGTCTGCCTTCTTGCTCCAGCGTTCGTCCTTAGAATCGGGGAATTCGCCCTCTGCCATGCCCGGTATGTAGACCTGGTCCCATTCCAGGCCCTTTGAGGCGTGCACGGTCAGAATCTGCACCGCATCATGGCGGGGGGCTTCTGCCGCCATTTCAAGCCCAGCTTCTTGTTGGGCGGCAGCATCAAGCCAGGCCAGAAACCCACTAATGCCCGATGCCGATGCGCCAGTGGCGCTCAGGGCAAAGCGGACGCCGCTCTCCCCCTCTTCTAGAGGCTGACCATTAGCAGCAGCCAGCAAGAGGGCGTTCACGCGCGGGGCGGTGGACTCGTAGCTGGCAGCCACATCATAGAAGGCATCAAGATTTCTACGGGCTGAAGAAGAGTGGGCACCAGGGCGGGCCGCTAACTCTATATCCAACAGCAAGGTCCGCTCAATTTCGCTGATAAGGGTGGTCAGATCATCGGCGGTGAACTGACGCAGGTAGGTCAGCTCCCTTGACACAGCCTGTAGACGGCGTAGACCCTCGGCAGTTATTGACCGGCCGCTGCGCGCTGAGGCCCAGCCTTCCGGGGGCAGGTTTTCAAGTGCTTCTACCAGGGAGGCCCCGTCCGTCACATCAGGGGCAGCGGCCTCTAGCAGGCGCCGGTAGTCCTCAGCGGACGCCGGTAGCTGCTGGTCTGCGTCCTTAAGCTCTTGGGCGCTGGTGGCGCCACGTTCAGCAGCATCTGCCAGGGCATGGGCTTCATCAAGGATTTCTTGTTCGGCACGAAGGGCAGCGGCCTGGGCTGTGATACCGAACCTAATTTCAAGTTCGCGTTGGCGTTTGAGGGTTTCTGCCCATTCGCCAAAGGCCAGCAGGTCAGAGAGGCCCAGTCTCCAGCGGGCACCGGAGAGTATGCGCATGAGGGCATCGGAGCGGCCAGGGTCACTGAGCACCCGGAGCACCGAAACCAGATCCACAATTTCTGGGGTATCAAGTAAGCCACCGAGCCCTACCACCTGGTAGGGAACACCTAGCTCATCGAAGGCTTCTTGGAGCGGTTCCATCATGGCCCGTTTCTTACACAGCACAGCCATAGTGGGCATCTCGTGTAAGGGCCGGCCCGTAAAGGCCGAGCGCTGCTGGGCAATTATTTGCCCTAGCGAACGGGCCTCGTGCAGGTCTGTTAGATACTCCCCGACCAGCACACGCCCCTTGTCTGCCTGGGGGCGGGCCACCAGCGGCGGGACATCAATAGAATGGGTGCGCTGCACCCAGTCAGGGGTGGTGGACAGGGGCTCTGCTACCCGGTTAGCAGCAGCCAAAATAGCGGTGTCGTTCCTCCAGGCCACGGTCAGGTAGCTGGCGGTGCGGTCCTCTGCCGGGAAGTAATCATAGAAACTAAAAAGCTGACCGTCTGAAGCCCCACGGAAACCATAGATAGACTGCTTAGGGTCACCCACCGCCATAACAGGGTGGGCTGGGGCCTCAGCTCTTGCCCCGAAGAGGTCAGAGAAAAGCTGCATCTGGGCATGAGAGGTATCTTGGAACTCATCTAGCAGCACCACCTTGAAGCGTTCTCGCTCAGTATGGGCAGCCTGCGGCACTGACCGGGCAATCTGAGCCGCCTTGGCAATCAAATCACCGTAGTCCATCACCTGCATCTGCTCTTTAATAGCTGAATAGCGTTTGACCAGTTCAGCATAAAAAATCCGCAACTGTAGGCCCTGAACTAGGGCCCGCTGCTCAGTGGTCGCCCCCTTAACCGTGGGCTTCCCCAGGTGCTCAACCTGCTGTAAGGTCTTGGCGCACCAGGTCATGACCTCATCAGGGCTCACCAGATGTTCGGCACATTCAGAAGAAAGTTTGATGATGGACTCCACCATCGTTGACTTGGCAACGTCCTTTTCAGGTAGCTTACCCTCATAATGCTCCACAATCTGGGCCACCAGCTGCCAGGTCTGGGCACCGCCTAGCATCTGGGCGTCATCTTCTACACCAATACGCAAACCGTACTGCTGTACCAGGGTATTAGCGTAAGAGTGGTAGGTAGAGATAGTAGGGTCGCTGGTGACCTCCTCAGCCCCCTGGCCGGGGGTTTCTTTCACCAGCCCCTGGCGGCGTAGCTCTTCGAGGCGGGAGCGCATGCGCTCGCGTAACTCCCCGGCAGCCTTGCGGGTGAAAGTCACACCGAGCACCTGGTCAGCCCGTACCAGCCCGTTAGCAACTAGCCAGACCACCCTATCGACCATGGTAGCTGTCTTACCGGACCCGGCTCCTGCCACAACCAGGCGGGGTAGCAGAGGGGAGCTAATAATAGCGGATTGTTCTGGGGTGGGTAGGGGGCGGCCCAGAGCCCGTGCAATATCTTCAGGGCTCAGCAGGGCATCTTGTGGCGTATTCTCAGTCATGGTTCTCCCTTACTGGGCGGGGCGGACGGTGATAGCTCGGCCTCGTGAGCAGATGGGGCAAATATCGGGCAGAGCACACCCGACCCCAAAGGCACCACCTGCCGTATGCCGAGCTTGCAGGTGCTCCCCCGCAATGAGTTCAGCAGCCCGGTTAATCAGCTCAACAGCCCAGGTGCTCTCAGCACTCAGGGGGGCCTGTTCCTGCTCTGAATAGCTCTTGGTGGATCCACCCACCTGTAGGAGCAGGGCACCACCGGAGAGTTCATGAAGCCCATCAAGTACCGGCACCTGGGGCGGGTGAGGCTTCTTCACTTCCCCTTGGCCCTCTTGGTGAAGGGCCTCATAGTCTAGGGCTTGTTTCATAAGGGCCCCGGCCCCAGCTTCCAGGGCAACCTGGTAGGCAGCGAGCTGGGGATGCTGTTCAAGGTCGGCTTGAGTGGGCTTACTCTTACCGGTTTTGAGGTCAATGATGATGAACCGCCCCACATGGTCTACCTCAATTCGGTCTACTCGACCTGAGAGGAGGGCGTCCTTGGCTGGGCCTGGCACCAGCACACTAAAGGACCCTTCAACCCCGACCAGGGACCGCCCTTTACCTTTGAGGTCACGCACATAGTCAGCGAACTTTTGAATCATTTTCTCGGCCCGCTCGATAGTCTTCTGGGTCTCCCAGGTATCGGGTAGGCCAAGTTGCGGTAGGCGGCGGTGCAGTTCATCGCGCAGGTCGGTGCCCTTGCCTTCAGGCATATCTTCACAAATAGCGTGAATCAGTGTACCCAGTGACCGGGAGGCATCAGTTGCAGCTTCGGCGCGAGAAGCTGCAACGAACCAGTCCAAGGGTGAGCGGTGAATCTTTTCGATCTGAGAGGGCGAGACCGGGATAGGCCCTTGCCCCTCAAAGGCCGGAGCCTGAGACGAGAGCGGCAACAGACCCCACCAGGAGCTGGGGTGAGCACCAGGCAGGCTCAGATGTGAGGTTTGGCCCGGGTCGGCAAGGCGCCCCAGTAGGCGGGCGGCGGCGTCCGCCTTCTGCGGTGAAAGATGTTGAGCTTCTGCCCACTGTCGCAGCTCAGCGATCAGCGAGCGCAGGGTCATGGGGCGGCGTACTTCTGTGAGGGGGCGCTCCCCGCCGGGGGCAGGGGCGAAGATGTCAAGGAGTTCGCTGGGGGCCTGGTCGGTAGATGAAACAGCGGTGCAGACTACTCGGGTGCGGGCGCGGGAGGTGGCGGTGGCGAACATGCGGAACTCATCGAAGCGGTTAGCGCGTAGGCGTTCTAGCAGAGAGTAGCCGGTGGCGCTGCGAGTATTTTGGCTGTTGCTTGGTAGGCGCCCGGTGATAGCGTCCACCAAGTCTAGGGTGCCGAGCAGGGAGCCGCGGACGGTGGTGTTAGGCCAGGTGCCATCTTGTAAGCCGGCGATGTAGACAGTGTCCCATTCTCTGCCTGCGGCTAGGGCGGGGGTCATGATTTCTACGGCGTCCCGGTAGTTGGTGCGTTCTGCCAGGGTGTCCATGGGTAGGTCTTGGGCGTCGATGTAGGCCAAGAATTGTTCGGCGGTGGCTCCTGGCATTTGGTCGGTGTAGCGCTCTGCTGCTTCAAATAGGCCGATCATGGCGTCGATGTCTCGCCCGGCGCGGTCAGCTCCTGCACCCCCTGAGAGGGATTGGGATTTCCAGAGGGGGGCTAGTTCTGAGGCTTCCCAGAGGGCCCAGAGCACGGTTTCTGCGGTGGCTCCGGGCTGGTCGAGTGCTTTGTCTCCGGCGGTGAGTACTCGGCCTAGGCGGCGGGCGGCGGCGCTGCTTTCTCCGGTGGGCAGTAGTTGGGGGGTGATGAGGGCTTCAACGAGCAGGGCGTCGCTGTCTCGGGTTCCTCCGGCTCGGAGTTCTTCAGCGCGCAGGCGCTGGCGTAGGCGGCGTACATCCATGGTGGAGGCCCCGCCCAAGCGGGAGGTGAGTAGGGAAACTGCGGTCTCAGCGCCCAGCCCCCAGGTGCTTGTCTCCTGGTCGCTGGCTCGTAGGCGGCGGGTGTGCAGGATCAGCCCTAGGGCGTCGAGGAAGGGGCGCACGGCGGGCTCGTCACGGACAGGGGTGATAGAGGCTGCTGTTTGTACGGGTAGGCCCAGGTTGATGAGGGCTCGTTTGAGCCGGGTGACGTCTGAGCCGTTGCGCACGATAATGGCGTTGCGGCGGTAGGCCCTGCCCCGGTAGAGGTGGTCTTCCAGGATCATTTGAGCTAGTAGCTGGTTCTCCTGTTGGGGGGTTTCTACGAGCAGGCCCAGCACCTCTGCCTCTGTGCCTTCTGCTTTGTGGGGGTTGAGCAGGGCGCCGTCGTCTCCCAGGGGCAGTAGGGCTTCTTCGCTGGGTTCGTGCGGGGCGGGGGTCAGGAGGCGGTGGTGGGCTGCCCGGGGCACAGCGGGCAGGCGGGAGGCTAGTTCTGCCCAGCGGGCGGCGATAACCGGTGCCATGCGCCAACTGGTGGTTAGGTTCTTGGTGATGAGAGTGGGGAAGATATCGGGCAGGCTGGTAGCAAGGTGGGGGCTAGCGCCACGGAAGCCCTGCACGACGGTGTCTGTGCAGCAGGTGATAATGCTGGCTGGGCCTTGTGAGAGAAGGCCCTCTAGGTTTGAGGTTTCTTCTGCGCTCTGGAGGGTGAGGGAGTTGCTGGCTGTGGTTTTTAGGTATTCTGCTGACCTGCCGATGAGAACGGCCAGTAGCCGGTAGATGGAGGGGGTAAGTTCTTGGACGTCGTCGATGAGTACCAGATCGAAGCGGGCCCGTTCGGCTCTGAGTAAATCTGGGTGGGCTAGTAGGGTTTTGGTGGCCTCGTGGATGAGGGCGGCGGGGTCAAAGGCGTGGGGTGCGCGTAGGGCTCGCACTTGACGGTATTCGGTGTAGAGCCTAGCTAGGGCCTGCCATTCGGGGCGGTTATGGGCTTGGGCTAGGTCGGCAACTGCTGAGGCGGTGAGGTCGTATTCGGCTATGCGGTCGAAGAAGTCTCGCACTTCATGGCGAAAGCCGCGGGTTTCTATGGCTTGGTCTAGGTCGTTGGGCCAGAGGATGCTAGAGCCGTGGCCCTTGTGGTGCCCATCGAGTAGTTCTTTGATCAGGACGTCCTGCTCAGGGCCAGAGAGCAGTTTGGGGGTGAAATCTAGGTGGGGTAGGTAGCCTTCTAGGTGGGCTCGTCTGAGCAGGTCAAAGGCGTAGGCTTGCCAGGCGCGCACCGGGGCGGTTGAGACGGTTGCGGTGATGCGGGCTGAGAGTGCTTGGCGGAAACGGGTTGCGCTGATGCGGGATGGGGTCAGGACCAGGAGCCGGGCGGGGTCGCTACCCTGTTCGATAAAGTGGGTGGCTGCTGTGAGTAGGGCCTGGGTTTTACCGCTGCCGGGTGCGCCTAAGAGCAAGGTGTGGCTCTGGGTGTCTGTCTGCTCCTGTGCCATGGTGCACTCCCCATCGTGTGTGTTCAAGGTTCTGCCTGTGTTTCATAGTCCATCATAGGTGGCTGACATTTTAAGAGCCTGAGCGCCACTTGTCTCAAATATTATTGTGCCGCCGGTTCTATGGCTACTATCGAAGGTATGACTTCATGGACCGAGCTTCCCCGTGCTACTTTCGACCTCGAAACCACCGGCATAGACCCTAAAACTGCCCGCATCGTCACGGCCTCCTTGGTCTTGGTTTCTCCGGACGGTGAGGTCTTGCGTGCCGGTGAGTGGTTAGCTGACCCTGGGGTTGAGATCCCGGAGCAGGCCTCCGCTATTCACGGTATCACCACCGAGTACGCCCGGGAGCACGGTAAGCCTGCCCAGCAGGTAGCCTACGAACTTGCCATGGCTCTAGGTGGGCTCTTTGCTGATGGTGTGCCGGTGATTGCTTTTAACGCTGCCTACGATTTTTCGGTGCTGCATTTTGAGTTGGCTCGCCATGGTTTCCCGCCTCTGAGCTGCTACCCGGTGCTTGACCCCTTGGTCATTAATAAGCATGTGCATAAGTTTAAGAAGGGTAAGCGCACCCTTGAGGTGCTTTCTAGCGAATACGGTGTGGAGCTAGAGAACGCCCACACATCTAAGGACGATGCTCTGGCCGCTGAGCGTCTACTGACGGCTATGAGCTTGGAGTACGAAGAGATCGAGCAGCCTGCTACTGCCTTGCACCAGCAGCAGATGAGATGGGCGGCTGAGCAGGCCGCTGAGTTGCAGGACTACTTCAATCGCATTGGCAAGCAGGCAGATATCAGTGGGGAATGGCCGGTTCGCACCAGCTAGAGTAGCTGCTAGTTCCTTTTTCTGCCCCACCTCTATTAGATTAGAGAACGGCAGATACATTTCAAGCACAAGGACGATCGTGAACGAGCCCGCCCCGCCCACTAATAGCATCTATCTTGGCTCTACTCGTGCCCAGCACCAACAGCTGGTGGACCAGTCAGCAGTTGTGCTGAAGTTGGGGCTGCTTCTGATGAAATCTGGTGCTAGCGCCTACCGTGTGAAGGTTTCTATGGCCCGGTTGGCTAAGGCAGTGGGCCTTGATGAGCACCATGCTCAGGTGCATTTTACGGAAGTTTCGACTACTGCTTATACGCAGGGAAATTTTCGTACTGAGATCGCGGAGACCCGTATTAAGGGTATTTCTGCCTACAAGATTGATTTGCTCTCTGATTTTGTCTCGTCTTTGCCTGAGCGGATTGACCCAGCCCAGGCTTCTGCCGCTTTGACGCAGATTGAGAAAGCCAAGCCCCTCTACGCTCCGTGGCTTTTGGCTCTGGCTGCTGCCTGCGCTTGTGCGGCCTTTGCCTTTTTGAATCGTGGGGGCGTTATTGAATGTTCTGTGGTTTTGTTGGCTGCTTTTGCGGGCCAGTTCTTGCGTTCTACGCTGGCTCACCGGGGCCTGAACCACATGGTGGTGTGGATGCTCTGTGGCTTCTTATCAGCAGGTATCTATGTTGGTGTTATTAATTCTTTGGTAGCGGCTGAGCTTGTTGCTGATAACCACTTGGTGGGTTTCATTTCGTCGGTCTTGTACCTGGTGCCGGGGTTCCCGCTGGTGACGGGTATGTTAGAGATTTCCCGTATGGATTTCGGGTCGGGTATTGCCCGGCTGGCCTATGTGGCGGTGCTCTTAGCTAGTGCGTCTTTTGCTGTCTGGCTCACGTCTTTTGTTTTTTCTCTTCCTCTGGAACAGGCCCCGGTGCCGCAGATAGCCTCTGGCCTTTTGCTGGGTTTGTGGGTGCTGTCCTCTTTTACCGCCGCTTTTGGTTTTGCCATGCTCTTTTCGGCTACCCCTGCCTCTTGCATGTGGGCTGGTGCTATTGCGGCTGTGGTGAACCCTGGGCGTTTGCTGCTGGTGGAGCACGGTTGGGCCCCGCACCTGGCGATTGCTCTTGCTGCCTTGAGTGCCGGGGTGGGTGCGGAGCTGGTGGCCATGGCGTTGAAGCACCGTATCTCTCGGGTGTCTTTGGCGGTTCCTGCCACGGTGACGATGATTCCCGGTGTCATGTTTTATATGTCCATGGCGCATTTTTCGAATGGGAATGTTGCAGAGGCTTTGGCTATTTTTGTTCAGGTTCTGCTGATTTTTGCGGCCCTGGGCATGGGCTTGGCTCTTTCTCGTTTGCTGATGGATAAAGATTGGCTCTATGACCGTGATACTCAGGTTCTTTCCTCCCTCTCTCAGGGCCGGTTGAGGTAAGGACGCCGCCTAAAAGCTAGGTGCCCCACCCTCCTTCACGGGAGGGTGGGGCACCTTTTTGTTAGGGCCTTAGGCTTATCTGCTAGCTGGTGGACAACCGGGATAGGCTAGGTGGGCCTTAGGCTTCTGCCTGGGCTGCTGCGCTAGCGGCATCGGGTAGGGCTGAGATGATGCGGTCCATGGCTGCGTCATCGTGGGCTGCTGAGAGGAACCAGGCCTCAAAGGCGCTAGGGGGCAGGTAGATGCCGGAGTTCAGCATGGAGTGGAAGAAGGCATTGTAGCGGTAGGTTTCTGATGCCTTAATATCCTCGTAGTTGTGCACGCCCTTCTCTGCGGTGCCAAAGGCCAGGGAGAAGAGGTTACCTGCTCTTTGGATGGAGTGGTTGACCCCGGCTGCGGTCAGGGCTTCGGTCAGGGCAGTCTGTAGCTGGTTTGATCGGGCATCGATGGTCTGGTAGACGGTGGCGTCTGCGGCCTTGAGGGTGGCTAGGCCAGCAGCCATAGCGATGGGGTTACCAGAGAGAGTTCCTGCCTGGTAGACCGGGCCCAGCGGAGCCAGGTACTCCATAATCTCGCGCTTACCGCCCAGGGCCGCCATGGGCATCCCCCCGCCAATGACCTTGCCGAAGGTGAAAATGTCCGGGGCCCAGTTGCCTTCTGCCGGGGCGCTGTAGCCCCAGTAGCCTGCCGGTGAGACACGGAAGCCGGTCAGCACTTCATCAAAAATCATGAGGGCACCTTCTGCCCGGGTAATCTCGCGTAAGAAGGCGTTGAAGCCTTCTGCCGGGGTCACAACACCCATGTTGCAGGGGGCGGCTTCGGTGATGATGGCGGCAATGTCGCCGGGGTTGGCAGCAAAAGCTGCGCGGACGGCGTCCTCATCGTTATAGGGCAGCACGATAGTTTCAGCGGCAGTAGCTGCGGTGACGCCCGCAGAGCCGGGTAAGGCCAGGGTGGCAACACCGGAGCCAGCTTCTGAGAGCAGGGCATCAACGTGGCCGTGGTAGCAGCCAGCAAATTTAATGATTTTGTCGCGGCCAGTGTAGCCGCGGGCTAGACGGATGGCGGTCATGGTCGCCTCAGTGCCCGTAGAAACCATACGAATCTGGTCAATGGTTCCAGGGAAGACGGCATTGATACGGTCAACCACAAGTTCAGCTAGCTCAGTTTCCGCGGCAGTCGAAGCGCCAAAGGACAGGCCGTGCTCCACCGCCGCATGTACGGCTTCAATGACGCCGGTGTGCTTGTGCCCCAGCAGGGCAGGGCCCCAAGAGCAGACCAAATCGACGTAGTTGTGGCCATCGGCGTCCGTCAGGTAGGGGCCGGATGCTTCTACCATGAAGGCAGGAGTGCCGCCAACGGAGTTGAAGGCACGCACCGGCGAGTTAACACCGCCAGGGATGACGCGGGTAGAGCGGGCAAAGAGGTCTTCTGAGACAGTCACAGGGTTACCTTTCGTTCAGCCAGGTGGCAGCTTCGGTAGCGTAGTAGGTCAAGATGATGGAGGCACCTGCCCGGCGGATACCCATGAGCGCTTCGAGGGCTACCGCCTTGCGGTCAATCCAACCGGCGGCAGCAGCAGCCTCAATCATGGCGTACTCACCTGAGACATGGTAGGCGGCCACGGGGACAGGCGAGAAATCGGCGACTTCACGCACAATATCAAGGTAGGCGGTGGCAGGCTTGACCATGACCATATCGGCGCCCTGCTCAATATCGAGCTGCACCTCGTAGAGGGATTCACGGCGGTTGGCCGGGTCCTGCTGGTAGGTTTTGCGGTCGCCGGTGAAGGTGGAACCAACCGCATCACGGAAGGGCCCAAAGAAGGCTGAGGCGTACTTAGCGGAGTAGGCCATGATAGAAACATCAGTGAAACCTGCCTGGTCAAGGGCCGCACGCAGGGCCCCGATTTGGCCATCCATCATACCGGAGGGGCTAATGGTGTGGGCACCGGCCCTAGCCTGGGAGAGAGCCATCTTGCAGTAGGACTCCACGGCGGCGTCATTATCGACAATGGTGGTGCCGAAGGCGTCCTCGGTCAGGGGGCCGCAGTGGCCGTGGTCGGTAAATTCATCCAGGCAGGTATCGGCCATGATAACCACCGAGTTACCAAAACGCTCTCGCACAGCCCGGATAGCCCGGTTGAGAATGCCCTTATCGTCCCAGGCTGCTGAGCCGGTAGCGTCCTTATCTTCATCGCATGGCACCCCGAAAAGGTCGATACAGCGCACGCCAGCGTCCACGGCTTTCTGCACTTGCTCAAGGACGGTCTCCAGGGTGTGCTGGTACTGGCCGGGCATGGATTCAATGGCCACAGGCTCATCAATCCCATCACGGACGAAGAGCACCTGCACCAGGTTAGCTGGAGTCAGGGAGGTTTCAGCGGTCAGGGCGCGCATGGGGCCGGTGGTGCGCAGCCGGCGGGGCCGCACAGGCAGGGCAGAAGGTTCAAACATGGTCTTCCTTGGGCAGGTAGGGGATCTTTACAGCTTAGAGGGCTAAGGCGGCAGCGGCTAGGTCTGCCGGGGCGGGGCTGGCAGCTAGGCTGATGGTGGCAGGGCGCTGCGCCTCAGGGAGGCTACGGGCGGCAGCTTCGGTACTGGCCCCAATGACAACCGTTGGGGGCAAAGGCCGTTCGGCGTCTTCTGCCAGGGTTCTGAGCAGCAGGGGCGAGGTGGCAATCAGGACGTCAGTGCTAGCCAGAGCGGTTACAGCCTCCCCCAGGGTGAGGGTAGAGGCGGTAGAGGTGTTCGCGGCGGTAGAGATTTTCGGGCCGGTTGAGGTTTTCGGATCAGCGGGTAGGTGGGTACTGAGAGGATTTTCTGCCGGGTAGGGCACCATGTCATAGACCGGCAAGGTAGCTACGGTATAACCGTAGTCGGTGAGCCCCTCTTCCAGGGTAGATGAGGCAGTGGTTCCCTGAACAGCCAGAATAGTTTCGCTCATGGGGTCATCCCATTCTTCATCAATGAGCCACTCTTCGACCATACCGGCTGCCGACTGGTTACTGGGCACAAAATCGACCATAAGGCCCCTTTCCATCAGAGCCGCTTCAGTAGCCTGGCCGACAGCAGCAATCTGGGCAGCCCCCAGCAACTCCACCAGGCTTTGCCCTAGCCCCTGAGCCAGGGCTTCAAGCCCTAACACCCCGTTCACCGAAGTGAACGTAACCCAAGAAAATTCTCCACGGATCAGAGCGAAGGCCACTTCCTCCCAGTCATCTGGTGCGCTACCCACAGCCTCAAGGACGGGGGCATAAAGGAAGCGGGCGGTGGCGTCCTTCTCTGCGATGGCGCAGGTGAGGGCAGCAGCCTTAGCCGGGGTACGAGTTATCAGATAGGTGCTCATACGTTTAGGCACCGCCTTTCACATCGGCCAAGGCAGCAGCACCCATAGCCAGTAGGTCATCGGCAGCCTGGGTGCCCAAGAAGGCGGCAGACTCTACCGACAGGGTTTCAGTTTGCACAGTATGCCGCAAGAGCCCAGTACCATCAGGGTGCGCCACAGCAACAGTCAGAACCAGCTGACCGGCCTGCACCTGGGCGTAGGCACCAATGGGGGCGGCGCAGCCTGCTTCAAGACGACGCAGCAAGGCCCGTTCTGCGGTCACAGCAAGCAGGGTTTCGGTGTGGTTGATAGCAGCTACAGCCTGCCCCAGCTCTGAGTCTTCAGCGGCGTCCTCCGAACGGATTTCAAGAGCAAGAGCCCCCTGGCCAGGAGCCGGAACAACCCTCTCAACACTCACATACTCGGTAATGGTTTCGCCAAGCCCCAGGCGGTGTAACCCAGCAGCAGCTAGCACCACAGCATCACAGTCGCCGGTGATAGCACCCAGTTTCTTCTCCCCGTGCAGACCGTGTGCCCCCACCCCGTAGTGTTCGTTGCCGGCAACCCGGGCCAGGCGGGTACCCACGTTGCCGCGAATATCAACCAGGGTAAGATCTGGGCGCAGAGCCAACAGCTGAGCTGCCCGGCGCGGAGAGCCCGTCCCCACCCTAGCCCCAGTAGGCAGAGTATCGAGGGTCAGACCATCACGGGCGCAAAGGGCATCCCTCGGGTCCTCCCGCTGCGGGGTTGCAGCCACCGTCAGGCCAGGGCAGGGTGCGCTGGGTAAATCTTTGAGCGAGTGCACAGCCACATCCACTCCCCCATCTAGCAGGCGCGCCCGCAAGGTCGCAGCAAACACACCGGTGCCGCCCAACTGAGACAGGGGGCCAGCGAGCACATCCCCCTCAGTTTTGACGGTAAGAATCTCTAACCCAATCCCGGTGGCCTCACGTATACGCTGCACAGCCCAGTTCGTCTGGGTGGTTGCAAGGGCCGACCCGCGCGTACCTACGGTAAATGTTCGAGCTGCCAAGGGGCGTCCTTTCCTAGAATTCGGCAATCACTGGCTTATCAGTGCCAGGGCGGCGGGGCTTACAACAGTCAGGGTCGCAGGCATCGAACCACCCCGGCCCACCGCAGAGAGACTGGCGGGCTGCTTGCACGCCCTCAAGATCCTGGGCAGGAGCAGTGGAGACCACACGTTCAGCAATGAGCTGGCGCAAGCCCTCAACATAGGCAGGGTGCGTACCAGGGGTGGGAGTGCGTCGTGCGGCTAAGCCCAGGCGCTTGCAGGTATTTAGGGCTTCGGTATCTAAATCCCACACAACTTCCATGTGGTCTGAGACAAAACCCAGGGGCACAAGCACCACACCATCAACAGCGCCTTGAAGTGCTTCCAGGGCATCGTTAACATCTGGTTCCAGCCAGGGCATACTCGGCGGGCCAGAGCGGGACTGGTAGACCAGCTCCCAATCGACCCCATCCAGCACGGTAGGGTCTATAGCCTCTACCCCGGCCAGGACGGCACGGGCTGCCTCCAGGTGCTTTTCCACATAGGCAGAGCCCCCCTCATAGTCAACACCGCCGGGCCCTGCCTCATTGGCGGCACTGGTAGGTATCGAGTGGGTGCAGAACATGATGCGAATTTTTCCCTCCCCCGCAGCCTGCTGCTGAGAGGCGGCAAGCTGGGCGCGCACCTCCGCCAGGCCCTGCACCAGGCCCTCAACAAAGGGAGTGATAAAGCCAGGAGTATCCCAGTAGGGGCGGATCTTATCAATCTGCAGTTTGCCCTCTAACCCCAGCTCGGCCAGGGCCAGACCATAATCTTCACGGTACTGGCGGCAGGACGAATAGCCGGGGTAGGCGCTAGTAGCCAGCACCAGAATCTTCCGCTTGCCCTCATCGTAGGCCTGCTTGACTACATCATTAACGTAGGGCGCCCAGTTGCGATTAGCCCAGGTTATATCAACTGCCGGGCCTTTCTCGGCCATAGCCTGGCGCAAGGCAGTAAGCAGGGCACGGTTTTGGGCGTTGATGGGTGAAACACCACCATTGGCCCGGTAGTGGGTGGCAACTTCTTCCAGGCGCTCATCGGGTATGCCGCGCCCGGCAGTGACGTTGCGTAAGAAGGGGATAACGTCCTCCTGCCCTTCGGGCCCACCAAAGGAGGAGAGAATCACCAGGTCGTAGTCCTGCGGGGCGGAGGCCCGGGGGCGGGTGAGGGTGCGCTCGCTGGTGTAGGTGCCGATGGTGGTCTCATCGAGGGTGGCCGGGCCGTTGGTGGCGGTGTTGGCCGGGTCGGTTTGGTTGGGGATGATGTTCCGGGGCAGGGGTTCTGGCATTAGGCAATCACCTGGGCGACCTGTTCTGCGGGGATGCGGCGGCCGGTGTAGAAGGGAATTTCTTCGCGCACGAAGTGGCGGGCTTCGGTGTTGCGGAAGGAGCGCATGATATCTACTATCAGCACCAGTTCGGGGGCTTCGAGGGCAATGAGCCACTCATAGTCGTTGAGACCGAAGGCGGCAATGGTGTTGGGTAGCACCTGGGGGAAGTCAATGCCCTTGATGCCGTGGTTCTTCATGATTTCGCGGCGCTTTTCGGGGTTGATGGTGTACCAGTCGTAGGAGCGCACGAAGGGGTAGACGCAGACCCATTGTTCAGGGTCGATGCCCTTGGCGAAGCTGGGGGTGTGACCGGCGGAGAATTCGGCGTCGCGGTGTACGCCCATGGTAGACCAGACAATCTTGGTGCCGGAGAGGGCTGTGGTGCGGCGGAAGCTGCGGATAGCGGACTGGAGGTCTTCGGGGACGGCACCGTGGACCCAGACCATCACGTCTGCGTCGTTGCGCATGGCTGAGACGTCGTAGAAGCCGCGGGTGGTGACGCCCTTAGCCTTGAGGTCAGCAACCAGGGTTTCAAGTTCTGCGGTGGCTTCGGCGCTGGTGGCTGCGGGGTCGGCTGCCCCTTGGCGGGCGAAGACGGTGTAGAGGGCGTAGTGGAACTGGCTGTCGCCTTCGGCTACTTCGCCGGGGCGCTGGCCTTGGATACGGCCGGTGGCATCTTTGGCAGTGGGCATGGAGGGGCGGCCACCATGACCATGTGCACTGTGGCTAGCTGCACCGTGAGGGTAGGCGCCGG
Organism: Rothia sp. (in: high G+C Gram-positive bacteria); assembly: GCA_034179845.1. Classification (GTDB taxonomy): domain Bacteria; phylum Actinomycetota; class Actinomycetes; order Actinomycetales; family Micrococcaceae; genus Rothia. Next base: position 21,358 of record JAXFPK010000077.1, on the reverse strand, counting down.
GGGCAGGCGCTGCGTGGTGAGCTGCGCCGTGGGCAGGCGCTGCGTGGTCAGCTGCGCCGTGGCCTGCGCTGCCGTGGGTGTTGAGGTTGTGGGCCTGTTCTTCGGGGTTACCGTGGTGTGACATGGGGGATACCTTTCGTGGAGGGTGGGGGCGGGTAGTGAATCTGCTGAGTGTGCCTGCTTAGTGAGCTGGAGAGGAGCTGGGCTCCCCGCTGTTTTTCTGTGACTCACTGTTTTTCTGCAGGAAGTCGCCGATGTGCTTCTGGGTATCTACGGTGACAGCGGCTAGGCCGGTCCCGGCGATCCAGGCGCCAACCGCAGTGGCTGCAGGCAGTTGGGTAAGAGCTGCCCGGAAGGCGGTGACGCGGCTCTTGTGCCCTGGGGTGGTGGAGGGCATGGCGCTTTGCCAGCGCACTACATCCGCTGCCACCAGGTGCTCTTCGCTAATGGGTACACCCAGCAGGTGGGCTGCATCATGCAGGGCCAGGGTGACTAGTTGATCATCGTGCAGGGCCAGCTCTGACAGGGGTGAGGTGTCGTGTTCCTTGCCGCGCCCGTAGGAGAGGCGCACCACGTGGCGTCCTTCTCCTGCTTCGTCGGCGACCCAGGCCCATTTGGCGGTGGCGTGGGTCAGGGCCTTGGCGCGGACGCCGGTGGCAGCTTCACTCACAAGCAGGCCGGTGCCGCGCGGGGCGGCATCGAGTGCCGGCTGGTCAAGCACCAGGGATACGAGGGCAACTTCGGGGCCGGGGGCGACAGCGGGCAGGGCGGAGGCCGGTAAGTGGGGGCCTAGCAGGCGGATGGAGGTCTGGGCGTCGGTGGCAATGACCAGCAGTTCGCCGCGGATAATGGCTGATTTTTCGCCGTATTCGGGCTGGCGTTGGATGGCGGTCCAGCCGCCTGAGACGGGGTCCCGGTCAACGGCGATGGTGTCGAATCCGCTGACGATGCGCACCCGCTGGCGCAGTAGGTCATCGACCAGGGCCTTGGAGAGCTGGTTCATGCCGCCTTCGATTCCGGCGACCTGGGAACCGGCCGGTGAGGCTGCCCGCATGCGGGCGCTCGCTGCGGTGAGGGAGCCGAGTTCTTGTAGGCCGGTGAGCAGGCCGGGGGCGATGGTAGCTACTTCTAGCTGGTCGGGGTGAACAGAGTGCACCCCGGAGACCACGGGAGCAACGAGCTGGTCTAGGACCTGCTGCCCTAGTCGGACCCGCACCAGTTCGCCGAGGGTGGTGGCGTTGGCCCCTACTGAGCGGGGTAGCATGGCGTCAAGCTTGGCCCGGTGGTAGCCTGCCCGGCCGAGGATTTGTTTGAGGGTTGGGTCTTCAAGATTACCGGGAATGCCCATCACACCGGTGGAGGGTGAGGGGAAGGGGCCGGTGGGTAGGTAGAGCCAGGAGCCTAGCGGTTGGGGGGTGACGATGCGTTCTGCTAGTCCTAGGTCGGTCAGGAGGTTGCGCACCGCATCGGTGCGGGTGGCGAAGGATTCAGCGCCGGAGTCCAGAACTAGCCCAGCTAGCTGGTGGGCGCCTACGGCACCTCCTAGGTGGTCTTCTCGCTCAACTAGGGTAACTTTTTTCCCGGCGCGGGCCAGTTCGCGGGCTGCGAGTAGGCCTGAGATACCGCCGCCAATGACCAGGGCGGTGTTTCGTAGGTGCTGGTTTGGTGCCATGGGCTTCTTTCTACCTAGCCTTTGCGGGTTGATGAGTGGATGTAGTCGACCAGGCGGGTCAGGACGGTGGGGTCGGTGGTGGGGGGCACCCCGTGCCCTAGGTTTACCACGTGAGCTGGGGCGCTGCGTCCTTCGTCGATGACGGCGTCGGTGTGGGCGGTGAGGGCTTCCCAGCCAGAGGCCAGGAGGGCCGGGTCGATATTGCCTTGGAGCACGATGCCGCCGCCTAGGCGTTCTTGGGCTTGGGAGAGAGGCAGGCGGTAGTCGACACCGATGACGTCGGCCCCGGCTTCTAGCATGGCAGGCAGTAGTTCGGCGGTGCCGGTACCAAAGTGGATGCGGGGCACACCGTAGTGTTCAACGGCTGCCAGGGTGGCTGCCGAGTGGGGCATGACAAAGCGGCGGTAGTCGGCCTCCCCTAGGGAGCCGGCCCAGGAGTCAAAAAGTTGCACGGCTGATGCCCCTGCCTCGATTTGGGCGGCAAGGAATTGGGCTGAGGTTCTTGCTGCCCAGGCACCTAGGGCTTCCCAGGCGTGGGGGTCTGCGTGCATCATGGTGCGCGGACGCAGGTGGTCGCGTGAGGGGCCGCCTTCTACCATGTAGGCCGCTACGGTGAAGGGGGCACCGGCAAAACCAATTAGCGGGGTGGAGCCCAGCTTTTCGACGGTCAAAGCTACGGCTTCTCGGATCGGGTCAAGGGCGCAGTCTTCAAGTTCGGGCAGGTTCTTGATGTCTTCTAGGGTGCGGACTGGAGCCTCCAGCACGGGGCCGCGACCGGGCACAATATCTACCCCTACCCCTGCTAGCTTCATGGGGATGACGATGTCTGAGAAGAAGATAGCGGCATCTACCTTGTGGCGGCGTACCGGTTGGAGGGTGATTTCTGCGGCCAGTTGGGGGTTCAGGCAGGAGTCCAGCATGGGGATACCTTCACGCACCTGGCGGTATTCGGGCAGGGAGCGCCCTGCCTGACGCATGAACCAGACCGGGGCGTGCTCGGCCTGGCGCCCGGTGAGGGTGCGGATCATGGCTGATTCACCGGTTCCGGCTGTTTTGAGGGGGTGGGATGCGGGCAGATGGGCAAGTTGCTCGTCGGTGAGCAAGGGGCGCTGACGTAGCGCTGATGGCACGGTCTGACTCATATACACCATTCTGCCAAGTTTAAGGCACAACTTTGGAGACACCTTGTCACTAGCTGCGGTGAGGGAGCTGTCTATAATAGTGTCGTCGTGACTATTTTTAGCCTTGTTGCATCGCATCGCTCTGTCGACCTCACCACTGTGGCCCATCTCAGCGAAGGCGTTGAGAAGATTCACCGGGACCTTGAGCGCACCGGTATCCGTGGTGAGGTGATTTTGTCTACCTGCAACCGGCTAGAACTTTACGCAGAAATTCCCAGCAGACCCGGAGCTACCGACCAGAATATCGCCAACGATGTTGCCACCGCCGCAGAACACATTTTTGACTCTATTTCTCTTGGCTCCGGGCTCTCCTACGACCTGGTAGAAAACAGCTTCGATGTGCTTGTTAATACCGACGCCGCCCACCATCTTTTTACCGTAGCTTCAGGCCTGGAGTCAGCCGTTGTGGGCGAGCGCGAAATTACCGGCCAGGTGCGCCGGGCTCTAGCTCTCTCCCAGCAGCGGGGGCGGGCTACTGGCAATCTGGTGCGCCTTTTTGAGTATGGGGCGCAAACGGCTCGCAGAGTTGGTCAGCGGACCATGCTTGGTTCGCGGGGTCGTTCTATTGTGTCTGTGGCCCTTGATATGGCTGATGATATTGCAGAGAAGAGCTGGGAGGAGCGCCGGGTTCTTGTCTTTGGTACTGGGGCCTATGCTGGTGCGGCTGTAGCTGCCTTGCATGGGCGCGGTACGACCGATATTTGGATTTATTCTCGTTCAAATCGTGCAGCCTTTTTTGCCGACAAACGCGGGGTGCAGGCCGTCCCCCATGGGGACCTTCATAAGTACATGGCCTCCGCGGACATTATTATCGGCTGTTCTGGCGGGGCCTCTCCCATGTTGCCTATCGAAATCCCTGAGGGGAAGCGCGTCATTCTTGATTTGGCACTCTCCCGTGACTTCGCTCCTGAGGTAGCAGACTTACCAGAGGTAGAACTGATCACCCTCGAATCGGTGCGTCTTGCGGCCCCTCAAGAGACTGTGGAATCTGTCCACACTGCCCGCACAATTGTGGACGAGGCCGCCGCAGAGTTCTCCATCAAGGAGAAAGCTCGGAGCGTGGACGCTGCTATTGTTGCTCTGAGACAACACACCATGAGCGTGCTCGATGCCGAGCTAGCTAAGGTGCATAACCAGTACGGGTGCACCGCAGCAACTGAACAGCTTGAACTGGCAATGCGCCGCATGGTCAAGTCCCTCTTGCACACCCCGACCGTCCGCGCCCGTGATATGGCGCGTCAAGGGCGGGTGGATGATTATGTAGCGGCCCTCAAGGCCCTCTATGGTATCGAGGTGCAAGAGACCTCCGAAGAGGCTGAACCCCAAACTGACGCCTCCTAGGTAAGCGGCACCCAAACTGCCGTGCCCCCGTCCGCTCACCGTCCCAAAGGTCCGGCCGTAAATGACTACTACGCTAGGTGCACCCCACCCCGCCAGTAATGATGACTCCATCGACCCCTCAGGTGCTAGCCGTCTACCCAAAGAGCTACGCCGCCAACAACTCATCGGAAACGCCGTGCGTGTTTTCGCAGCCCAGGGCTATCACGCCACCACCATGGACCATATTGCCGCAGCCTCGCAGGTGACTAAACCGGTGCTCTACCAGCACTTCACCGGCAAACGCGACCTCTACCTGGCTGTGCTTGATGAACAAATCAAGACCCTCATGAACCAGTTGTTGCACCCTCTCTATGCCACTGAGGTTAACCGTGAACGGGTGCAGGGGGTCATCGGTGCTTTCTTCAGTTTTGCCCGCAAGAATGTGGCTGGCTACCGGCTCATCTTTGAATCCGATATTCGTAACGATTATGCGGTACAAGAACGCACTGATGAGATGCTCAATACCCTGGCCCAGCGCATTGCTGAGGTGCTGGCACCTGAGGCGGGTATGCCCACAGAAGAGGCTCTAATGACGGCCCGCATGCTCACAGGAATGACGCAGTCTGCCGCCCGTATGGTCATTGGCACCGGAGCCTCAGCTCAGCAGCTCAAAACAGCTGAGCGTTCGGTCTTCCGTCTAGCGTGGGGCGGTATATCAGTGATTGACCAAGACTGGCGCTAGGGGCCCTGCTGCTGGTTGGGCTTTAGCCTTCTGTCTCTGTCAGCTCAGACCGAAACCCTGCCCCCTTTCTGGTCTCGCTCACGTAGACTGGTGGGCAGAGACCCCCTGCCGCCGGGTAAGGGACTGATAGGAAGGAATCCTCATGGAAATTAAGATTGGCGTGCTCAATGTACCCAGCCAGGTCGTCATCGACACCGATGAAACCGCCTCAGAGGTACGCGCTAAGGTTGCCGCAGCTCTTGAGCAGGGCGGCATCTTGGAACTGACCGATGCGAAGGGTTCCACTACTCTCGTGCCGGCAGCCAATATTGGTTATGTAGAGCTGGGTGCTGAAACCAAGCACCGCATTGGCTTTGGTATCGGCCAGTAGATGTAGGTTTGATGTAGAGGGTAGGCCCTGGGAGTTTGACACAAAACTCCCAGGGCCGCCTTACTTTTACGGCTCTTGCCGGTAGAATAGAGGAGTTATTTGGTTGCCCGGTCGTACCATCCGTATAGACTCACCTGCCTTTAGCTCTCCTGCCCAACGCCCTGTATGCGTCCTGATGGTGGTTGATAGAGCTTCTTTGTTGCATGAAAACCCACGATCGGCTTCCTCCTTTGCCCCGCGGTGGGGCCTCACTTGAAGGAACATGTTTCGTGACAGACTCTACTACCAGTAAAACTTTCGCCGACTACGGTGTACGCCAAGACATTGCCGATGCCCTAGCAGAAAAGGGCATTACCTCCCCCTTCCCCATCCAGGCGCTAACCCTGCCGGTGGCTCTTTCTGGCCAGGACATTATCGGCCAGGCTAAGACCGGTACCGGTAAGACCCTGGGCTTTGGTCTACCTGCCCTACAGAGCGTAGCGGTCCCGGGTACGCAGGCTTTTGAGCAGCTCCCTACCCCCGGTGCGCCCCAGGCTCTGATTATTGTTCCTACCCGCGAACTGGCGATCCAGGTGGGCGATGATTTGTCGGTTGCCGCCTCAAAATCTGGTGTGCGTGTGAGCACCCTCTACGGTGGCCGACCCTACGACAGCCAGGTTAAGGAACTAGAAAAGGGTGTTGAGCTGATTGTGGGCACCCCGGGCCGACTCATTGACCTGCACCGTCAGAAGTACCTCAACCTCGCCCAGATTAAGATTGTGGTTCTTGATGAGGCCGATGAGATGCTTGATTTAGGCTTCTTACCCGATGTGGAGCGTCTTCTTTCTGCTGTGCCTGAGGTCCGCCAGACCATGCTCTTCTCAGCAACCATGCCCGGGCCGGTGCTCACCATGGCCCGCCGTTATATGAGCCGCCCCATGCATATTCGCGCCGAATCTGGTGAAGAAGAGACCATGACTAAGGCCTCGATTCGCCAGGTTATTTACCGGGCCCACCCCCTGGATAAGGACGAACTCGTTGGCCGTATCCTGCGTGCTGAGGGCCGGGGCCGCACCGTCATTTTCACAAAGACTAAGCGCTCAGCCGCTAAGCTTTCTGATGAGCTGATGGCTCGCGGTTTTGCCGCTGGCGCTATCCACGGTGATTTGAACCAGGGTGCCCGTGAGCAGGCTCTGCGGGCTTTCCGCAACGGCAAGGTCGATATTTTGGTGGCGACCGATGTGGCTGCCCGTGGTATTGACGTTGAGGATGTCACCCACGTCATTAACTACCAGTGCCCTGAGGATGAGAAGACCTACTTGCACCGTGTGGGCCGCACCGGCCGCGCCGAAAAAGAAGGTACCGCTGTGACCTTGGTGGATTGGGAGGACGTCCCCCGCTGGAAGCTCATTAACAAGGCCCTGGAGCTGGGTGTTGATGAGCCTGTTGAGACCTATTCTTCGTCCCCCCACCTCTATTCTGATTTGGGGATTGCTAAGGGAACTAAGGGGCGTCTGCCTAAGGAAGAGCGCACCGCAGCCGGTTTGCAGGCTGAAGAGACTGAGGATTTTGGTGGTGCTCCTTCGCGTCAGAAGCGGCAGGACCGTGGCGGGCGCGGTGAGCGAGGCGAACGCGGTGAGCGCCGCGGACGTTCTGGCTCACGTTCTTCGCGCCGTGATGGTGCCCGTTCAGGCGGCGAGGCCCGTAAGGAGAAGCCTGCTGCCCATAAGGGTGAAGCCGGTGAGGGCGGGGCTCAGCCGCGCCGCCGCCGTACCCGCCAGGGTGAAGGCCAGGTTGCTGGGCAGAACCGTCCGCGCCGCCGCCGTACCCGCCGGGTAGAAGGCGGCGAGAGCTAGGCTCTTTCCCCCTCCCCTAGTAAGGGGCACAGGCCTGGGCCACCGTAACAGGTGGCCCAGGTTTCTTCTTTCTCTTAGCGGGTGGCGCGGGCCTGGCCTTCAGCGTAACCTGCACCTGACTGGATACCCACCACGGCCCGCTGGGCAAACTCTTCAAGACTGGCGGCACCAGCATAGGTGAAGGATGAGCGCACGCCAGAGATAATCGAGTCAATCTGATCTTCCACGCCTCCGCGCCCCTCAGGCAGGTAGATGCGGGCTGAAGAGATGCCCTCTTCAAACATTTCCCGGCGGGCCTTCTCAAAGGCCTCGGTCTTAGAGTTGCGGTTAATCACGGCACGGCGGGAGGCCATGCCGAAGGACTCCTTATAAAGGCGCCCGTCGACGTCCTGTATGACATCGCCAGGTGATTCGTAGGTGCCAGCGAACCAGGAGCCCACCATGACGTTAGAGGCACCTGCGGCCAGGGCTAGGGCAACATCGCGGGGGTCCTTGATGCCGCCGTCCGCCCACACGTGCACGCCCAGTTTCTTCGCTTCAAGAGCGCATTCTAGGACGGCAGAGAACTGGGGGCGCCCCACACCGGTCTGCATGCGGGTGGTGCACATGGCACCGGGGCCCACACCAACCTTGATGATATCTGCCCCAGCTTCTGCCAAATCGCGCACGCCCGCTGCGGTCACCACGTTACCGGCAGCAACCGGGACCGCCGGGTTAAGGGCCTTGACCTTTTTCAGGGCCTCAATCATGGTTTCTTGGTGGCCGTGGGCGGTATCAACTACCAGCACATCGGCACCGGCCTCTATCAGGGCAGCAGCGCGGCCAGCAACATCACCGTTAATGCCGATAGCCACACCAATGCGGAGCCTGCCCTGGGCGTCTGTGGCCGGTGTGTAGAGGCTGGCGCGCAGGGCAGCTGCTCGGGTGAGCACACCCACCAGCTTGCCCTCGGCATCTACAACGGGGGCGACCTTGCGAGATTTTTCGTGCAGAATATCGAAGGCTTGGCGCGGGGTGACTGTATCAGGCAGGGTGAGCAGCTCGGTGCTCATCAAATCTTCAACCTGGTCAAAGTTATCTGCCCCGCGCAGATCCTTGGGGGTAATCACGCCAATAGGGCTCTGGCCATCAACAACGATAGCGGCCCCGTGGGCGCGTTTAGGTAGCAGGTGGCGCACATAGCCTGCGGTGTGGTGGGGCTTGACGGTAATAGGGGTGTCAAAGACCAGGTGGGAGTTCTTCACTTCCTGTATGGTGTGGGCGACGATCTCAGCGGGGACGTCCTGGGGGATGATTGCGATGCCACCGCGCCGGGCAACGGTTTCAGCCATGCGACGGCCAGATACGGCGGTCATATTGGCAATGACCAGGGGGATGGTGGTGCCGGTTCCGTCTGCGGTGGAGAGGTCTACGCTCATGCGGGAACCTACCGCAGATCGTGAGGGAACCATAAACACGTCGTTGTAGGTCAGATCGGTGGCCGGAGTCATACCGTTGAGAAACTTCATACCCTCAAGTCTAGGTGGTGCACTCCCCCACAAGCTGTTTGTTTGCTTTGAGCATGTTACTGGGCCGATTTCTGCCGCAGCTGCTGGGAGAGTTCTCTGATACGGTCCACCGTCTCTTGGGGGGTGGTGTTTTCACCCAGACGATTAGGCTTACCTGCCCCGTGATAGTCAGAGGAGCCAGTAACCAGCAGCTGGTGTTCGGCCGCGGTCTTCAAAAGCCAGGCGCGCCCTTCAGGGGGGTTATCCCGGTGGTAGACCTCAAAACCTGCCAGGCCGGCATCAATCATGGCATAGATGGTCTGGTCGCTCGCTATTTTTCCGCGGGAGGACGCCTTGGGGTGGGCCATAACCGGCACGCCCCCTGCCGCCCGCACCAGCTCCACAGCTCGCACCGGGTCAAGAGCGTAATGGGATACATAATACTTGGAGCGGGTCGTCAAAATAGTCTCGAAAGCCTCAGAGCGGTTACTCACAACCCCCAGCACCACCAGGGCATCGGCAATGTGCGGACGCCCCACGGTAGCACCCTCATGCACCTGCTCCTGCACTATCTCCCAGGTCACCGGGTAGTCCTCAGCCAGCCTCTCAACCATGCGCTGGGCCCGGCCCAACCGGGAGTCACGGGCACGACCAATCTCAGCTAAAAGAGCTTCATCGGTCGGGTCATGAAGGTAAGAAAGAAGATGAATACTCACCCCCTGAGCCGAACAGGAGATTTCCATGCCGGGCAGAAAATCTAGCCCCAGGCCACCGGCTGTTTCTGCGGCCTCAGCCCAGCCTGCGGTGGTGTCATGGTCGGTGAGGGCAAAACCGGTCAGCCCTGCGGCAGCAACATCAGCTACCAGTTCAGCTACCGGCTGGGTTCCATCAGAAATACGGGAGTGGGTGTGCAGGTCGTACATACCACCAGGTTACCTTCGCCAGGCCCCCAATAACAGGCACTAGCTAGCACCGCCGCCCCGCCTTGCGCTAGACGCACCGTTAACCGGCTCACTAGACTGGTAGGCATGACTACTAGCAATAAGACCCCCACCCCAGGAGATGACCAGCCTATTGAAGAGCGCGTCACCAACCGCTCTGCTGCTCCTACTTCCAGCGCTTTTACTGAATTTATGGCAGCTAACTGGGCGCCGGCGTCCGACCAGCTCCCTGCCCGGGCCCGCGTAGCTGATTTCGCAGCCCAGCGCCGCGCCAAAATCTCTGCGGCCTTCCCCGGCGAGCGCCTGGTGCTACCTGCTGGCCCTTTGAAGGTGCGTTCGAACGATACTGACTACCGTTTCCGCCCGCACTCAGCCTTTGCTCATCAGACTGGCCTGGGGCTAGACCATGAGCCCGATGCGGTACTGGTTTTTGAGCCGGTTGAAGAGGGTCAGGGGGATCAGGGTTCTAACCATGAGGTTACCCTCTATTTCCGCCCCTTGGCGGGCCGTGATACTGAGATGTTCTACCGCGACCCCCGCTATGGTGAGTTCTGGGTTGGCCCCCGCCCTACCCTCGAGTCGCTGGGTGCTGAGTATGGGCTACGCACCAGGGATCTTTCTGAACTGGAGGTAGCAATTACTAAGAATGCCGGGCATCAGGCCCTGGGTGGGGTTCGCATCCGTCTGGTTCGTGATGTGGATGTGAATGTTGATGCCCTGGTTGATACCTCTCGTTACAATACCGCTGTTGATTTAGAGGAGTCAGATAAGCTCGATGCTGCCCTAACTGAGGCTCTTTCTGAGGCGCGCCTGGTGAAGGACGAGATTGAGGTGGAGAATCTTCGCCGCTCGGTAGGTTTTACCATTGAGGGTTTTGCTGAGGTTGTCAAAGCTCTACCTGCGGCTCGTGCCCACCGTCGCGGTGAGCGTGTTGTTGAGGCCGCTTTTTTCGCTAAGGCCCGTGTTGAAGGCAATGACCTGGGCTATGACACTATTGCCGCTTGCGGTAACAACGCCACTATTTTGCATTGGATTCGTAATAACGGCACTGTTGATGAGGGTAAGTTGCTGCTACTGGATGCCGGTGTTGAAGATGACACCCTCTACACGGCCGATATTACCCGCACTCTGCCGGTGAGTGGTAAGTTCTCCCCGGTTCAGGCTAAGGCCTACAATATTGTGCTTGAGGCAGCTGATGCAGCGTTTAAGGCTGCGGTGCCGGGTAAGAAATTCCGTGAGGTTCATGAGGCTGCTATGCAGGTTCTGGCGGCCCGTTTGCATGAGTGGGGTCTGTTGCCTGTCTCTGCTGAGGTTTCCCTTTCAGCTGAGGGTGGCCAGCACCGCCGTTGGATGCCCCACGGCACCAGCCACCATTTGGGTCTTGATGTGCATGACTGCGCCCAGGCTAAGAAGGAGCTCTACATGGAGGGCACCATTGAGCCGGGTATGGTTTTCACCATTGAGCCGGGCCTTTATTTCAAGGAAGAGGATTTGGCGATTCCTGAGGAGTTGCGCGGTATGGGCATCCGCATTGAGGACGATGTGCTCATTACCGAGGATGGTAACGAGAACCTCTCAGCTGCCCTGCCTCGCACCGTTGAGGGTATCGAGGCCTGGATGGCTGAGAACTCCCGCCCTGAGAGCGCTCACCGCACTGACCACAGTTAACCAGATAACCGCGAGGACAGTTAGGCCTTAGGGGCACCCTGCTACTGGGTTTTTTCGTTCTCTGCTCTGTGGGGTGCCTTGCGGATAGTTGCTTCGAATTCTTCGGGGGTTTCCACGCGTAGACCGTATTTACCAGCAGCCTTTGAACCGTCGCGGTTGGTTTCGGCTGGGGGCACAAAGGCGGGGGCGGAGGTGCCTTCTGGGGCGGCAGGGCCCTGAGAATTCTGAGACGACTGAGATTGCTGGGGTGCCTGAGACGGCCGGGGCGACTGGGGCTGCTGAGCCGCGTAGCCCTGGGGGTTAGCCTGGCTCATACCGGGGTGGATGTAGGGGCTTGAGGTCTGCCCCTTCTGGGGCCCCTGCTGGGCGAAGGGATGAGCTGCTGGCCCGCGCACCCCGCTGTGGGTGTCAGTGGGCTGCACCGTGACGCGCAGTAGGTGGCGGGCAGCTTGAGCGGTGGCAGGAATAGCCATGAGGTCAAAACGCTGGGGGAGCATCTGGCTGCGGGTGCGGATGCCCCGGCCCTTGCTGCGGGAGGCTACGAAAATGGAGTAGATGATGCAGAAGGCAATAGCCAGGGGCACGATACTTAGAAGATTAGCCAGAATGGAGGTCTGGGTAATCACCGCGTTGAAGAGAGCAACGAGGGCACCAAGACCAAGACCCTGAATAACCCCGCCCAGGGCTGCCCTGGGGTAGGTGGCTTGGCCGGTGACGTAATCAATCTGCTGCACATCGTGGCCCACGATGAAGAGGGAATGCACCGGGAATTTCTGGCTAGCAAGGAATTCGATGGCCTTAGTCACCTCTTTACGGTCGGTGAAGGTTGCAACGAGTTCACCAGGGGGCAGGTGGGCGCCGTCGGCCATGGCCAGGGCAGGAGGTGCTTTGAGTTGATTCATGCCCCTATTTTTTCTTATTGGGCAGGGAGTTTGCTAGGAGCGCGCCGGTGTATCGCCACAGGTGAACTCTCAAGGCGGTTAGATGAAGGTTCGGTTTTTCTCAGTGGCAGGTGTGGGCTGAGGCAGGTACCCTTGATAACTGTGAGTAGCGTACCGAACAAGATTTTTATTGCCCGCCTTTTGGGCCTAGACGTTTTTGACCCCCACGGTGACCGCCTGGGCCGTCTGCGCGATGTTGTGGTGCTTAAAAGCGGGTTTACCCAGTTCAGTGCGGTGGGCCCTTTAGCTAAGCTCAAAGAGCCAGTCGTGGTGGGCATCGTCATTGAAATTTTGGGCAAGAAACGTATTTTTGTTCCCATGACGCGGGTGACCAGCATCGATTCTACCCAGATTATTTTGACCGGCCTGGTCAATCTGCGCCGCTTTGAGCAGCGCGGCTCTGAGGCGCTGGTGGTCGGTGAGCTCTTTGACCGTAAGGTGCAGTTGCGTGATGGGTCAGGCCTAGCCCAAATTGAGGACGTTGCCATGGAACAGCGCCGCAACGGCGACTGGTTCATCTCAGAGCTCTTCATCTCCCGCGGCCACGCCAGTTTGATGCGCCGCCGCAAGGAAACCCTGATTGTGGACTGGGATGAGGTCATTCTCTCCACCGACTTTGAGCCCCAGGCTGCTACCGCCTTCGTAGCAAGCCATGAGGACTCTAACCCCGCTGACCTGGCAGATGCTATTCACGAGATGCCAGATAAGCGCATGGTTGAGGTGGCCCAGGAGCTTCAAGATGAGCGTCTGGCAGATGTGCTGCAGGAGCTACCTGAGGACGACCAGGTGCAGATCCTCTCCCACCTTGAGGTGGAGCGCGCCGTCAACGTCCTTGAAGAGATGGAACCCGATGACGCAGCCGATCTGCTCGGTGAGCTAACAGATACTCAGCGTGAAGAGCTGCTGACCCTCATGGACCCGGAAGATTCGGACGATGTGCGCCGTCTTCTGGAGTATGAGGAAGGCACAGCCGGTTCGCTCATGAACCCGGTCCCTATTATTCTTTCTCCCGAAGCGACCGTGGCTGAGGCCCTGGCTCATATCCGTCAGGAAGAAATTTCCCCTGCCATGGCAGCGGCGGTGGTGGTCACTCGTCCGCCGCTTGAAACCCCTACCGGTAAGTACCTGGGCATTGTGCACATGCAGCGTTTGCTGCGCCACTCCCCCAGCGAGCAGGTGGGCAATATTATTGATACGTCCATTGAGCCGGTAACTGATGCTGCCAGCATTGAAGAAGTCGCCCGAGTGTTGGCGACCTACGACCTCACTATTATCCCGGTGGTCAACGATTTTGACCGTCTGGTTGGTGCGGTCACTGTGGATGACGTGCTCGATGAGATGTTGCCTGATGACTGGCGCACCTATGACGATGGAACCCCGATTCGAAAGGTAGGCCGCCGCTTTGAGTGAGGCACGCGAGCGCGATGAATCAGCGCAGACTCTAGGGACCCCCCAGCAGAAGAAGCGTCGGCCGCTTTTTCAGCTCAGCCCTAACCCTGATGCTTTCGGTCAGATGACCGAGAAGATTGCGCGTTTTATGGGTACCCCGCAGTTTTTGCTGTGGATGACCGTTTTTTGTGCCCTCTGGTTGGGGTGGAATACTCTGGCCCCGGAGGGTATGCAGTTTGATCCGCGGTCGCTGAACTTTACCTTGCTGACCTTGATGCTGTCTTTGCAGGCCTCTTATGCTGCTCCTCTTTTGCTGTTGGCGCAGAACCGGCAGGATGACCGTGACCGTGTGGTTGCCCGCCAGGATAGGCAGCGCGATCAGCGGAATCTGGAGGAGACAGAGTATCTGACCCGTGAGATCGCCTCTTTGCGTATTACTTTGCGTGAGGTTGCTACCCGTGACTTTGTGCGCGGGGAGATGCGCGACATTATGGAGGAGCTAGCTGAGGTGCAGCGCCGCCAGGAGGAGCTTTTTACTCGGGCTGAGTCTTTGGCGGCTAAGGCCAATGAGCTTGAGGTTTCTGAGAATGCCGCGGCCTTTGACCCTCATGCGGCTCAGCCGGTTACCAGTGCTTTTGATGTGCTCAGTGATGAGCACCCGAAGATGCGTAAGAAGAAGAAGGTTAAGGACATCGACCGCTCCTTCGAGTAGGCGGTTTACCCTATGCAGACATCACATGTGAATGAGGAGCTCCTAGCGGCCCTTGCAACTGTTATTGACCCTGAGCTGCGCCAGCCTATCACTGAGCTGGGTATGGTTGATCGGGCTGAGCTGGCTGGCTCTGTGGCTCATATCAGGGTGCTCCTGACGGTTGAGGGTTGCCCTTTGCGTTCGACCATTGAGGCGGACGTCCGCGCTGCTGTTTCTGCCCTGGGGCAGGTGAGCGAGGTTGAGCTTGAGATGGGGTTTATGAGCCCTGATCAGCGGGCTGCTTTGCGTCAGCGCCTGGGCCACACCAAGCAGAACCCTTTTACGGCCCCTGGTTCGCTCACCCGTGTTTTTGCGGTGGCTTCTGGTAAGGGCGGGGTGGGTAAGTCTTCTGCCACTGCTAACCTGGCTGCGGCCTGTGCCTCTATGGGCTTGAGTGTGGGGATTGTTGATGCCGATGTGCACGGTTTTTCAATTCCGGGGCTGCTGGGCATCACCGCTGGCCCGACCCGCATGGACGATATGATCATTCCTCCGGTGCTGGAAGCTCCTACAGGTGGCGGGGTGATTAAGGTGATTTCTATTGGCATGTTTGTGAAGCCTGATCAGCCTGTTGCCTGGCGTGGGCCTATGTTGCACCGGGCTTTAGAGCAGTTCTTGACTGATGTGCATTTTGGGCATCTTGATGTGCTTTTCCTTGATTTGCCCCCGGGCACCGGTGATATTGCTATTTCCATGGCCCAGCTTTTGCCTCATGCTGAGATTCTTCTGGTTTCTACCCCCCAGTTGGCGGCTGTGGATGTGGCGCAGCGGGCTGGTACCTTGAGTGTGCAGACCGGGCAGAAGGTGATTGGGGTGCTAGAGAATATGGCGGCTTTGCAGTTGCCTGATGGTAGCAGTCTGCCGCTTTTTGGTGAAGGTGGTGGGGCTCTGCTGACGGAGTCTTTGGGTAAGGCCCTGGGCTATGAGGTGCCCTTGTTGGGGTCTGTGCCTTTAGAGGTTGCCTTGCGTGAGGGTGGGGACGCTGGCACCCCGGTTGTCTGGGGTGCCCCTGAGACAGCGGCGGCCCAGGAGCTGGTAAAAATCGCCCGGGCTTTGACTCACCGCCCGCGCGGGCTTGCCGGTGCTTCTTTGCCTTTTACTGTCTAGCCCAGCTCATAGGGAGTGCAAAAATCTCAAAAGGACCGCATCATGGATGCGGTCCTTTTGTAATAAGCCCCCCCCTTTAGCTTCTAGGGCTGGGTAAGTGTTTAGGTGGCTTCGGTGTCGAAGGGGGCCCAGGCGCCCTGGGGTAGGCGGGAGCTGACCGATGCGGCCGGTGTAGCAGCGGCTTTAGCTTCAAGTTCCTTACGGCGTTCTTCTTCGTCTTCAGCGAAGGCCTCGCGCACAATGACGCGGGGGTCGTACTGGCGGGGGTCGTACTGGCGCCAGTTGATGTCGCCCAAATCTGGGCCCAGGGTTTCTTTCAGGTCATCTTTGGCGTCAAAAGCCATGCGACGCGCCCATTTGATAAATTCTTTGAGCTGCTGGGCATACTCGGGCATACGTTCTGGCCCGATGACGACAAACACCAGGATCGCTAGAACAATAAATTCGAGGCCGCTAATTCCAAACACACAAAGAGATTACCAGTTCAGCCCGGGTGTTCGCCCATAAAACGGGTGGGGTTGATTAAGATGTTTCCAGAATCATTACCGCGCGCGCTCATGTGAAGGTGAAGTATTAGGTGAATACTCAGGAACAAACTCGAAGCTGGGTTTATGCTGAAGAGTTCCCCCTGGAGGCTGAAGCTGTGGCTTCTGCCCGGGCTCAAGCCGAACGACTGGATGCTACCCCTGTGGCCCCGTCGGTAGCTTCACTGCTCACAGTGCTAGCTGCTGCGACCAAGGCCCAGCATGCGGTAGAGATTGGGTGCGGGGCCGGTGTCGCCACCGCAGCCCTGGTGATGGGTTTAGCCCCCGGCGCTGCGCTCACAACCATTGATATTGATTCAACCCGCTGCCAGGCTACCCGGTCTTTGCTGGCAGTGAGTGGCCTTGATGCTAGCCACCGGGTGCGCGTCATTACCGGGGACGCTGCGGCGGTACTGCCCCGCCTGTCGGCGGCCTCGTATGATTTAGCTTTTATTGATGCAGGTAGCCAGCTAGCTGAACAGCTAGTTTATGACACGCTAGCCCTCTTAGAGCCCGGTGGGCTACTGATTTTGCATGACCCGCTGGTGGGTGGGGCGGTGGCTAACCCTACTGCCCGTGACGCTATCACTGTTTCAGTGCGCACCGTCTTGCAGGAGGTAGCAGCCTGCACCGCTGATGTTTTTGTGTCTCTAATCCATGCAGGTGAAGGCCTTTACCTGGTCTATAAACGCTAAAAGCCCCCGCCGTCACCCGGTAGGGGTTATAGGCAGGGGCTGAGGCCTAGGGCGCAGGGCCTAGGAGGGCTAAGGTCTAAGAGTGTTAAGGTTTAGACGTTTTCGACGCAGGCGCGGATGGCTTCAACTTCTTCTTCGGTGATGTCAAGAACCAGTCGGCCGCCACCTTCAACGGGAATGCGCATGACGATGCTGCGCCCTTCGCGCACGATTTCGAGGGGGCCGTCGCCGGTGCGAGGTTTCTGAGCTGCCATCTTGGTTCTCCTTCAATGAGGTTGGTCTGCGGTGGCCCGGCATCTGCTGCCAGTTCTACCTTCTTATCATCATAGTGCTTAGTTGGCTTACTTCTAAGTTTTTCGTGAAAACTTGCAGGTTTAGGGCGGGTAGTCCCCACCACCGGGTAGTTGCTTCCAGTGCCAGAGCCAGCCAACCCAGCCAAATTGTAGGGTTGCCCCACTGATAATCAGCAGCCAACGGTAGGCCCGCGAAGCTGAGAGAGCCACCAGGGGCAAGAGGAGGGGGAAGAGAGGTAAGAGCAGGCGGAAGGTGGATGACTGGGGGTTGAAGAAGGCCAGCATGTAGAGTGCGTAGGCTGCACACCAGGTAATGAGAGCTGGGTGGAGCACCCGCCTGGTCACAGGGGCTGATAAGCACAGCAGGTAGAGTAAGAGCAGTAAGAGCAGGACGAGTGGCCCCAGCACCTGCCCCAAATACAGTTGGCTTTGGGTAAGCCAGGGCACAAAGGGTAGTACGTTTTCGCCGCCTGCCCGCCAGGCTGCTTCGGTGGCGGTGTAGGCGTCCATACGCCCGGTAGCGGCCCAGGCAAGAGCCGGGTGAATGAAGGCAAAAGCGCAGACAGCCAGGGCAGAGGCTAGCTGCAGACCGGTTGAGCGCAGAGCCCGCAGAAAACCTTGCTCCCTTGCTTGAGCACCCCAGCAGATGAGCCACCAGAGGCCCACAGCGGCGCCCAGGGGCACCCCCACGGGGCGAGAGAGGGCAGCACCTAGAGCCGGAATCAGCAGCAGGAGGTAGCGTTGCTGCACCAGCCAAAAGAGGGCCCAGGCCAGGAAGAAAAGGCCGGTGGCCTCGGCGTACCCTGTTTGTAAGATGGGGGCGATGGCGCAGAAGCTGACGGCGGCAGTTGCCCAGAGGGCTGTTGTTTCCACTTCGCTTGTGGGTGCCCTGTCTGTGTGCGCCTCGATTGTGTGTGCCCCGCCTGTGTGCGCCCCGCCTGTATTCCTACCGGCGCGCTGGCCCGTCACGGCCTGCCCGCCCCCGTACTGGTTGGTATCAAAGGTGAGTGCCAGTCTTCGAGTGCGCAGGCTAGCCTCAAAAAGCCGGTAGATCATCCAGGCTGCCCCGAACCCGAAAAGAAGCGAGATGGTAGGGGCAAGAACCTGGTAGTCCAGGCCGGTTAGCCTGCTGATAGTGCCGCTGATGAAAGGGTAGAGGGGGTAGAAGGCCCACTCATTTTGAGCCACCTGGCCGCTAGCCCCCACCGGGAGCACACTGGGGTAACCGTGGTCAGCTATCTTGGCATACCAGTCCGCATCCCAAATAGTGACGAACTCCAGATAGCCCATAGAGGTGTTCTTCCAGGGGCTATAGGTCTGGTGCAGGCCCACCGTCGAAAAGATAAACCAGCCCCAGATTCTACTTGCAGCGTAGATGAGAACCACCCGTAGGGCAAGAGGCCGGGAGGCAAAGAAGAAGGCAAACCGGCTGGCGTTCACGTTCAGGGCTACAGCGGCGTGCTCAAGCACCCGGCCTTTCACAGGGGCAGGCGGACGCTCCACTGACGGACGCTCCACTGGCCTAGCCTTGCCCATCTGAGCTAGGTGCGGCGTCCGTACCCTGAGAGCTCTGAGACTCCTGCGAGCCCTGAGAGCCTTGAGAGACCTGCCCCAGGGCCTCAAGTTGGGCCCGCAGGCGGCTGTTTTCAGCAATGACTTGAGCAAGCACCCCATCAACCTCATCACGGTTATACCCTAACGCTGATGTGGCAAAACGCACCCGACCCAGCTCAGCTGCGTCCGGACGTTCCGAAAGAATCACCGGCGGCTCAGCGGCAGGAACCAGCGCCAGACCGTCTTGGCTCAGCGCATCCAGCACCTTACGCGCCGGAACTAAGCGATCTGTGCCCAGCACTGCACAGGCAACAGTCACCACCGCCAGCACCATAAAAGTCACTGCAACTAGCAAATAATTCATACCGTCCTCCCACCTGGGCCAAAGCTCCCGCCCGGCACCAGCGAACACACCAAACAAAGATGACTGCAAAAACCACACCCCGCGTAACAAGTTATTTACCGTACAGGGAGTAAGGTAAGCACATATACCATTTGGTTTGTGCCACAGCACCTCAATGCTACCGGCGCACGCACTGAATCCACCATACGAGAGGAAGCCCAGTGACTACTAACGCACTGGTTCAACTCACCCATGTGAACAAGCACTACGGTGAGAACCACGTCCTCAAGGACATCAACCTTTCTATCGGCAAGGGCGAAGTTGTCGTCTTGCTCGGCCCCTCAGGCTCCGGCAAGTCCACCCTCTGCCGCACCATCAACCGCCTAGAATCCATCACAGACGGCACCATCACCATCGACGGCAAAAACCTGCCCGAAGAAGGTAAAGAGCTAGCCAACCTGCGCGCAGAAGTCGGCATGGTCTTCCAGTCCTTCAACCTCTTTGCCCACAAAACCATCCTGGAAAACGTCACCCTAGGCCCCCAGAAGGTCCGCGGCATGAACAAGACTGCCGCTGAAGAACTGGCCATGAGCCTGCTCAAAAAGGTCGGCGTTGATAACCAGGCCTCTAAGATGCCCGCCCAGCTCTCCGGCGGTCAGCAGCAGCGCGTAGCCATCGCCCGCGCCCTGGCCATGAAGCCCAAGGTCATGCTCTTTGACGAGCCCACCAGCGCCCTGGACCCCGAAATGGTCAACGAAGTACTCGACACCATGGTCTCCCTAGCCCGCGAAGGAATGACTATGATCGTAGTCACCCACGAGATGGGCTTTGCCCGCAAGGCAGCAGACCGCATCGTATTCCTGGCCGACGGTGAAATCGTCGAAGAAGCCACCCCCGATCAGTTCTTCACCAACCCCCAGTCAGACCGCGCCAAGGACTTCCTCGGCAAAATCCTGGGCCACTAAGGGGACGGTCATACCATGAACTTCTTACCTACCACAGCAAAGGTCGGCACCCTAGCGGCCCTGCTCGCCACCGGCGTCCTGGCCTTCTCCGGCTGCACCGCATCCGGTAGCGAAGACACCATCCGCATCGGTATCAAATACGACCAGCCTGGCCTGGGCTACCAAGACGGACGCGACTACACCGGCTTCGACACCGACGTAGCCCGCTACGTCGCCGCTGAACTAGGCTACTCAGAAGACCAGATCGAATGGGTAGAGGCCCCCAGCTCCAACCGCGAAAACATGCTCACCAATAACCAGGTAGACATGATTTTTGCGACCTACTCCATCACCGAAAAGCGACTCAAAACCGTCGACTTCGCCGGGCCCTACTTCGTAGCTGGCCAGGACCTTCTGGTACAGGCAGATAACACCGACATCACCGGCCCCGAATCTCTTGCCGGGAAGAACCTGTGCTCTGTCACCGGCTCAACCAGCGCCAAAAAGATTCAAGACAACTACTCATCAGAGGTTCAGCTCGTTCAGCAGAACTCCTACTCTGACTGCGTCGTTGCCCTCAACGCTGGCATGGTCGATGCTGTCACCACCGATGACATCATCCTGGCAGGTCTAGCCTCCACCAAGGCCAACCAGGGCGAACTCAAACTCGTCGGGCACACCTTCTCCACCGAAAAATACGGTGTCGGTCTGCCCAAGGGCTCCGACAAATGTGCCGCCGTCAATGCGGCCATCAACAAGATGGTCGAAACCGGCGCCTGGGAAGAAGCCATCCAAAAGAACGTAGGTGCCGCTGACTACACCTACAACGCCGAGCTGAACCCGCCCGTCCTCACCGAAGCCTGTGCCACTGTTGACCCCAAGTAAGGCCACAGGGCACAGTGCCCCCTCTCTACACCACCATCTTTCAACTACCGGAGGCTTTCATGTCGTTCTCTGAACAGCTCTCCACGCTCTTTGCCACCTACGACGTCATCGGCGCCTTCTGGACCAACGTCCAGCTGACCTTCTGGGCAGCTATCGGATCCTTCGTCCTTGGCTCCATCTTGGCACTCATGCGTATCTCGCCCGTGCCTTCCCTACGCTGGGCGGGCACCGCCTACGTACACCTGGTCCGCAACACCCCGCTGACCATCCTGATGACTCTGGCAATCTTGGGCGTGTGGACCCAGTTCCAGCTCTCACTAGCAACCAGCTTTGAGTGGAACTTCTTTATCTACGCCGTCATCGTCCTTGCCATCTACCACGCGGCCTTCGTCTGCGAAGCCATCCGCTCAGGCGTTAACACTGTGCCTGTCGGCCAGGCCGAGGCAGCCCGCGCTATCGGTCTTAGCTTCCTGCCCACCGCCCGCTACGTGATCTTCCCGCAGGCTTTGCGCGGCTCCATCACTCCCCTGGGTAACACCCTGATCGCGCTGGCCAAGAACACCACCGTAGCTACTGTCGCCTCAGTCGCTGAGGCCTCAGGCATGATGAAATCCATGATTGAGTTCAACTCAGACCTGATCTTCATGATTTTCTTCGTCTTCGCCATGGGCTTTGTGATTATTGTTGTCCCCATCGGCCTGCTAACCACCTGGGCC